>JBJXEK010000054.1:0-4376 GCA_046155055.1 Novosphingobium sp. | reverse complement strand
CTTGCCGACCAGATGCCTTGCGGCGATACCGAAGGTGGTGATACCGGCGCAGGCATGATCGAGGCGTCGTCCCCTGCCCCCGCCGATACGCGGCGCCTGCTGGTCTCGATCCACGACGTATCGCCGCGGTTCGAGCGCGAGGTCGATTTGCTGGCGGAGCGGCTTGCGCGCCATGTCGGCGAGGCTCGATTTGCCATGCTGGTGATCCCCGATCATTGGCGCGGCGCACCCATTGCAGGCAATGCCGCTTTCGCTAGCCGCCTGCGCGATTGGGCCGATCAGGGCATCGAGATGTTCCTCCACGGCTGGAGCCACAAGGACGAAACGCCCGCCACTGAGGGCCTCGCCGCGCTCAAGGGCAAGCACATGACGGCGGGCGAGGGCGAGTTCCTGAACCTGCCGCAGGCCGAAGCGCTCTCCCGCATGCGTGATGGGCGCGCGCTTGTCGAGGACACCATCGGTCGCCCCGTCGCAGGCTTCATCGCGCCCGCCTGGCTTTACGGCGAGGGCGCACATGCCGCGATGCGCGAGCTGGGCTTTGCGCTGGCCGAGGATCACATGAAAGTCTGGCGGCCGGGCAGCGGCGCAGTGCTCGCCAAGGGTCCGGTGATCACCTGGGCCAGCCGCAGCAAGGCGCGTATCGCCAGTTCGCTGTTTGCCGCCGCGCTGGGCCGCGCCGCGCTGCCCTTCACCCGCACGATCCGCGTCGCGGTCCACCCCGGCGACACCACCGTGCCCGCGCTGCTCACCAGCATCGACCGCACGCTGGCATGCTTTGCGCGCACACACACGCCTGCCCGGTATGCCGATCTGGCCGGAGCGGCGGCTTGAACGCCCTTGCCCCCGAACCGCATGCTGCTGACCTTTCAGCGCGGCCGCCGCTGCGCGTGCTGACGTTCCTCCACAGCTTCGAGCCTGGCGGCGTCGAGCGCGTGGCGCTGCGGCTCCATGCCGTATGGAGCGCAGCCGGTGTCGATTCCCGGCTGGTCATGGGCCGCACCGCCGGGGCCATGCGCCGCGAATGGCCGGGGCTCCAGCCTGAACTGCTTGGCCCGGAAGTCATTCCCAGCGCGCGCTGGGAAACGCTTTGGATGATCCTGCACCTGCCCCGCGCGATCCGCCGCATCCGCCCCGACGTGCTGTTCTGCGCGGGCAATTCCTATACGATTGTCGCAGTGATGATGCGGTTGCTGCTGGGACGGCGCTGCCCTCCGGTCGCGGCGAAAATCAGCAACGATCTGACCCGCGCCGATCTGCCCGCCCTCGTCCGTCCATTTTACCGCGCATGGCTGCGCATCCAGGGCCGCATGCTGGGCAGGCTGGTCGGCATGGCGCCGCCGATGCGCGCCGAGATCGCCGAACTCATGCGCGCGCCGCAAGATCGCATCGCGATCATCGATGATCCTTCGCTCGATGAAGCCGATATCCAGCGGCTTGCGGCGGCACGGGCAGCCGCGCGCGCGGCTGGGACCCGGGCCGGGCCGGGCCGCCGCTTCCTCGCCATCGGCCGCCTCGCCGCGCAGAAGAACTTTGGCCTGCTGCTCGATGCCTTCGCCGCGATGGCCGGGCCTGATGACCGGCTCGCGATTGTTGGTGAGGGCGGCGAGCGCCCCGCGCTCGAAGCCCGGATCAAGCGCCTCGGCATCGCAGCCAAAGTGCGCCTCCCCGGCCACGTCAGTCCGCTTGACGCCGAGCTGGCTGCCGTCGATGCGCTGGTGCTCTCGTCAGACTACGAAGGCGTGCCCGCCGTGGTTGCCGAAGCTCTTGCTGCAGGGCTGCCGGTCGTCGCCACGCGTTGCAGTGTCTCGATGGACGATATGCTCGGCGCGGGCCGCTTCGGGGTGCTGGTGCCGGTGGGTGACGCCGCAGCGCTCGCCGGCGCGATGGCCGACATTGCCAACTTGCAATTTGACGAAGCCGCCGCACGCGAGCAAGCGCGGCGGTTCACTGTGGAGATAGCTTCGGATCGCTACCTCGCGCTGATGGAGGGCCTGGCCCGTGCTTAACCCCGACGGCGACGCCGGCACCTCGAAGGGACCTGCGGCAATGCCCCCCAGCGACGCGCTTGGCCGTCCGGCCGAGCTACCCCCGGTGCTCCCGACGGTCTTGCCGCCCGCTGCTCCGCTCGAGAGCAATCTGCGCAAGTGGAGCGGGTGGGTGGGCCCGGTGATCTCGGTCGCGATCCTCGCCGCAGTGCTGCTGCAATTGCGCGAGCTCAACTGGGCGACGGTCTGGTCGATCGTGCCGACTTCGCCGCTCATCTGGTTCGTGCTGGCCGCCAGCTATTTCGCGGGTCCGGTGGCGGACTGGATCATCTTCCGCAAGCTTTGGGGCATCCCGCCCTCGGGCATCCTGCCGCTGCTCAAGAAGCTGATCGGCAACGAATTGCTGCTGGGCTACGTCGGCGAAGTCTACTTCTACGATTGGGCGCGCCGGCATGTGAAGATGGCCGGATCGCCGTTCGGCGCGGTCAAGGACGTCGCGATCCTCTCGGCGCTGGCCGGCAATATCATGACCCTCATCATGCTGATCGTGACCTGGCCGATCATCAGCAAGCTCGGCTTGGGGGGCGATGGCAACGTGCTCGCCACATCCATTGGCGTGGTTCTGGTCACCTCGCTGGTGATCATGTTTTTCCGCAACGGCCTGCTCAGCCTGCCCCGGTCGCAGCTTTGGTTCGTGCTCGTGGCCCATTGCGGGCGCATCGTGGCCAATACGGGCCTCTCCGCACTGGCCTGGCATCTCATCCTGCCGTCGGTCGGTATTGGCCCGTTGCTGCTACTCTCAACCGTGCGGCTGCTCTTGTCGCGCCTCCCGCTCATTCCCAACAAGGACATCGCTTTCGCCGGAATCTCCACACTGCTGGCTGGCAGTCAGGTTCAGACGAGTGAAATGATCGCGATGATATCGCTGCTGATTGTAACAACCCATGTGGTGTTGTTCATCGCCTTGGTTTTACTTGATCTGGTGCAGAAGGAGAAGAATGCATGAAACGGCCCGTGCTTCTCGTGGCGGCATTGATGCTGCTGCCCGCGGCTGGACCGATCCAAACGAGCCCGGAACTCGGCAAGGCGGAAGCCCAGTGCCGTCCGGGTGAAAGCGGCCCTGCATTCCTCGTCGATCTCATCGGCCTCAAGGACCACACCGGGCGCGTCAAGGTCGAAGTCTATCCGGCGAACGACACCGATTTCCTTGCGGACGACAACGTGCTCCTGAACGCAGGCAAGACCTTCCGCCGCGTGGAGGTGCCGGTTCCCGCAGAGCCGACGCCGCGCCTGTGCGTGCGCCTGCCCGGCCCCGGCACCTATGCCGTCACCGTGCTGCACGATCGCAACATGGATCACAAGTTCAGCCTTAGCCGCGACGGCTTCGGCCTTTCCGCCAATCCCAGGCTCGGCTGGTCCAAGCCCAAGGCGGCAGCGGTTGCGGTCAATGCGGGGGGTGGGCTTACCACATTGCGCATTCTCATGAACTATCGTACCGGCCTGTTCTCGTTCGGACCGATAAAAGGCTCATAAACGGGGCCAAAACGGGGCCAAAAACGGGGATCTTGATGAAACTCGTCGATGTCTGTGCCTTTTACGCGCCCAAGGGCGGCGGGGTGCGCACGTATGTTGATCGCAAGCTCAAGGCGGGGGCCGCTTTGGGCCACGAGGTGGTGATCATCGCGCCTGGCGAGCAGGACCGGATCGAGGAGCGCGGCCCGAACGCACGGATCATCTGGGTCAAAAGCACGGTCTTCCCACTCGATTTCAACTACCGGTATTTCAACGACGTCGCCGCGCTCTATGGCGTGCTTGACCGCGAAGCGCCGGATGTGGTCGAGGCCTCGTCACCCTGGCGCAGCGCCAGCATCGTCGGTGAATGGCCCGGCACCGCGCCGCGCGCGCTGATCATGCACGCCGATCCGCTCTCGGCTTATGCTTACCGATGGTTCGATGGTGTCGCCACGCGTCCGGTGATCGACAAGGCCTTTGATCGCTACTGGCGGCATTTGCGCAAGCTCGACACGCAGTACGACATGATCGTCAGCGCCAGCCCCGGCCTCTCGCAGCGGCTGACGGGCGGCGGGCTGCAAGGCGTTGTGACCAATCCCATGGGCGTCGATCCCGGTGTGTTTTCGCCTGCGCACCGCGACCAGCGGATGCGCAAGGGGCTGCTAGAGCTGTGCGAACTGTCCGAGGACGCCACGCTGCTGATCGGCGTAGGCCGGTTCGCACCCGAAAAGCGCTGGCCGATGCTGGTCGATGCGGTGACGGCGGCGGGCACGCGCCGTCCGGTCGGCCTTGTGCTGGCAGGGCAAGGCCGCGATCACAAAAACATCGAACGTCGCATCGCCGGCAATCCCCATATCCGCATCCTCGCCCCGATCACCG
>JBJXEK010000053.1:0-10196 GCA_046155055.1 Novosphingobium sp. | reverse complement strand
CGGCACTGCGCGTCCGATGGCAGCCCGTCATGGCCGACACCCACGAATCAGCAGCACACCGCGCCGCCGCCGCCCTTGCATCCGGACGCGGCACTGCGGCTGATTGCACAACGCTCGGCTGGTTTCGCGCTGAACGGGGCGAGACGGCCGAAGCAGCATCGCTGTTCGAGCGCGCAATCGCGCTGAATCCGCGCGAGGTGGATGCCATGGTCGGCCTTGCTGGAATGCATCGCATGGTGGGGCGGCTGCGCGACGCTGCCTTGCGCTGCGACGAGGCAATCGCCCTCGCGCCGCGTTATGTCGAAGCCTGGCTCGAGCGCGGCTATGTGATGGCTACGGGTGGAGCAATGGCCGAATCGCGGCGTTGTCATGAGATGGTCATTGCAATCAGGCCCGGTCATGCCGCCGCAAATGCGGGGCTAGCACGGATCGCCGCGCGCGATGGAGAGGCTCAGGCCGCTCGCAGCTATGCGCAAGCGGCTCTGGCCACCGAGCCAGCGAACCCGGCAGCACTCGCAGCACTGGCATCTATCGAGCTTGAAGCCGGCGATGGCGCAGCGGCGCGCGCGCTTGTCGAACCCGCGCTTGCGCACATGGCTGCGCCGTCGCCGGAACGGATGGAACTGCTCCACATCTACGGGGATTCCTTAAGCGCTCTTGGCTTGGTCGACGCCGCCTTCGCCGCCTATGCCCAAGCCAAGCAGGACTTTGCGGCGCTCCATGCATCGATATTTGCGGAACGGGAGCCCCATCGGCAATTCATTGAAAACATTTTGGCGGGCGTGACGGCCATGGATGTGAGCGCTTGGCGTCAAGACCCGCTCACCGAGGGGAGGGCCAGCCACGTGTTCGTGCTGGGTTATCCAAGGAGCGGCAACACGCTGCTTGAAAATGTCTTGGCCTCACTTCCGGGCATCACGGCGATTGAAGAACGCCCGACACTGCGGGAGGCCGACGAGGCGTTCCTTGTCGGACAATCCGGTCTGGCCCGGTTCACTGCGCTGGATGATGCTGCGCTCGAGCCCTACCGCTCGGCCTATTGGCAGCGCGTCGGCGCGGCCCTGGGCCGCGATCCGTCCGGAAACACGCTGGTCGACATGGATCCGCTCAAGTCGATCCGCTTGCCGCTGATCGCGCGGCTGTTTCCGCGGGCGCGGATCTTGCTCGTGCGGCGCGATCCGCGCGATGTGGTGTGGAGCTGCTTTCGAACCAGCTTCGCGCTCACCAACGCGGCGATGGATTTCACAACGCTGGAGGGCGCGGCGCGGCATTACGATGCGCTGATGCGGCTGACCGAGGCGGCGATCGCCAAGTTGCCGCTGGCGGTGCACGAGGTGCACTATCACCGCATGGTGCAGGACTTCGATGCGACGACCAAGGCGATCTGCGCCTTCGCCGGGCTGCCATGGAGCGAGAATTTACGCCGGTTCGACCGAACAGCCCGCGCGCGCGGGGTATCCACCGCCAGTGCCCGGCAGGTGCGGCGCGGCCTGTTCGATGGTACGCGCCAGTGGGAGCCTTACGCCGATTACCTCGCACCGGTGATGCCGATTCTGACGCCTTGGATCGAAAAGCTGGGGTACGCCGGCTAAAGTAGCTGGTTCGGCGCTTCCATTGAGATACCCGCCTGCTCGGCGACTTTCGCAGCCCATGCGCAGACCATGTCGATTTCTTCACCGTGGGCGCTGCGCGCGGCTGCGTATTCGGCGCGGCGCTGATTGGGTGTGAAGGCTGCTCCCGATTTGGAATGCCGCGTAAACGATGGCCCTGCGGCGATGCTGGCTACCGAGGCGCCATCAAGCGCTATCTGGTAATGCGCAGCCGCCGCCGCCAGAGCGCGCTCCGGATCGCCGGTCAGCTTCTCCGAATCGAGCGTGCGCAGCCGTGCGGGACCGAGCTTGCGCGCCAGCGCGGCAAACAGCCGGTGCTGCGCCAGCCAGCTGACCGCCGCCACCTGCAGATCGCTCTGGCGGAACACTTCTTCGGGCCCAATGCCCAGCGGCGCAATTATGCCTTGCGGCAGATATCCCGCCATCAATTCGCGCACCCACAGGCGGCAAGGCAATCCCTTGCGCACTACGGAAATCAGGAACGTTTCAAGCGGCGCATACAGGAACACCGCGCGCGCTTCGGGCGCAAGCGCGAGCAGCAGTTCACCGAGCGGATTGATGACGTTCGAAGGCTTGACGACCACGCTCTCGCCCGGCCCGAACGGGCGTGACAGCAGCCGCAGGGCGAGGTCTGCCGCGCGGGCCACGGCAGCTGGCGGCGCGCCGCGCTGGCGCAGGCCGACAACGTCGTTAAGAATGACCGGCTCGGACAAGCCCATCGCCGCACCCGGTTGGGCGAGCGCACGGGTCAGCATCGTCGAGCCGCAGAACGCGGAATGGAACAGCAGTCCGAGCGGGCGCTTGCCGAACTGCGCAAGCAGCTGCGCCGCGGGAATATCGACCTTGGGCGGAGCACCGCCGAACTGGGCCGCAAGATACTCGTCGGTCAGGAAGGCCATGGCGGCGTGCGCGCCGCGCGGCACATGGACAAAGCGCACGGCATCGGTGCTTTCGACCAGGCGGTGGGCCAGCCACTCGGGATTGGCGGGATCGAAACGTGGCGGCTGCATGCCCATGCCTTAAGCCGTGGTCAACGCTCCTGCAACGTCGCTTGCCGATCGCGTGCGCCGCGCTAGACATAGGCGGGCATGACACCACCATCCATCGACAGAACTCGGGCACAAGCCGCGAACCAGCGCGCCATGGCCGCGCTGCGCGCAGGCGATGCGTCCGCCGCGGTTCTCGCCGCGCGGGAGGCAGCCGAGGCTGATCCCGATGCGCTATCGCTGTGGATCAATCTCGCGCTGGCCTGCCGCATGAGCACGGACGCCGAAGGCGAGCGTTTCGCACTGGAGCGCGCGCTCGATCTCGACCGGCTTGATTTCACCGCACAGTTGCGCATGGCACAGTTGCTGCAGCGCCTGGGCGAGGAGACCAGGGCGCTCGTTGCATGGGACGGGGTACAGCAACTGGCGCTGCGCTTCCCCGATTTGCCGGCGCCGGTGCGGGCCGAAATTGCTGCGGGCGACGCCTATTGCGTCGGCCTGCGCGCGCGGGTCGCCGAGGCAACGCGCGCCGCGCTGGTGGCAAGCGCCCGGCTCGACGAGACCGAACAGCGCCGCATTCGCGCTTTTACGAGCGCTGCGCTTGGCGAGCGACGGATTTATGCCAACGAATGCGCCGGATTGTTTTACCCGTTCCTGCCTGCTGACGAATTTTTCGACGGCCGCCATTTCCCTTGGTTCGAGACGCTGGAGGCCGAGGCCGGCCCGATCCGCGCAGAACTTGATGCGCTGCTTGCCGAACCGGGCAAGGCGCTCAGGCCCTATGTGCGGATGGAGCCGGGCAGTCCGGAAAACAAGTGGACCGCGCTGGACGGTTCGCTCGACTGGTCCGCGTGCTTCCTGTGGGAGTATGGTGTACCGAACGCGGCGGTCATCGAGCGCTGTCCGCATACCGCCAGAGTGCTCGACAGTTTGCCATTGGCGCGGATTCCTGGGCGGGCGCCGAACGCATTCTTCTCACTGCTGCAGCCCCGCAGCCACATTCCCGCCCACACCGGTGTCACCAACACGCGCGCCATCGTCCACCTCGCGCTCGATGTGCCACCCGCCTGCAGGTTTCGTGTAGGCGGTGAGACACGGGAATGGCTGGAAGGCAGGGCGTTCGCCTTCGACGATACGATCGAACACGAGGCGTGGAACGACAGCGATGCCCGGCGTGCCGTGCTCATCCTCGATGCGTGGAACCCGCACCTCAGCCATCGGGAATGCGCAAGTATCTCAGCTTACTTTACCGCGAGCGATGCCGCGTTGAAGTGAGGCGCGCTGTTCTTGCGCGGGGAACCGCTGCTCGTTACGAAGGCGATGAAGTATGTCCGGACCGGTCAGGAAGGGGTTGCAGCCATGATTTCGTCAATGCTCCTCGCGCTCGCCGCGGCAGCAGCAGGACCCGGCAGTCTGACACCGCTGACCCGCGATCCGCAAACGATGTCCTCGGCGGAAGTCCGGGCCTACAATACGGGGCGAAACAGCCGTGATCCTGACTATGTCCGCTGCGTACGCGAGGATGTGACGGGGTCCTTGGCACGCCGGGTGACGACGTGCCGGACCAACGCGCAGTGGGCCGCATACGAGCAGATCGGAAACCGGAACGCCCGTGAAGCGTACGGGTCTGTGCCGAGCGCGTCGAGCATCTCGTCAAACTGAAACCTAGCTGCAGGACGGGGCGACGTTTCGCTACGGCATGCCATATCGCCGGATTGCATTTTGGGGTGCAACGCGGGGTGTGACGGCACGCACCTTGTTTTTCTGCGGCCTGTAACCATTTGCCACGAAGAGTCGAACAACAGCGCGGCGGTACTGTGTGGTGGTTCACACCACTGGCAGGCCCGATGCACTAAGGCTTTTGCAAGCCAGGCCCGATCGGGCCCATTCAAGGTCGGAAATTTTATGATGAAGCTCTTCGGTAAGGATCTCGTTCGTTCGCTGGCGCTGGGGTTTGCGCTTGGCTCGGCAGCCATGGTGCTCACCTTCGGTGGAGAGACGGCCCACGCGGCACCGACCCCCGCTGTTGCGGCTGGGGGTTTGGCCCGATGATTCGCACGCGGGTGCTTTTGGCTGCCTTCGCCGCAACCCTGGCAACATCCTGTCTCCAGCCGGCGCAGGCCGAGGCAGTGGTTTCCGCGCCTGAAGCCGTGGTCCACGCGAACGAGGCCAAGGGCCTCAAGACTGCCGTGTTTGCCGGCGGCTGCTTCTGGGGTCTGGAAGCGGTGTTCAGCCATGTGAAGGGTGTGACCAGCGTGGTTTCGGGCTACGCAGGTGGCAAGCGTGCCGACGCGCATTATGAGACGGTTGGCACGGGGACGACCGGCCATGCGGAAGCGATCCGGATTTCCTATGATCCTGCGATTGTGCGCTATGATCAGCTGCTTCAGGTTTTCTTCGGGGTTGCCAGCGATCCAACCCAGCTCAACCAGCAATATCCCGACACCGGCACGCAGTACCGCAATGCCATCGTGCCGCAGAGCGCCGAGCAGACGCGGGTGACGGCGGGTTATCTCTCGCAGATCAAGGCGCTGAAGCTTTGGAAGCGGGCGATCGTCACTGCGGTCGAACCCAATCGCGGGTTCTTTCCGGCAGAGGACTATCATCAGGATTTCGCACTGAAAAATCCAGATCATGGCTACATCCGGATGTGGGACGCACCCAAGGTTGTCGCGCTCAAGCGGGTGTTCCCGCAGCTATGGAAGCCCGCTTTCACACAAGGTTAGGCACTGTGTTAGGAATTGGGGCGGGCCAACCGATTTGCGCTTGGGCGCGCTAAGGCGTATTTCGCGAATCATGGGCGGCCACCACAACCATCGCGATTTTGCCGGCGACCTGCTGGTCGATGCCGCTCGCGGCGCGCTGCAGGCGGCGGGCGAGCAATGGACCGACATGCGCAGCGACGTGTTCGAAGCGCTCGCGGCGCAGGAAAAGCCCGCGTCGGCCTATGATATCGCGGAAAACGTGGGCTCGCGGCGAGGCAAACGGGTGGCCGCCAACAGTGTCTATCGGATCCTCGATCTGTTCGTGCGCACCAACCTGGCGCGGCGAGTGGAAAGCGCCAATGCCTATGTCGCCAACACTCATCCCGGCTGCCACCACGATTGCATTTTCCTCATCTGCGATATCTGCGGCGAGGCAACCCACCTCGATGACGACAGGCTGACCGGTGCGCTGCGCGAAGCTGCACAGCGCGCGGGTTTTGCTGCTGTGCGCCCGGTAGTCGAGATTCGCGGGCAATGCGGCCATTGCGGAGAGGGCGAGCCGGTTCCGCTTAACCCGGTCTGATAAGTCGATCTCTGGACGTTTCCCAAAAGACTCGAGCCCCTCGCGCGAATTTCCCCGCACGGCGGGTTCGACAGCATCGATTCATGGGTGTAAGACAGTCTGATGTCCAAACTGGTTACGCCGCTGCTCGATACGGTCGACACACCCGACGACCTTCGCAAGCTCCAACCCTCGCAATTGCGGCAACTCGCCGATGAGCTGCGCGCAGAGATGATCGCCACGGTCGGCCAGACCGGCGGGCATCTCGGATCCGGACTCGGCGTGGTCGAGTTGACCACCGCCGTGCACTATGTGTTTGATACGCCGCGCGACCGGCTGATCTGGGATGTCGGCCACCAGGCCTATCCGCACAAGATCCTGACCGGCCGGCGCAGCCGTATGCGCACCTTGCGGCAGGGCGGCGGTCTTTCGGGCTTCACCAAGCGCAGCGAGAGCGAATACGATCCGTTCGGGACGGCGCATTCCTCGACCTCGATTTCCGCCGCGCTCGGCTTTGCTGTGGCTAACAAGCTGGCCGGCACACCGGGCAAGGGCATTGCGATCATCGGTGACGGCGCGCTGAGCGCGGGCATGGCCTATGAAGCGATGAACAACGCGGCTGCCGCCGGGAACCGGCTGGTTGTGATCCTCAACGACAACGACATGTCGATCGCACCGCCGGTCGGCGGGCTTTCCGCCTATCTTGCGCGGCTGGTCTCGTCGCGCCCGTTCCTCGAACTGCGCGAGTTGCTCAAGGCGATATCGCGCCGCCTGCCCGAGCCGCTGCATAAGGCAGCGCGTAAGACCGACGAGTTTGCGCGCGGCATGGCGATGGGCGGCACGTTGTTCGAGGAGCTGGGGTTCTACTATGTTGGCCCGATAGATGGCCACAATCTCGACCAGTTGATCCCGGTTCTCGAGAACGTGCGCGATGCAGCGGAAGGGCCGTGCCTCGTCCATGTCGTGACCCAGAAGGGCAAGGGCTATGGTCCGGCCGAGGCTGCTGCGGACAAGTATCACGGCGTGCAGAAGTTCGATGTCATCACCGGCGAGCAGGCCAAGAGCGCAGGCGGACCGCCGAGCTATACCGGCGTTTTTGCGCAGGCGCTGATGGCTGAAGCCGCGCGCGACAGCACCATCTGCGCGATCACCGCCGCGATGCCGGCAGGGACCGGGCTCGACAAGTTCGCCCAGACCTACCCCGAGCGGTCGTTCGACGTCGGTATTGCCGAGCAGCACGCGGTGACATTCGCTGCCGGCCTCGCCGCGCAAGGCATGCGCCCGTTCTGCGCGATTTATTCAACCTTTCTGCAGCGCGCCTACGATCAGGTTGTGCACGATGTGGCGATCCAGAACCTGCCAGTGCGCTTCGCCATAGATCGCGCCGGCCTGGTCGGCGCGGACGGCGCGACCCATGCGGGTTCGTTCGACGTGACCTATCTCGCCACCCTGCCCAACATGGTAGTGATGGCGGCAGCGGACGAAGCTGAGCTGGTCCACATGGTCCACACCGCAGCCTGCCATGACAGCGGCCCGATCGCATTCCGCTATCCGCGCGGCAACGGGACAGGCGTGCCATTGCCTGCGGTTCCAGAGCGGCTGGAGATCGGCAAAGGCCGCATTGTTCGCGAAGGCACAAAGGTGGCGTTGCTATCGCTCGGCACGCGCCTTGCAGAAGCCCTCAAGGCGGCCGACCAGCTTGATGCCAGAGGCCTTTCAACGACCGTCGCGGACTTGCGCTTCGCCAAGCCGCTCGATGAGGCACTGATTCGCCGCCTGATCGCTTCGCATGACGTTGTGGTAACGATCGAGGAGGGCTCGATTGGCGGGCTCGGCGCGCATGTCTTGACGATGGCGAGCGATGAGGGATTGACCGATGCTGGCCTGCGCATCCGCACCATGCGCCTGCCAGATGCTTTTCAGGACCAGGACGCGCCCGACAAGCAGTACGATACAGCTGGGCTCAACGCCCCGCAGATCGTGGACACCGTGCTCAAGGCTCTGCGCCACAACAGCGCAGGCGTGCAGGAAGCGCGCGCCTGATCGATCAACAGTTCACCGGACAGCTCTGAAGGAGGTCCGGTAAAGGCTTAGAGTTCGAGCCAGAGCCAGATTCCTGCTGGAACCTGCCCGATGTTTGCGTGCAGCCAGGTCAGCAGCAGCCAGGCCGGCACAGCGCCAACCCAGAACATGCCGAGGCTGCCGAGCGCGCTCGGCTTGGGCCAGAACGAGGTGCGCTGCATCCACACGCGCCATTCACGCCCATAGAGCGCGAGCTTCTTGGCGTCCTGCCCGCGTGAGCCGATGACGGCGAGCGCGGTGACCCCGCCTGCCAGAATAATGGTCCGCGCGCTTGGAGCGATGAGAATATGCGCGATGCCCCAGAGCGCAAAGGCAGACATCATGGGGTGGCGGGTGATCTTGAACACCCCTTTCGGAAGGCGGGTGGAGAGGCCCGAAACGTCTGTGCCCGCCAGCGCAGGATTGCCCATGAGCGAGGCCAGGAACAACGCTGCTGCCACAAGGGTGAGCAGACAGGCCAACAGCCACGGAACCAGTGCTTGCCCGTCCCACAACTGGGGCGCGGATGGCACGCGGTCAAACGCGACGACCGCCCAAACGAATGTCACGAGAGCGACCAGCGAATAGATCCCGAGAAAACCCTGGGCGCCAAATCGGCGCACCAAACCGGCGCGTAGCGGATGCGACAACAGCAAATGGGTGCCGACAAATGCGCCCACGCCAAGCACGAGCGAAAGGATGCCAAGGTCCAAGTATCAACCCTCCACACTGTCGCTTTCCGAAAACGGATCAGCGACGAAATCAATCGTACGCTTCGCTTGCGGTAGCATCCCTTCGCCGGAGGATTTCATAGCTTACCAATGATAAACCTTAGCACTCAGTTTGCCGCGCCGTCGATAACAATCGTAATCAGTTCGGATGTAGATCGGAATGGCAGTCGGCAGACCTGCGGCATCATGCCAAGGCGGCACGCGGCCGGTGCTGTTGCATGCGCGGGGGCAGCGGGCCTGAACGGTGAGCGGCGTTCTCCCCGCGTTTACTTCACGCCGTGCATAAGTCGTTTCAACGGCAGCGAAAGTACCAGTAATATCAGGCCGATACCCACGGAAATCTCGCCGATAGTCTGGAACACACCGACATAGGTATCAAGGCTGACCTTAAGATTGGTCACTTCGCCGCCCACTGTCTCTACACTTGCAAACTGCGCCACCACGCCCGCGACATATTGCGCAACGGCGATCGAGAGGAACCACGTGCCCATCATCAGGCCCACGATCCGTGCGATCGAGAGCTTGGTTATCATTGAGAGGCCGACCGGCGAGATACACAGTTCGGCCATCGAGTGAATCAGGTAGAGGCCCGCGAGCCACCACAGGCCGACCTTGTAGTTCGCATCGGCAAACTGCGCACCCCACACGAGGAACAGGAAGCCCAGCCCGACGCCGACCAGTGCCACACCGAACTTGACCGGAATGCCAGGTTCCAGTCCGCGTCGGGCGAGCGCGCCCCACATCATCGAAAACAGCGGCGCGAGCGCGACGATGAAGAAGGCATTGAAGAACTGCGTCTGCCCCGCGCTGATCGAAAACAGGCCGAAGACGCTCATATCGGTGTTGCGATCGGCAAAGAGCGTGAGTGAGGAGCCCGCTTGTTCGAAAAGTGTCCAGAACACGGTGTTGAACGTGATCAGCACGATAGCGGCAACCATCATCTGGAACTCACGCGGACTGCCATTTCGCCACGACCAGATCAGAATGCCGGGAATGGCGACGAGAAACGTGCCGAACATCACCTTGCCCATGATCGGCAAGGTCGCGATGTAGCCCAGAAAGCCGCTGCCGGGCTCCGGCTTCACATAGGCCATGAGGTTGGCGAACAGCAGGTAGACGAGCGGGATCATGGCCAGCGCGCCGATGTAGATCAGGATGTCCTTGCCGGAATCGGCATGCGCAGGGCGTTCCCCGAACCCGTCGAGCTTGCCGCCATCGAACTGGAACAGCAGCCACGAGACCGCCATGCCCGCCGCGGCGAGCGCGAAGCCGGCCCACCAGCCGAGTCCGCCCCATGAACCCATACCCACCGCAAGCAGCGGGCAGAGAATCTGCGAGAACAGCGAGCCGGCATTGATGCCCATATAGAAGATCGTGAACCCCGCATCGCGGCGGCGATCCCCTTCGGCATAAAGCGCGCCGACGATGGTCGAGATATTGGGCTTGAAGAACCCGTTGCCGATGGTGACAAGCGCAAGGCCGCATATCAGGAAGAAGGTGAAGAGCGCGGATCGCTCGCCGCCTGCCTCGAACTGGCCAGG
>JBJXEK010000052.1:0-10997 GCA_046155055.1 Novosphingobium sp. | reverse complement strand
CGACTTGTCTCGCAACTATGCCGCGCGGAGCCTTTTTTGTCGCACATTGTCGCGCTTTTTACCTTGGGCGATGCTCGGTGCCGAGGCCGGCGGTGATGAATAGCGCGGTGGCCTCGGCCGAGACGAGGTCCAGCGTATGCCACGCACCGGGCGGATTGACCGCATATTCGCCGGCGGCGATCGGAACCTTCGCCGTCGAGCCGTCGGCGAATTCCAGCAGCAGCACAGCCTGCCCACTCAGCAGCAGCACCACCTCGTCCCCCGCCGGGTGCATTTCCCAGCTGTCCCAGCTCTCCGTAAAACGGTGCTGGCTTACGAGCCGCCCCTCCGCACCATCGGCAGCGTGGCGGGCGACATAGTCGCCATACCACGCCATGCCGGTAAACGGCGGCTGCGGCACCGCCTTGGCCCCAAGGCCGAGGTGGATCGGCTGCGTATCGAGCCGGTGCGCCACAATCGTCAGCTTCCCATCACGAAGGCGTTGAGCTTGTTGCCATCGGGATCGCGAAAATAGGCAGCATAAAATCCGCCTTCGCCGCGCGGGCCCGGAGGGCCCTCGCAAGTGCCGCCGTTCGCAAGTGCGGCAACATAGAGCCGGTCGACCTGCGCGTTGTCCTTGGCTTCCAGTGCGACCATCACGCCGTTGCCAACCGTCGCGGGCTCGCCGTTGTAGGGACGCATCAAGCAAATTCCAGCCGCGCCGCCCGGTGTGCCCCAGGCTATCGCGCCATCCCACTCGTACATGCGCCCGGTGCCCATTTCGGCGGCGAGTGCATCATAGAAGCGCGCCCCACGCTCAAGGTCGTTGCTGCCGAGTGTTACGTAGCCGATCATGGTCCTGTTTCCTCAAACACGAGTCGCAATAAAGGGAACATATCACGAACAAAATATCCTACAAGGGTGCGCAGGCAGCCTCAAGCCACGCCGTATCCGCGCCTGAAAGCTGCGGCGCGAGCAAGGCTTGGGTCTTCGCATGATAGGCGTTCCACCAGTCGCGCTCGTGCGGCAGCAGCAGCGCAGGCTCGACCAATGTGCGATCGATCGGCACGAACGTGAGCGTTTCAAAGCCCATGAACATGCCTTCCGCGCCTGGAATCACGCGCTCTTCCACCAGCACGAGGTTCTCGATGCGGATGCCGTATTCGCCCGTCTTGTAGTAGCCCGGCTCATTCGAGAGGATCATGCCCGGGAGCAGCGGCTGTCCCGTCCCCGCCTGGCCGCCTGCGCCCTTGGCAATCCGCTGAGGCCCCTCGTGAACCGCAAGGAAGCTGCCGACGCCGTGTCCGGTGCCGTGGGCGTAATCGAGCCCGGCAGCCCAGAGACACTGGCGGGCAAAGCTGTCGAGCTGGCTGCCGTTGGTGCCCTCGGGGAATACTGCCAGACCGAGCGCGATGTGGCCCTTGAGCACGCGGGTGAAGCGGTCCTTTACTTCGGCGGGCGGCGCATCGGGACCGATCCAGACTGTGCGGGTGATGTCGGTCGTGCCGTCGAGATACTGGCCGCCCGAGTCGACGAGATAGACGCTGTTGGGCTCGATCTTGCGGTTGCTGTGCTCGTCCACCTTGTAGTGCGGGCTCGCGCCGTTCGGTCCGGCAGCGGAAATCGTGTCGAACGACAAGTCGCGCAGCAGGCCAGTCTTCTCGCGTTCGGCGCGCAGGGCAGCGGCGGCGGAGAGTTCGGTCTGCTCACCCGCCGGGGCAGTGACCGAAAGCCAATTGAGGAAGCGCGACACGGCCGCCCCATCGCGCGACTGCGCGGCGCGGTGGCCAGCCCGTTCAACCGGGTTCTTGCGCGCCTTGGGCAGCACCGTGGGATCGGTGATGGAGACGGGCACTGCGCCGGCCGCTTCCAGCGCGCCATAGATCGCAGCGACCGCGCGCTCGGGATCGACCGCGACCTTCTTGCCTGCCAGCGCAGCCAGCGCACCGGTGAAGGCCGCGCGGTCGTGCACCCGCACCGCGTTGCCGAGGTGCTGCGCGAGTTCGGGAGTGACCTTCTCCGGCGCGATATAGAGGTCCGCCGTGCCGTCGGCATGGGCGAGCACGAACGACAGCGCGACGGGTGTGCAATCGACGTCGCTGCCGCGGATGTTGAGCAGCCACGCAACCGAATCGAGTGCAGAAATCACCGCCGCATCGAGCCCCTTGGCGGCCAGCCAGCTGGCCACTTCGGCGCGCTTCTCGTGCGCCGAGCTGCCGGCATATTGGTCGGTATGGACGAGGGCGGGAGCGGACGAAGGCGCGGGGCGGTCCTGCCAGATCGTGTCGACGGGATTTGTCGTCACTGCCACAAGCGAAGCTTGCTTGCGCTTCAGTGCGGCGGCGACGCCATCGGCCCAGCCTTTGCCGTGGAGCCATGCGTCATAGCCGATGCGTGCGCCCTTAGCGGCATGTTCGCCGAGCCATTCGGCGATCGAGGTCTGCGGGACCGATTCATAGGCATAAAATCGGCCATCGACCTGATCGCGCACCTGCAGCGTGTACCGCCCGTCGACGAAGATCGCCGCTTCGTCCTTCAGCACGACAGCCGTGCCCGCTGAGCCGCCGAAGCCGGTCAGCCAGGCGAGGCGCTGGGCATAGGCGCCGACATATTCGCTCATGTGTTCATCGGAAATCGGGATGACGAAGCCGTCGAGATTCTGCCGCACCAGTTCCTTGCGCAGCGCTTCGAGCCGGGCTTCATGCGCGTTCATCAACATGGGTTTCGTCCTGCGATGCAAAAGCCCGCCCAATCAGCATGACTTGCGGGACCATGGCGCGCAACATAGAGGCAAGGCATGACGGAAACCACCCCCCCCACCGCTCTTGGCACGCCCGCGGCATCACCGCCGCTCGCCGCCAGGCAGCCCTATTCCTTCACGCACCACGGCGTAACGATCGAGGACCCTTACCACTGGCTGCGCGATCCCGGCTATCCCGAGGTGACAGACCCCGCGATCCTCGCGCATCTGGAAGCCGAGAACGCCTGGTTCAAGGCGCGCATGGCAGCGCAGGAACCGCTGATCGAGACCCTGTTTCGCGAGATGCGCGGGCGAATCAAGGAAGCAGACAAGTCGGTGCCGCAGAAGGACGGCGACTGGCTGTACTGGATCGAATACGAGCAGGGCGCGGAGTACAAGAAATGGTGGCGTCGGCCAGTCTCCGGAGGGCCGGATGAACTGATCCTCGACGAAGTGGCGCTGGCGGAGGGGCTCGAGTATTTCCGGCTCGGCGCGATCTCAGTTTCCAGCGATGGCCGCCTGCTTGCCTGGTCGGTCGATGACAGCGGCTCTGAACGCTTCACCGCGCGGATCAAGGTGATCGCGACAGGCGAAGTGCTGCCCGACACCATCCCCGAAACGCTCTCGGCGCTCGTCTGGGCGGCGGGGGACACCGCGCTGGTCTACAGCCTCGCCAACGCGCAGTGGCGCACCGACAATGCCCGGCTGCACTGGCTGGGGAGGCCAGTCGAGGAAGATGTCGAGCTCTATCATGAGGACGACGAGGGCTTTCGCGTTTCGGCCGGGCTTTCGGCCAACGAGGATTGGCTGGTCATTTCGACCGGCGACCACGAGACCAGCGAGGTCCGGTTGATTCCGGCCGCTGACCCCCTGGCCGCGCCGCTGCTCGTGAAGCCGCGGCAGGCGGGGGTGGAATACGATGTCGATCTCAGCGGCGATACGCTGTTCATCCATACCAACGACACCCACGAGAACTTCCGGCTTGCCACTGCGCCGCTCGCCAGCCCGGCGGAATGGACGACCCTGATCGCAGGCTCGGACGAGTTCTACCTGACTGGCTTCGACCTGTTCCGCGATTTCTATGTAATCGAGGGCCGGGTGCGCGGGCTCGACCGGATCGAGGTGCGCTATTATGACGACCCCGCGCGGATCGAACCCATCGCGTTTCCCGAGGCGAGCTATGAAGCGAGCCTTGGCGACAATCCCGAATGGGCCGTCGAAACCTTGCGGGTTTCCTACGAATCGATGGTCAGCCCCGCCTCGGTCTTCGACTATTCGGTGGCGACGCGGGCGCTGACCCTGCTCAAGGTGCAGGAAATCCCCTCCGGCTATGATGCGGCGCTCTACACCACCGAGCGGCTGGAGATCCCGGCGCGCGACGGCACGATGGTGCCGGTGTCGGTGGTCTATCGCAAGGACCGCGCAGCAGAAGGGCCGCTCTATCTCTATGGCTACGGCGCCTATGGCATCGCCATCGGGCCGGGCTTTTCGACCGGGCGGCTCAGTCTCGTCGATCGCGGGATGGCCTTTGCCATTGCGCATATCCGCGGCGGCGATGATCTGGGGCGCGCGTGGTACAAGGCGGGCAAGCTGGACAAGCGCATCAACACGTTCACCGATTTCGTGGACGTGGCGCAGGGACTGATTGCGCGCGGGCTGACCGAGCCGGGCAAAATCGCGATTTCGGGCGGCTCGGCGGGCGGCGAGCTGATCGGCGCGGTGATCAATTCGAACCCCGAACTGTTTGGCGCGGGCGTCGCGCATGTGCCGTTCGTCGACGTGCTCGCCACGATGCTGGATGCCGAACTGCCCCTGACGCCCGGCGAATGGCCCGAATGGGGCAATCCGATCGAGGACGCAGCGGCGTTCGAGCTGATCCGCTCGTATTCACCCTACGATCAGGTTGCTCGCCATGCCTATCCGCCGCTGCTGGTGACAGCCGGGCTCAACGATCCGCGTGTGACTTACTGGGAGCCGGCCAAGTGGGTCGCGCGGCTGCGCGAGATGAAGACCGACAGCAACGAACTGCTGTTCAAGACCAATATGGGCGCAGGGCATGGCGGCAAGTCGGGCCGGTTCGAGGGGCTGAAGGAGACGGCGGAGGAATTCGCCTTCATCCTGTGGCAGCTAGGCCTAACGGAGTGACCAAACGCCATTCGCTGACCTTCACCGCAGGCCCTGAGCACATCGACGTGCTGGGCCATGTCAACAACGCGGTGTGGGTGCAGTGGATGGAAACAATCGCCGTTGCGCACTGGGAAACGGTCGCGAGCGCCGAGCAGCAAGCCGCCTACATCTGGGTCGTGACCCGCCATGAGATCGACTATCGCGGCAATATCCGCGAGGGCGAGCGGGTGACCGCTGAAACCTTCGTACCTGGCCCGCCGCGCCTCGCGCGGTTCGACCGGCGGGTCGATTTCCGCAATGCCGAGGGCAAAGTGATCGTCAGCGCGCTGACCTCATGGGTGCTGCTGGACAAAGCGAGCGGCCGGATCCAGCGCGTGCCGGCCGATATGGCGGCGCTGTTTCAGGAAGCGGATTAAGCCGTTCGCGCCTGCAGTTCGGGGGTGAACCCGGTCAGCCGCTCGCGCATGGTACGGTTGCGACCAAGCCGCTTGGCCTCGTAGAGCAGGCGGTCGCAATGGCTGTAGAGCACAGCGAATTCGACATCGAGCTTGCCGCCCAGATCATGCTCGACCAGCCCCATGCTTGCGGTGACCAAATGACCGAGGCCCGGCACTGCGGTCGCGATCCGCGTGCTGAGCGCGCGGCGGCACCGCTCCGCCCGGTCGGCCGCACCGGTCCCGCGCAGCAGGAGCAGGAATTCCTCGCCGCCCATGCGGATGGCGCAGGATTCGCTATCTTCCTCCAGCGCAGCGGCCACGGCTTTCAGCACCTGATCCCCCACCGAATGGCCGTGGCGGTCGTTGATCCGCTTGAAGTTATCGAGATCGATCACTGCCATCGTCCGGTAGCCGAGCTGGAACAGATCGTTGAAGCGGCGCTCGATCGAATGGCGGTTCCACAGCCCGGTCAGAGCATCACGCCCCGCCACGCCCTCCAACTCGGTGGCGCGCGCGGTCGCCAGATCGCGCTCGTGCCGCAGCTCGAGGAAACGGATGACAATGCCGAGTGAGTTGCCCAGAACTTCGCCCGCCAGCGCGAGCTGGAACACGACGACCGATTCGGTGGGGCGCGCTTCGGGCAGCAGGTAGCAACCGATGCGATAGACGCCGACCATGAGCGTGGGGGCCCAGCTTATCATCAGCAGCAAAACGAGCTTGCTGCCACGCCGCCAGGCATCGAACAGACCAGCGCAAATCAACGCGATGGCGAACATGATCGCACCGTAGATGCCGAGCTGGCTGACCGGGCGCAGCACATCGAACGGCAAGGCGGTGAATACCCCGCCCGCGAGAACAAGCAGGGCAGAGACCTTGAACAGCCGCCGCAGCGGCGGCGACAGCGCATCCGCTTCAAGGAACGTGACCATGAACATCAGCCCCGAACCCGCAACGATCCCGAAGCACACGCTGTTGATCGCGATCTCGCTTGTGGCATCCAGGTCCATTGCGATGTGGATGAAGCCAGTGCCGATCACTGTCGTCACCAGCATGAGTGCAACCATCACGATGTGCCACAGCACGAAGGACCGGCGCAGCACAATATAGAAGCCGAAGTTGAGCAGCAGCGGCACGACCAGCATACCGCCGATCGCAGCCATCGCGACCACGACGCGGATGGCCCAGCCCGAACCCTCGGCCGCACTGTCGAGCCGGGCCTCGCTGGCGATGGTCTTGCTCCACGGCCCGTCGATGCGCACCACGATGAGGCGCGGCGGTGCCGTGGTCTGCGGCAAGGGCAGCACCATCATCGGCCCGGCAGTGAGATGCTTCGCCGTGTTGGGGCCATGCCATTCGCGCCGCACAGCGCCTTGGGCATCGACCGCCCAAATGGTGATCGCCGCATACTTGGACGCGTGGGTCACCAGACTCCTGGCCTGCGGCGCACGCGCATCGTTCAGCCGATAGCGCAGGAACAGGCTTTCGGGGCCGATATCGTAATCGGAATCCGAGCAGATCCAGCGCTGCGGCGTGGTCTGCAGATCGCGGTAGTGCTCATCCCCCCGGGCCGAGCCATGGCAGACCTGCGCTGAGGTGATCGGGCTGGCTGCGGCAGGCACGGTAAACAGGCCGGACAGCAACACCATCAGCCCCGTCAGCACAACCTTCCGCCAAATCCAGTCCATAGCGCCGAGACTAGCGCATTTGGCTTAGGGGCGAGTTAATTCACGCTAGTATTTCGCCGATAGGCTTGTGTTCATACCCCAGCTCTCGCGCCACGGCTTCGTAGGTCACCGCGCCGGCATGGACGTTGAGCCCATCGGCCAGATAGGGGTTGGCGCGCAGGGCAGCTTTCCAGCCGAGATCGGCAATTTTCAGCGTATGCGGCAGCGTTACATTGTTGAGCGCATAGGTGCTCGTGCGCGCGACAGCACCGGGCATATTGGCAACGCAGTAGTGCACGATGCCATCAACCACGAACGTCGGATCGGCATGCGTGGTGGCATGGCTCGTTTCAAAGCAGCCGCCCTGGTCGATCGCGACATCGACCAGCACTGCGCCGGGCTTCATCGTGGCGAGCATGGCGCGCGTGACGAGCTTTGGCGCGGCCGCGCCGGGGATCAGCACCGCGCCGATCACCAGATCGGCCTCGGCGATGCAGTCGGCCAGATTGGCCTGGTTGGAAAAGCGTGTCTTGGCCCGGCTTTCGAAATGCGTGCCGAGCCGTTCGAGCACATCGGGATCGCGGTCGAGGATCGTCACGTCCGCGCCAAGCCCGGCGGCCATCTGCGCCGCGTTGAAGCCGACGACGCCGCCGCCGATCACTGCGACCTTGCCCGGCAGCACGCCGGGCACACCGCCCAGCAGCACGCCGCGCCCGCCATGCGCCTTTTCAAGCGCGGTGGCCCCGGCCTGGATCGACATGCGGCCCGCGACCTGGCTCATCGGCTTGAGCAGCGGCAGCTGACCGCCGGGTCCGGTGACGGTCTCATAGGCGATCGCGGTAACGCCCGATTTCACAAGGTCGGCGGTCTGCCCGGGATCGGGGGCGAGGTGGAGATACGTGAACAGCACCTGCCCCTCGCGCAGCATGGCGCGCTCGACGGCCTGCGGTTCCTTGACCTTCACCACCATTTCGCAGCCAGCGAAGATGGTTGCGGCATCGCCCTTGATCGTTGCACCTGCCGCCTCGTAATCACGGTCCGCCGCGCCGATGCCGAGGCCCGCGCCGGTTTCGACCCAAACCTCATGTCCATGCGCGACGAGTTCGCGCACGCTTTCGGGGGTCAGCCCGACGCGATACTCGTGGTTCTTGATTTCCCGGACGGTACCGACGCGCATGGCAGGCTCCTATGGCTGATCGCTTGCTGGAGGATACACCCATCGCTGCGCGCTGTTTCACCGCATTGCAGGCTTGCCACGCCCCAATTTGGTGATATTTCCTGTTTTACTCAATCTTAACGGGAGATTGTTGCATGGACCGTGCCGACACCGCCTTGGTTAACGCGCTGCAACGCGACTCGTCGCGCTCGATTGCGGAGCTGGCAGAAAGCATCGCGCTCTCGCCCTCGGCCTGCCACAGGCGCATTCGCGCGCTGGAGGGGCAGGGGGTGATCAGCGGCTATGCCGCGCGGGTAGATCCACGCCGGATCGGGCTGGCGGTCGAGGTGTTTGTCGAGATCACGCTGACCAGCCAGAGCCGCGAGGCGATGGACCGGTTCGAGCGCGCGGTGGGCGATTTCGATGATATTCTGGAATGCCACCTGATGTCCGGTGGCGCGGATTACCTGCTGCGCGTGGCCGCAGCCGATCTGGATCAGTATGACCATATCCACCGCGACTGCCTCGCGCGGCTGCCCGGGGTTTCGTCCATGCGCTCGAGCTTTTCGCTCCGGCGCATCAAGCGGTTCGGGGGGTATCCGATGCCGGGAGGACGCGCGGCCGGCTAGCTTTGCGCGGTCGGCGCGCGGGCTTATCCTCGGCACTGTCGACCAGAGTCAGATCAGAGCCGGCCTCGTCGATACCGTAGCGTTCGCGCAGCTCGTCCTTGAACGCCTCGATCGCCGCCTCGTCGGGCAAGTGGCTCACGGTGAAGCGCCGCACGACGAGATCATCGGCTTTGTCCAGCACGGTCAGGAACCGGCCCACGACCGTTTCCGCCAGCCGCGAAATATCGAGCCCGTCGGCAATCGACCAGCGGTGCTTGCCCCAGGTGACGATGCGGCGGCCGCAGTGACGGCAGATGCTGAACGTGGAGCCATCGTCCTCATGAAAGCGCAGCGCGGTGGGTCGATGCTCCCGGGTATACCAGCACTGGGTCAGGGCTTCATAGGGCACGCCATCGCCTCCACGCGGGGTTACGTCTCAGGCCGGGTGAGGCCCGACTGACCGGCGGCAGCGCTGGTGGGCAGGAGGCAGCCACCGCCGGTCATGTTTAAGAGACGGCGCAGCGGCAAAATACTTAAGGGCGGGCGGATAAGCCGCTCGTTTCAAAGCGGATTGCCGTCCTTGTCACGGTAAATATCGCGGCGGCCGACGTGGTTGGCGGGGCCGACGAAGCCGTCCGCTTCCATGCGCTCAATCCATTTGGATGCGGTGTTGTAGCCCACGCCCATCTGGCGCTGGACCCAGCTGGCCGAGGCCTTTTGGCTTTCAAACACCAGCTGGCAGACCTGCCGGTACTTGCGCTCTTCCGGATTGTCAGAGGCGGTGGCGTCCAGATCGTCGAAGCCGAAGCTGCCGTCTTCGGGCTCTTCGGTGACCGAATCGACGTAGTCCGGGCTACCCTGCCCGCGCCAGTGATCGGCGACTCGCTCGACCTCCTCGTCGCTCACGAACGGCCCGTGGACGCGGGTGATTGCCCCGGTGCTCGGCTTGTAGAGCATGTCGCCCTTGCCAAGCAGCTGCTCCGCGCCCTGTTCGCCGAGGATCGTGCGGCTGTCGATGCGGCTGGTGACAGCAAAGCTGATGCGCGTGGGCAGGTTGGCCTTGATCACGCCGGTGATGACATCGACCGAGGGGCGCTGGGTGGCCATAATGAGGTGGATACCTGCAGCGCGGCTCTTCTGGCTGAGCCGCTGGATCAGCACTTCGATTTCCTTGCCGACGGTGACCATGAGATCGGCGAGCTCGTCGACGATCACCACGATTTGCGGCAGCACCTGGTAATCGAGCTGCTGCTCCTCGAACAGTTCCTCGCCGCTGTCGGGATCGAAGCCGACCTGGATGCGGCGGCCGAGCGGCTTGCCCTTGCTCGCCGCAGCGCGGACCTTCTCGTTGAAGCCCGAGATGTTGCGCACGCCGACCGAGGACATCATGCGGTAGCGCCGCTCCATTTCCTCGACCGCCCATTTCAGCGCGCGGACGGCCTTCGAAGGCTCGGTCACCACGGGCGAGAGCAGGTGCGGAATGTCGTCGTAGGACTTGAGTTCGAGCACTTTGGGATCGACAAGGATCAGGCGGCACTGCTGCGGGGTAAGCCGGTAGAGCAGCGAAAGCAGGATGCAGTTAAGCCCGACCGATTTGCCCGAACCGGTGGTGCCCGCGACGAGCAAGTGCGGCATGGTGGCAAGATCGGCCACAATCGGCTCACCCGCGATATCCTTGCCGAGGATGATCGGCAGCATGCCCTTGGAATTGACGAACTTGTCGCACGCGGCGAGTTCGTGGAACGAGACCATATCGCGCACCGCGTTGGGCAGTTCGATACCCATGACGGTGCGCCCCGGGATCGAGGAGACGCGCGCCGAGATCGCGCTCATGTTGCGGGCGATATCGTCTGCCAAACCAATCACGCGGCTGGCCTTGATACCCGGCGCGGGTTCCAACTCGTACATCGTGACGACCGGACCGCTGCGCACGGCGGTAATCTCACCCTTCACGTTGAAATCGTCGAGCACGTTCTCGAGCAGGCGCGCGTTGCGCTCGAGCGCGAGCTTGTCGATCTTGGGACCAGTCGCGGCAGGCATGGGTTCGAGAATTTCGAGCCCCGGCAACTCGTACTGGTCGAACAGATCGCCCTGCCGCGCCTTGGCCCCCATCTGCGCGGGGGCGGGCGGGCGCGAGGGGTCGGTGATTTCGGTAGGGCGACGGTTGGAGACCGGCGCGGCGTGTGCCTGTCCCGGCGCGGCGACATCGCCATCAGCCTGAACCTTGGCGCGCGGCTGGCGCTTGGGCAGCAGCGGGGCGGAGCGCTCCGCCCCTTCACCAGACCG
>JBJXEK010000051.1:0-13832 GCA_046155055.1 Novosphingobium sp. | reverse complement strand
GTGTACCAGCCGAGCAGGACGTGGCCGCTGGTCTGGCGCGCGCGCTGCAGCGCGTCGAAGGTGCCGGAATAGCGGGTCCATTCGCTGTCTGCGCCGAAATCAAGCGCGAAGTTTGATGGGAGCTGCGCGCGGCCGGTGAGATCTCCGCGTTCGCTGCGGCCGCGGTAACCGTAGGACGGTGCCGTGCCAAACGTGGGATCGTAGTAATCACGCTTGGTGTCCGCGAGGGCGAAGCCGGTGTTCAGCGTGAGCCAATCGCCCTGATAGCGCAGGCCCACGCGGCCCGAGGCCTGGCGCGTGGTTTGGTATTCAGGGGTATCGGCGAAAGTGTAGCTGGGCGCGGGATAGCCGTCGATTTCGGTGCGGGTATCAGCGTAGCGCGCGGCGGCGACGAGCGACAGGCCGGGAAGGAGATCGAGCCGGGCCTTGCCGCCAAGCCGCCACTGGCGCGCGCCGTCGCGCTCGGTGCCCGAAGCGGCGGCGGAGACCCCGTCGGTGGTGGTGTAGCCGCCGGTGAGCGAGAGGGCAAATTTGTCCTTGGCGAGGCCGGCGGCGGCGTCTCCGGCAAAGCTGCCGCGGCTGCCGCCTTCGGCGCTGGCCTCGAGGCCGTTGAGGTCCTTGGAGGTGATGGCGATCACGCCGCCGAGTGCGGCGCTGCCCCAGGTGACAGAGTTCGACCCGCGCAGCACATCGATGCGCTCGATGCCGCCGCTGGTAAGCGTGCCGAAATCGAAGCCGGCACCGGGAGCGGCGACGTCTTCGACGCGGACGCCGTCGATGAGGACGAGCACTTGCTCGCTGTCTGCGCCGCGCAGGCGCACGCTGGTGAAGGCGCCGGGGCCGCCGGTGCGGCTGAGGGTGAGGCCGGGGACCTGTTCGAGCACGCGGGTGATATCGGGGCCTTGCAGACGATCGAGATCGGCGGCGGTGAGGACGGTGATGGGCTGGCCGGTCTGGTCGATGCGCCGGGGGCTGCCGGTGGCGACGACGGTGATGGTTTCAGGGCGGATCGTATCGGAAATCAGGACAGATTCCGCGCCCTGGGCAAGCGCTGGGGTTGCCACGGCGCACGTTGCCAAAGCGCATGGGGCCACGGCGGCAAGGTAAAGATTTTTCATTCGAGTTTCCTCCCGGCCCATGGACGTTGCCGTCCATGGCGAGAGGGCGCGCGGGGCCATATGGCACGCGACCTTACGCATACGCCCGGTACACCCCGCCCGGCCGCGGAACGACCACACACCGGCAGGTTTCCTGGCTCGCCCGGGTCAGTGCGCCGTGCCCGCCTTCCCAGCCGTTTCGGGCCAGTGGCATAGTGGACAAGGCGCTAACCGGGCACAGTTGCGGGGGCAGCTCCGGGTGCCAGCCTGATCGGGCTGGTCCGGATTCCCTCTTAGCCCACTCTCGCGGGCACCGGTGGCGTCGAGGGGCTTGGTAGCGGGGGGTGGGCTTTGGGGCAAGACCCCTTCCGTCAGCCCTTCGGGCGGTCCCCCTCCCCGAGCCGGGGAGGTTCTTGCGCGTTAACCGGATGGCAGGTGGGTGTGCCTAAGCGGGACGGGGTGAAATGGCGGGGTGCGGGGCCTGGGTAGAGGCTCTAGCGCTGGAGTGCCGCCCTGTGAGTCTCGTTGCGCGAGTCCCGTTGATTTATGCCGCTTATCATTGACTACCAGCCAGTGAAGCTGCCGCCCGAGGCGATTGCCGCCCGGCGGGTAGCGGCGGTGCGCGTGGTGGTTGAGCCCGTGGCGGAGCCGGTGGCAGAATCGGTGGCAGAGTCCGTGGTTGTTTCGCGCCAGCCCAACCCCGCCCGCATGCGGGAGGGGGACCGGAAGCGCCGGTTGCGGATGGCGGGTGTGGCCGTGATGCTACTGGCGGTGCTCGCATCATGGCTGGGCGGGTTTGGCTGGGGCGATGCGGGCGGTGTGGCGACGGCGCAGGCGCGCTCGGGGTTGCAGCCGTTCGAGCGGCCGGGTGATAGTTTTCCGGGCTCGGCGTTCTATTATCTGGCGAGTGACGATACCGGGATGCTGGCACCCGATGCGGCGCGCAATGCCTGGGACGCGCAGATTGCGGCGATCCACGGCGATGACAGCATTCCCGCGACGGGTGGCGGGCCGGCCGCACGGCCGATCATCGCGCGCGGTACGAGCCTCGATCAGGGGCGTGCGTTGCAGTGCCTGACCGCGGCGATCTATTACGAGGCGGCAAGCGAACCCGATGCGGGGCAGCGTGCGGTGGCGCAAGTCGTGCTCAACCGCGTGGCGCACCCGGCCTGGCCGAACACGGTGTGCGGCGTGGTTTATCAGGGATCGGAGCGGCCGGGCTGCCAGTTCAGCTTTGCCTGCGACGGATCAATGGCGCGGCGGCCGATGGCGCAGTTCTGGGACCGCGCGCGGCGCGTGGCGGCAGAAGCGCTGGCGGGCTATGTCTATGCGCCGGTGGGTCTGGCCACGCATTATCACACCAGCGCAGTGCATCCTTATTGGGCCGACAGCCTGGCGTTCATCGGCACGATCGGCGCGCACCGGTTCTATCGGTGGAGCGGCGGCGCGGGACGCCCGGCGGCGTTTACCGCAGCTTATGCCGGCGGCGAGCCGGTGGCCGCGCCGCATCCGCGCACGTGGGTGCCGGCAGCGGCCGACGTGGCCGATCCGATCACGCTGGAGAAGGCCTTCGAGGCCGGGCGGATCGATGCGCTGAAGCAGGCGCAGGCCCCGCAAGGCGCAGCGACAGCCGTTTCGTTCGGGCAGGCTCCACTTCCGACGTATGGAGCACCGCGCAGCACGGGGACGCAGTTTGCCCCGGCGGTCGAGGCGCGCGGCGGCGATGCGCTGTACCGTGCGGGGGCGCTGCCCGGGGGGTCGGCAGTCAATCCCGCCTATGAGAACGCGGGTAAGTGGATCGCGCAGCCAAGCGGGTAACTAAAACCTGTATTATGCGATACTTATCCGCACCTGAACAGCGTTAGGATCCGCTTTACCCTAAGATCCAACGCGCTGTTCATGGTGGTGCGCTAGAGGCTTGCCAACGGATCGGGCGGCCTTCAGGTCGCTCTTGCAGGAGAGACACAGCCATGTTGCACTTTGCCCCCCGCTACGGGATCGTCTCGCCCTGCCTGACGCGCGCGCGGAAGGTGCGTCTTGGCATGTCGGCCAACGATAACGGTGCATCCGTTCCGGGCAAGCAGAGCGGCGCGAACGACGATATTGCCTCGCGCGGGGATGCGCTGCTTGAGGCTGCGCTCAAGATGTTTGCCGCGCACGGGCTTTCGGCCGCCCGGCGCGCCTGCGAGGCGGCGGAAATCGCGGCGGCAGGCGAGGACCGCGAGGCGGCAGACTGGTGGCTGGCGGTCTGCGCGATGTTTGACGGAGCCCTCGCCAGATCGGCGGCGCGGGCCTTTGCGGCGCGGCAGTCTGGCAGGCGCTGAGGGGCCGGACGGGTTCAATCCGCCATTATTGCTATTGCGAACTGTTATCATAAAAAGCTACGGAGTAGTGGTTTTTGCGCCTTGCAATCCCCGGTCGGCAGGCTTAGGGCCGCCGCGACCGCTTGGAACCCTTCCCGTCATGCGGGACGCGGGGGGATCCTGCTGACGGCAGCTTGACCGCCGCCATGATTGCAAATTGTCCCGCACATCCGGGAAAGGATCGCAAGGCCATGGCTCGCAAGAAAATCGCGCTGATCGGCGCCGGCAATATCGGTGGGACACTCGCCCACCTCGCCGCGCAGAAGGAACTGGGCGATATCGTTCTGTTCGACGTGGCCGAGGGCGTGCCGCAGGGCAAAGCGCTCGATCTTTCGCAGTGCGGCCCGGTCGAGGGCTTTGACGCGAAGATCACCGGCACCAACGATTATGCCGACATTGCGGGCGCCGATGTGATCATCGTGACCGCCGGCGTACCGCGCAAGCCCGGTATGAGCCGCGATGACCTGCTCGGCATCAACCTTTCGGTGATGAAGGCAGTGGGTGAAGGCATCAAGAACAACGCGCCGGACGCCTTCGTTATCTGCATCACCAACCCGCTCGACGCGATGGTCTGGGCGCTGCGCGAGTTTTCGGGCCTGCCGCACAACATGGTCGTCGGTATGGCGGGTGTGCTCGATTCGGCACGGTTCAGCACGTTCCTCGCATGGGAATTCGGCGTTTCGGTGCGTGATGTCACCTCGTTCGTGCTCGGCGGGCATGGCGACACGATGGTGCCGGTGACGGCCTATTCGACCGTGGCGGGCATCCCGGTGCCCGACCTCATCAAGATGGGCGCTTCGACGCAGGAAAACATCGACGCGATCGTGGCGCGCACGCGCGGCGGCGGCGGCGAGATCGTCGCGCTGCTCAAGACCGGCTCGGCGTTCTATGCCCCGGCCGCTTCGGGCATCGCGATGGCCGAAGCCTATCTGGGCGACCAGAAGCGTGTGCTGCCCTGCGCGGCGGGGGTTGACGGCGCGTATGGCGTCGACGGCATGTATGTCGGCGTACCGGTGGTGATCGGCGCGGGCGGCGTGGAGAAAGTGATCGAGATCGCGCTCGACGATGCGGCCAAGGCGAACCTGACCGTTTCGGTGGACGCGGTGAAGGAACTACTGACGGCATGCCGGGCGATCGATGGCTCGCTGGCGTGAAGTGAGCTGACATAAGGTGAGACGGGGCGCGGGTTCGCACCCCGTTCATCTACGCAGTTTTACGGGATCCAAGGGGCGCGCTCCCTTTGCAAGACCGGTGTTAAGGCCCGCATTCGTGCGGGATGCGATGCCTAACCATCGCGGGCGGAACCCTTCGCTTGAAGGACTGTTTGGCGCAGGAAAGTTTAGCGGCGTCATGCGCGCGGCAGGTGTTTTCCGAAGCCCCACCCTCCCCGGGGCGAGAGGAGTGAGTAACGATGGGTTTTGAAGAGCACGCGTTTGATGTGGATCCCGCGCAGGAGGGTCCGCAGGGCCTGCCTTCATGGAGCTCGCCGCGCTGGCCGGTGACCGATCCGGCGGCGGGCGATGACCTGACCCGCGCGCTCGATCCGATGGCGCTGAAGATCGAGATCGCCAAGGCCGCGAAAGCCGCCGGGACGGTGATTGACGAAGCGGCGCTGGAAGCCGCAGCGGGTGCCTCGATCCGCGCGATGATGCTGGTGCGCACCTACCGCGTGCGCGGACATCTGGCGGCAGACCTCGATCCACTGGGCCTTGCGCGGCAGGAGCTCCCGGCGGATATTACCCCTGAATACCACGGCTTTGCGGGCCCGGACCTCGACAAGAAGGTGTTTGTCGGCGGCGTGCTGGGGATGCAATGGGCTACCCCGCGCGAGATCGTGTCCGTGTTGCAGCGCAATTACTGCGGCAAAGTGGGCCTGGAATACATGCACATTGCCGACGTGGCTGAGCGCAAGTTTTTGCAGGACCGGATCGAGGGCGGCGACAAATCGATCGACTTCACGCCCAACGGCAAGAAGGCGATCCTGGGCGCGGTGATCCGCGGCGAGCAGTACGAGAAGTTCCTCGGCAAGAAGTATGTCGGGACCAAGCGCTTCGGGCTCGACGGCGGGGAATCGATGATTCCGGCGCTGGAAGCGGTGATCAAATATGGCGGCCAATTGGGCGTGCGCGAGATCATCTACGGCATGGCGCACCGCGGCCGGCTCAACGTGCTGGCGAACGTGCTGGCCAAGCCGTACCGCGTGATTTTCCACGAGTTTTCGGGCGGCACCGCGAACCCGGAGGACGTGGGCGGTTCGGGCGACGTGAAGTATCACCTCGGCACTTCGAACGACCGCGAGTTCGACGGGATCAAGGTGCACATGAGCCTGCAGCCCAACCCGAGCCATCTGGAAACGGTGGACCCGGTGGTGCTGGGCAAAGTTCGGGCGCAGCAGGCGTTCCGCGACGATATCGGCAAGGGCAAGCACAAGCAGGTGCTGCCGATCCTGATCCACGGCGATGCGGCCTTTGCGGGACAGGGTATCGTGTGGGAGTGCCTCGGCTTTTCGGGGGTCAAAGGCTACAACACCGGCGGCTGCCTGCATTTCATTATCAACAACCAGATCGGCTTTACCACCAGCCCGCAGTTCAGCCGCGGCTCGCCTTATCCCTCGGACGTGGCGAAGGGCGTGCAGGCGCCGATCATCCATGTGAACGGCGATGATCCGGAGGCGGTGACTTTCGCGTGCAAGCTGGCGATCGACTACCGCCAGAAGTTCGGCCGCGATGTGGTGGTGGACATGTGGTGCTATCGCCGCTTCGGCCACAACGAGGGCGACGAGCCCAGCTTCACTCAGCCGCTGATGTATGCGCGGATCAAGCAGCATCCGCCGATTTCGGAAATCTATGCGCGCCGCCTGACCGAACAGGGCGTGATCGACAAGAACTGGAAGGGCGAGAACGAGGACCACTTCGTCGCGACACTGGAGACCGAGTTCGAAGCGGCCAAGAGTTACAAGGCGAACCACGCCGACTGGTTTGGCGGGCGCTGGAGCGGGCTCAACAAGCCGGCCGACCCGGAAACCGCGCGGCGCAATGTGCCCACCGGCATCGACCAGAAGCGCTTCGACAGCCTTGGCCGGACATTGACGACGGTGCCCGAGGACCTGACGATCCACAAAACGCTGAGCCGGGTGATCGACGCCAAGCGGCAGATGTTCAGCGAAGGCCAGGGCTTTGACTGGGCGACGGGCGAGGCGCTGGCGTTTGGCAGTCTGGTGACCGAAGGCTTCAATGTGCGCTTTTCGGGGCAGGATTCGGGCCGCGGCACGTTCAGCCAGCGCCATGCAGTGTGGGTCGATCAGACCAACGAACGCAAGTACGTACCGCTTGCGACCTTGCCGCACGGGCGCTTTGAGGTGCATGACAGCCCGCTGAGCGAATACGGCGTGCTGGGCTTCGAGTATGGCTATGCCAGCGCGGACCCCAAGACGCTGGTGCTGTGGGAAGCGCAGTTCGGCGATTTCGCCAACGGCGCGCAGATCGTGATCGACCAGGATATCGCCGCCTCCGAGGCCAAGTGGCTGCGCGCCAATGGCCTCGTGATGCTGCTGCCGCATGGGTATGAGGGCCAGGGGCCGGAGCATTCCTCCGCCCGGCTCGAGCGGTTCCTTCAGCTTTGCGCCGAAGACAATCTCCAGGTGTGCAACATCACCACCCCGGCGAATTACTTCCACGTGCTGCGCCGGCAGATGCAGCGCTCGTTCCGCAAGCCGCTGATCATCATGACGCCCAAGAGCCTGCTGCGCCATCCGCTGGCCAAATCGGTCGCATCGGACTTTGTCGGCGCGGGGCACTTCATGCGCATCCTTTCCGACATCAAACCCGCGCCGGATGCAGAGACGCGGCGCGTGGTGCTGTGCAGCGGCAAGGTGGCGTATGACCTGATCGAGGCGCGCGATGCGGCGGGAATCACCGATACGCAGATCATCCGGCTGGAGCAGCTCTATCCCTTCCCGGGCGAGCCGCTGGCGCTGCGCCTTTCGCGCATGACCAATCTGGAAGAGATCGTGTGGTGCCAGGAAGAGCCGAAGAACAACGGCGCATGGTTCTTTGTCGAACCGCTGATCGAGGACTCGCTGAAAGCGGCGCACAGCAAGGTGAAGCGCGCGCGCTATGCCGGGCGCGCGGCGGCGGCATCGCCGGCAACCGGCATCGCCAAGCGGCACACCGCGCAGCAGACCGCACTTGTGGCCGATGCGCTGGCGCTTTCGGTGCGCGGCGAACTGCGGCGCAAGAAGAAGGCCTGATGGCTGCCCATTCCCATTCTTCCTCAGGACGATGATCCCATGTCTATCGAAGTGAAAGTGCCCGTGCTGGGCGAAAGCGTCAGCGAAGCGACTGTCGGCCAGTGGCTCAAGCAGCCGGGTGAGGCAGTGGCGCTGGATGAGCCGATTGCCAGCCTCGAGACCGACAAGGTCGCGATCGAAGTGCCCTCGCCCGTTGCTGGCATCATGGGCGCGCATGTTGCTGCCGAGGGTGAGACCGTGGCGGTGGGTGCGCTGCTGGGGATGATCGAGACGAGCGGCGTGGCGACTTCGCCTGCGCCTGCTGCGGCCCCTGCCCTGGCGGCTACTGCTGCTCCGGCTGCTGTTGTGGCTGACGATGCGGCGGCGCTTTCCCCGGCGGTGCGCCGCGCGGTGCTGGAGCATGGGATTGATCCCGCGACCGTCAAGGGCACCGGCAAGGATGGCCGCCTGACCAAGGAAGATGTGCTGGCGGCTGCCAGCCAAAAGGAACTTGCCAAGCAGGCGGTCCCTTCCCCCGTGGTGGCTGCGCCCGCGCCAGTTCCGGCAGCGCCTGCGGTGTCATCGGATGGCCGCCGCGAGGAGCGCGTCAAGATGACGCGGCTGCGCCAGACGATCGCGCGGCGGCTGAAGTCGGCGCAGGAAACCGCTGCGCTGCTCACCACATTCAACGATTGCGACATGAGCGCGGTGATGGCCGCGCGCGACAAGTACAAGGACGCGTTCGAGAAGAAGCACGGCGTGAAGCTGGGTTTCATGAGCTTTTTTGCCAAGGCCTCGTGTCTCGCGCTGAAGGACATTCCATCGGTCAATGCGCGGATCGAGGGGGACGAGATCGTCTACCACGATTACGTCGACCTTTCGGTTGCGGTTTCGGCCCCCAATGGGCTCGTCGTGCCGGTGGTGCGCGGGGTCGATACGATGTCGTTCGCCGGGATCGAAAAGGCGATTGCCGGGTTTGGCAAGAAGGCGCGCGACGGCACGCTGACGATGGCGGACATGACCGGCGGCACCTTCACGATTTCCAACGGCGGCGTGTTCGGCGGGTTGATGTCCACCCCGATCATCAACCCGCCGCAGTCGGCCGTGCTGGGCCTCCACCGGATCGAGGACCGGCCGGTGGTGCGCGATGGGCAGATCGTGATCCGGCCGATGATGTATCTTGCGCTGTCATATGATCACCGCCTGATCGACGGACGCGAAGCGGTGACGGCGCTGAAGACGATCAAGGAAGCGATCGAGGATCCGACGCGGCTGCTGATTGATATGTGAATTTGATCCTCCCCTTCGAGGGACGGATGATTTGAGGAGCCATGCTGTGGCTGAATACGATTACGACGTTCTTTTCATCGGTGCAGGTCCGGGCGGTTATGTTGCGGCAATCCGCGCGGCGCAGCTGGGGCTCAAGACGGCGTGTGCCGATGGACGCGCGACGCTCGGCGGCACGTGCCTCAATGTCGGGTGCATTCCTTCCAAGGCCTTGCTGCATGGGTCTGAGAAGTTTGCCGAGGCGGTGGACGGGACGTTCGCGACTTATGGCATCAAGACCGGGCCGGTGACGCTCGATCTGGGGGCGATGCAGGCGCAGAAGCTGGATTCGGTGAAGCAGCTGACCGGCGGGATCGAGTTCCTGTTCAAGAAGAACAAGGTGACCTGGCTGAAAGGCTATGCTGCGTTCGAGGATGCGCACACCGTCACGGTCGCAGGCGCGAGAATAACGGCCAAGAACATCGTGATCGCAACGGGTTCGAGCGTGACGCCGTTGCCGGGTGCGCAAGTGGACAATGACGCGGGGGTGGTGGTCGATTCCACCGGCGCGCTGGCGCTCGACCGTGTGCCCGAGCACATGGTGGTAATTGGCGGCGGGGTGATCGGGCTGGAGCTGGGCTCGGTGTGGCGGCGGCTCGGCGCGAAGGTGACGGTAGTCGAATTCCTCGACCAGCTGCTGCCCGGGCTGGACGGCGATGTGCGCAAGGAGGCCGCCAAAATCTTCAAGAAGCAGGGCATGGAGCTGCGGCTTTCCGCCAAGGTGACGGGCGTGGCCGTGAACGGCAAGACCGCGACCTTGACGCTGGAGCCTTCGGCTGGCGGCCCGGCCGAGACGCTAGAGGCGGACTGCGTGCTGGTGTCCATCGGGCGGCGGCCGTTTGTGGATGGGCTGGGGCTCGAGAAGATCGGCCTCACCCCGAACAAGCGCGGGCAGATCGAGACCGATCATGATTTCCGCACGAGCGTTCCGGGTGTCTGGGCGATTGGCGACGTGATCCCGGGTCCGATGCTGGCGCACAAGGCTGAGGACGAAGGCATCGCCGTCGCCGAGAACATCGCCGGGCTGACCGGCATCGTGAATCACGCCGTGATCCCGAACGTGGTTTATACCGCACCGGAGTTTGCCGGCGTTGGGCTCACCGAGGAAGCCGCGCTGGAAGCGGCTGGCGGCGACAAGACTGCGATCAAGGTCGGCAAGTTCCCGATGCTCGCCAACAGCCGCGCCAAGACCAACCATGAGCCGGACGGCTTCGTGAAAGTGATCGCGGACGCCAAGACCGACCGTGTGCTGGGGGTGTGGTGCATTGCCTCTGTTGCAGGGTCGATGATCGCCGAGGCGGCGCTGGCGATGGAATTCGGCGCGACCTCCGAAGACATCGCCTATACCTGCCACGCGCACCCGACCCATGCCGAGGCGCTCAAGGAAGCCGCGATGGCGGTGATGGGCAAGCCGATCCATATGTGATGATGCGGTCCCTCCCTGCATAAACACAAGGTCGCCCCGAACAATCGGCCGGAACAATCGGGCCACTTTGTTGCTTGTGTGCGCGGAAGATGGGCCTGCGTGAACGGCATCGGCCCATCGCTGCGGCAAGACAGCTGCATGAGCGCAAGGCGAACCCGATGGCCATTGAACACTTGCAGCGCGCGCCGCTGTTCTGGCGCGGGATCGCCGCCGCAGCGCTGCTGTTCACTGGCGGGCTTTCGAGCTGCAAACCCGCGATCAACACGCAAGCTCCGCCCCGCGCCTCGGATACGTTCGAATTGCCGCCGCAGTATTCCACCATCGCGGTGCCGGTGCGCACCGATTTGAGCGTGCTGGAACGCGAACTGGAAAAGGCGGTTCCGCGCGAACTGTGGACAGTGGACCAGCCGGACACGGTCTGCGTGGCATCGTCCAAGGTGAAGGTGCTGTTCGTCAAACTGAAAACCCCTGCCATCAAGTGCGATATCGTGGGCCAGGTCAGCCGCGGGGCGCTCACGCTTTCGGGCAGCGGGCGCGATATCGTGGTGACCATGCCGATCCACGCAGAGGTGCAGGCGCGCGACATCGCGGGAATCCTGAAACACGAAACCGCCACCGGTGATGCGCGAGTGCGCGCCGTGATCCATCTCGACATTGATCGCGACTGGAACCCCAAGGGCACGATCGCCATCGCCTACGACTGGACCCAGGAACCGGGAATCGAGTTTCTGGGCCAGCGGATCGAATTCACCAGCAAGGCGGACGCCAAGCTGAAGGGCGTGATTGCCAAGCTGGAACGCGCTCTGCCGGGCAAGCTGGATGACCTTGGTTTCCGTTCGCGCGTGGAAAGCGCCTGGAGGCAGGCGTTCACGTCCATCCTGCTCAACCGCGAAAACCCGCCCGTGTGGATGCGGATTGCCCCGCGCCGGTTGCAATTCGGCGGCTATGCCATCGAAGGGCGAAGCCTGGTCTTGCGGTTGGGTATGGAAGCGCAGACCACCACCTATGTAGGCGAACGCCCGGCCGATCCGCCGCCGATCCCCCTCCCCCCGCGCGGTGATCTGGCGCAAAATGCGGGCCAATTGCTGTTCGTCGTGCCGGTAATCGCGGATTGGGATCAGATGAACGCGGTGCTGCAAAAGGCGCTGGTCAAACGCGCGCGCCGGCCGTTCAACCTGCCGGGGCTTGGGCCAATCGCGGCGCAATTCGGCAGAGTGACGATCTATGGCACGACCGGCAACAAGCTGGCGGTCGGCATCGCGTTTTCCGCCACCCCCGCAGGCAGACAGACCGCTTCGCACGGTGTTGTCTGGCTGACCGGAACGCCGACCAATCAGCCCAACTCCCGCAAGGTAAACTTCAGCGACCTCAGCGTCAGCGGCGTGACGGACGGGGTGGGGACTGATCTGCTGATCGCACTGGCCAACAGCTCGGCATTTTCATCGACAATCGCCGATGCGCTGACCCAGAACTTCGAAGGTGATTTTGCCAAGCTGATGGGCAAGATCAATCGCGTCGTGACCGAAAAGCGGGTGGGCGACTTCGTGATCGAGGCCAAGATCGACGATGTGCGCACGGGCTTGCTGAAAGTGGCCGGGCGCGGCGTTTTCCTGCCGGTAGAAGGCAGCGGCACCGCGACCATCACGCTTGCCGCACGCTGAGGCTTGCTCCGCGCAGATCAGGCGCGTTTGCGGGTTTCGACTTCGAGGAACTGGGGGGTGCTGGCGGAGACCATGCGTGCGGCGGCGGCCAGCGCGTAGGCCGAGGCGCGGTGGCGCGTGACGAGGCCGCCGGCACCGTCGCTGACGAGCGGCGTTTCGAATTCGACGCCGATGGTGGCATCGGCCGAGCGGCTGACGGTGACCACGGCAAGCTGCCCCGCGCCGAGATCGAGCACAAGGCCGGTGTCGATGGGCACGCCGACCAGACCCTCGATCCGCGCACCGGTGGCTGAAAGATTGCGCAGCAGCGCCTCGTAACGGTGATCGGCGTGGATCACGCCGATGCGGCGATAGACCGAGCGGCGTTCGGGGCGGTGGCGCTCCGGGCCATCGGGTTCGATGCGCAGCGCCTCGCTGTCCATCCGCTCGAGCACCGTGGCCTGATCGATCGGAGGGGAATAGAGGAAACCCTGAATATAGCGCGCGCCCTTTGAGCAAACGAGATCGCGCTGGTCGAACGCCTCGACGCCCTCGACGGTGGTTTCCATGCCGAGCGCATCGGCGAGCCCGATGATCGCGGCGATGATCTTGGCGCTGTTCTGATCCGAGAGCGTGCAGGATTCGACGAAGCTGCGATCGACCTTGAGCTTGTCGAACGGGGCGGCGCGCAAGTAGCTGAGCGAGGAATAGCCGGTGCCGAAATCATCGAGTGCAAGGCGCACGCCGAGCAGCTTCAGCGCCTTGAACGCGGCATCGGTCGCCTCGCCATCTCCCATGAACACGGATTCGGTGAGTTCCAGCTCCAGCCGGTCGGGATTGATCCCGGTTGTGCCGAGCACATCGGCGACGATCCCGGGAAAATCCGGATGCGCGAACTGCACCGCCGAAACGTTGACCGCGACGCGTACGGAATGCGGCCAGGCCATGGCATCGGCGCAGGCGCGGCGCAGCGCCCATTCGCCGAGCTGGAGGATCATCGCTGTGTCCTCCGCAACCGGGATGAACACGCCGGGGCTGATCGCGCCGCGCACGGGATGCTCCCAGCGCATCAGGGCCTCGAAGCCCACCACAGTATGATCGTTGGTGCGCACAACCGGCTGATAGAGCAGGTTGAGCTGGGGCCGGTCCCAGTTTTCCTCTGCCGTGCCAACCGTGGCGATTGCCTCCCGCAGCGCATCTTCGAGCAGGCGGCGCTCTTCCTTTTCGTCCTTGAGATCGGCCGAGTAAAAGCGGAACTGGCCGCGCCCGCCGTGCTTGGCGGCATAGAGCGCAAGGTCTGCCGCGCGCACCAGCTCCTCGCGCTCGGTGCCATCGAACGGGGCGATGGCCATGCCGAGCGAAATGCCGATCACGACGTGGTTGTCGTCGATCGTGTAGGGCTGCGAGACAAGACCGATGATCTTGTCGGCCAGTTCGCCCAGCTTGCCGCGATCTTCCAGATCGGGCAGCAGGATCTGGAACTCGTCGCCGCCAAGCCGGCCGATCTCGCCGCGATCGCCGACAACCCGGGTGAGGCGCTGCGCAACCTGGCGCAGCAGCTCGTCGCCCGCGGGATGGCCAAGCGTATCGTTGACCGCCTTGAACCGGTCGAGATCGAGCATCATGAGCGTGGCGGGCCTGCCTGTGCCCTTGAACGCGGCCAATATCTGATCGAAACGGCGCGTGATGCGGTGGCGGTTTGACAGGCCGGTCAGAGAATCGAATTCGGCGAGACGCGAATCCTCGATCCGG
>JBJXEK010000050.1:0-12297 GCA_046155055.1 Novosphingobium sp. | reverse complement strand
GCGGCGATACGTCGTGGATCGAGACCAGCAGGCGCCGCGTATCGGCGGGGGCAGGGGACGACGCCTCGATCATGCCTGCGCCGGTATCACCACCTTCGGTATCGCCGCAAGGCATCTGGTCGGCAAGTTGGGCACGGGGCGGCTTCCTGACATCGCTGCGGTTTTCCGGCGCGGCTTTCGAACCTTGGCCAACAAACCCTGGGAATCATCCGCCGACATGGCCCTCAGCCACTTCATCTGCAAGGATTGATGCGGCCAAATTATGGCGGAATGCGTGCGATACCCGGTCTTGCGACAGGCTGGCGCAGGGGCGCGACAAGCGCCGTTTCGGCCGTGCGTTTCGGATGGGCGAAATTGCCGCGCGTTTCGTCGCGTACTTATTGTCTACAAAATATGTTGAGTTAATTTGCGGGTGTCGGGACGTACACCGAGTCGACCGGCCATTCCCTCTCTGGAGAATTGCTATGGCTCGCGATTTCAATATGTTGGATAAACCTTCCCAGCCCGTGATCCTCACCGAGTCCGGCCTTGGCGACTGGGCGTTCGGACGGCTGATGCTCAATCAGCTGCTGCCTGAGCCTTTGCCGGTGGCGCAGGGCCTGGCGCGCGGCTTGCCCGCAGTGCGCACAGAGGTCCAGCTACGCTGGCATCTCGCCTGACCCGCTTCCGGACCCGCTTCCCTCACAACGCCCAACGGCGGGTCCGGCTTCAGGGGCGGCGCGATCGACCCGCAATCCCGTCGGTCGCGCCGTTTCCGCATTGCTCTGCCAGGCAAATCCCTGTGTGGCCGGGTCCTCCCAGAATCGGGCATCCATGGCCGCGCCATCGAGCGCAGTCCATGAGCCGTCCTCGGGGAACTGGCTGAGGTCGCGCGCCGCACGCCATGCAGCGAGAGCCGCAACATGGTCTTCAAGCGCTGTGTCGCGTCTCGCCCAATCGATCCATGTGATCGCATTGTCCTGCGCATAGGCGTTGTTGTTGCCGCGCTGGCTGCGGCCGAACTCGTCGCCTGCGGTCAGCTGGATCGTGCCGGCGGAGACAAACAGCGTGCCCAGCATCGCGCGGGCAAGCGCGGCCCGGCGGGCGCGGATGGCGGGGTCATCCGAGGGCCCTTCCACGCCGTTGTTCGAGCTGAAGTTCTCGCCGTGCCCGTCGTGATTGTCCTCGCCGTTGGCGTGGTTGTGCCGCTCGGCATAGGCGAGCGTATCGGCCAGCGTGAAGCCATCATGCGCGGCGAGGAAATTGACTGAGCGGCAGTTCTTACCGAACACATCGGCCGAACCCGCGATGCGCGTGGCCAGCTGGCCGACTCCGCAATCGCTGCGCCAGAAGCGGCGCACGTCGTCGCGGTAGCGGTCGTTCCATTCGAGCCAGTTTTCGGGGAAGCGTCCGAGCTGATAGCCGCCGGGGCCGATATCCCAGGGCTCGGCGATCAGCACGCGGTCTGCCAGCCACGGGTCGGCGGCGATTTCGGCAAAGATCGGTGCATCGGCGGCAAAGCCCGGCCCGCGTGCCATCACGGGGGCGAGATCGAAGCGGAAGCCGTCGATGCCGCAGTGGCGCACGAAATGGCGCAAGCTATCGAGCACCAGCGTGCGCATGGCAGGCTGCGCGAAATCGAGCGTGTTGCCGCAGCCGGTGTCGTTGATAAGGCTGCCGTCCGGCGCATGGGCATAGGCCGCGTTGTCCAGCCCGCGAAAGCTGAGCACCGGGCCGAGCACGTCACTCTCGCCGGTATGGTTGAACACCAGATCGAGGATCACGCCGATCTCGCGCGCGTGGAGCGCGGCGACGGTTTCGCGCAGTTCGGCTACGCCGCCGGGGCACAGCCGCGGATCGAGCGCCATGGGCACGACCGGGTTGTAACCCCAGGCATTGCGCAGGCCGAGCGGCGGCAGGTGGCGCTCGTCGATCCAGGCGGTGATCGGCATCAACTCGACCGCGCTGACATGCAGCTTCTGGAGATGCGCGAGCACTGCGGGATGCGCGAGCGCCGCCACCGTGCCGCGCTGCGCTTCGGGTATGTCCGGGTGCAGCATGGTCAGGCCGCGCACATTGACTTCGTAGATCAGTCCGCCGCGCCGGAAGTGCGGGGACGCACGCGGCATATCGGGAAGCGCGTCAGACATCACCGCGCGAGGCACCAGCGAGGCGGTATCAACGCCGTAAGAGGAGAGCGCGGGGCTATTGGTGAACGGCCGATCCAGTTCGACCGCGCGCGGATCGACCAGAAGCTTGGCGGGATCGAACCAAAGTCCCTGCTCGGGAGCCCACACGCCATGCGCGCGCAGGCCGTAGCGGGTTCCGGGGATCGGCGCGTCCGCCACCCAGTCCTCGCCCCGGCTCTCTTTGCGCCGCGCCATGGGCATGCGGGTTTCGGTATCGCCCTCGAACAGGCAGAGCGTGACCGCTTCGGCGCGCGGGGCGCGCACCGAAAGCAGAGTCATGTAATCACATCGGGCACGCTGCGGCCGGTGCGCGCGGCGATGCCCGCGATGCCTTCGGCGGCGGCTATCAGATCGCCGAGCATCGCGTCGGTGTCGGCATCGAGCGTGCCGCCGGCTGGTTCATAGCGTTCCAGATAGAGTCGCACAGTCGCGCCTTCGGTGCCCGTGCCGGAAAGGCGGAGTACGATGCGCGAGCCGCCTTCGAACAGCATGCGCAGGCCCTGATTGGCGCTGGCCGAGCCGTCCACCGGATCGACGTAGGAGAAACTGTCCGCCTTCTCCACCACCAGCGGCCCGAACGCCTTGCCGGGGAGAGTGGGGAACGAGGCCTCCACTGCCGCCATCAGCGCCTCGGCCTGATCCTTGGGCAGTGCCTCATAGTCATGCCGCGCATAGTAGTTGCGGCCGTATGTCGCCCAATGCGCGCGGGCGATCGCCTCCATGCTTTCGCCCCGCACGGCGAGGATATTGAGCCAGAGCAGCACGGCCCAGACGCCGTCCTTTTCGCGCACATGGTCGGAGCCGGTGCCGGCGCTTTCCTCGCCGCAGATCGTTGCCTGCCCGGCATCGAGCAGCGTGCCGAAGAACTTCCAGCCGGTCGGGGTTTCGAAGCAAGGAATGCCCAGCGCTTCGGCCACACGGTCTGCCGCTGCGCTCGTCGGCATCGAGCGGGCGATCCCTGCAAGGCCGCTCGCATAGCCCGGCGCGAGGTGCGCGTTGGCGGCGAGCATGGCGAGACTGTCGGAGGGGGTGATGAAGATGCCCTTGCCGACGATCAGGTTGCGGTCGCCGTCACCGTCCGAAGCCGCACCGAACGCCGGGGCATCGGGCGAGAACATCAGGTCGAACAGCACTTTGGCGTGGACGCGGTTGGGATCGGGGTGGTGGCCGCCGAAATCCTCGAGCGGCACGCCGTTGTGCACCGTGCCGGGGCGGAACCCCAACCGCCGCTCCAGCACTTCGGTGGCATAAGGCCCGGTGACGGCGTGCATCGCATCGAATGCCATGGTGAGGCCGTCAGCCACCGCCGCACGGATCCCGGGGAAATCGAACAGCGTTTCCATCAGGTCCGCCCAGTCGGCGACGGAATCGATCACTTCGACCGTCATGCCCGCCGCGTCCTGCGTGCCAAGTGTGTCGAGATCGACGTCCGGAGCATCGACGGTCAGCCAGCGGTCGATTGTCTTAGTGCGCGCGAAGATCGCGTCGGTGATCGCTTCGGGCGCGGGGCCGCCGTTGGCAATGTTGTACTTGATGCCGAAATCCTCGTCGGGACCGCCGGGGTTGTGGCTGGCCGAAAGGATCAGCCCGCCGCTCGCGCCATACTTGCGGATCACGTGGCTGGCGGCAGGCGTGGAGAGAATGCCGCCTTGCCCAACCAGCACCCGGCCATAGCCGTTGGCGGCGGCAATGCGGATCGCGGCCTGGATCACGGTGCGGTTGTGATAGCGCCCGTCTCCGCCAATCACGAGCGTGGTGCCGGGTTCGGGCGAGACTGCATCGAACACCGACTGAATGAAGTTTTCGGCGTAGTTCGGCTGGGCGAACACGCGCACCTTCTTGCGCAGGCCCGAGGTGCCCGGCTTCTGATCGGCGAACGGCGTGCTGGAAATAGTCTGGATCATGGCGTTTCCATAAGGCTCGCGTAGAGATCGGCATAGGCCTTGCCGCTGCGCTCCCACGCGAAATCGGCCTTCATTCCGGCGCGCTGCACGCCGCGCCACACATCGCGCTGATGGAACAGCTGCACTGTGCGGGTCAGCGCATCGGCGAGCGTCTGGTAGCGCACACCGTCGAACTGCACGCCGGTCGCTGCGCCCGCGAGCCGTGCGGCGAGATTGGCGTCAATCACGGTATCAGCGAGGCCCCCGGTGCGGGTGACGACCGGCACGCAGCCATAGGCGAGGCCATAGAGCTGGGTGAGGCCGCAAGGCTCGAACCGGCTGGGGACAAGGATCGCGTCGCCGCCGCCGAGCATGCGGTGCGACAGCGCCTCGTCATAGCCGATGCGCACCGCAAGCCGCCCGGGATGGCGCGCGGCGGCGGCATGGAAGCCGCTTTCAAGCGCCACATCGCCCGAGCCGAGCAGCGCGAGACGTCCGCCGATGCCGACGAGGTGGTCGGCGGCTTCCAGCAACACGTCCATGCCCTTCTGCCAGGTCAGGCGGCTGATCACGATGAAGATGGGGCCTTCACCGGGTTCGAGCCCGAATTCGGCTTCGAGCGCGCGGGTGTTGGCGGAGCGTCTGGTTAACGTCTTGACGGTGTAGGGTGCAGCCAGCGCGGGGTCTGTCGCGGGGTTCCACACCGCCGGATCGATGCCGTTGACGATGCCGCTGACCACCGCCTCGCGCCCGCGGATCAGGCCTTCCAGACCCATGCCGAAGCCGGGCTCGCGGATCTCGCGAGCGTAAGTCGGGCTCACCGTGGTGATCGCGCTGGCGGCGGCGAGGCCGGCTTTGAGGAAGCTGATGCCGCCGTGATACTCGATCCCGTCGATGGCCATGGCCTGCGGCGGCAGGCCCAGCGCTGGAAACATGTCCGCGCCGAAATGGCCCTGGAAGGCCATGTTGTGGATGGTGATGACCGAGGACGGTGTGGTCCCCGCTGGCGCAAACCGCATATAGGCCAGCGTCATCGCCGCCTGCCAATCATGCGCATGGACGAGGTCGAAGGCGAGACCTTTCACCGCGCCGCCCGCTACGTCCGCCGCCGCCCGGCTGAACGCGGCAAAACGCCGCCAGTTGTCGCGCCAATCGCGCCCGGTGGCATCGCCGTAGGGCCCACCCTCGCGCGCGAAAAGCGATGGCGCATCGAGCACGAGCAGGGGATGGCTTCCTAGACTGCCCGAAAGCAGCCGCGCAGGTTCGCCAAGCAGGCTTTCCCACTTGTGCAGTACCTTTGGCCTATTGCCGAGCGTGGCCAGAACCGCCGGATAACCCGGCAGCAAGGTCGTCATCGCCGCCCCATGCGGCGCCAGCGCGCCGGGCAGCGCGCCGACCACGTCGGCGAGACCCCCGGTCTTGACCATCGGCACCGCCTCCGAAGCGACAGAGAGGACGCGCAGCGTCATTTCAGCCGGTCGATCATCGTTTTGTTGATCAGGCACACGCCGTTTTCGGTGCGGCGGAAGCGCTTGGCATCAAGGATCGGGTCTTCGCCCACCACGAGGCCTTCGGGGATGCGCACGCCGGAATCGAGGATCACTCGGCTCAGCCGCGCGCCGCGCCCGATGTTGCAATAGGGCAGGATCACCCCCTCATCGACGCTGGAGAACGAGCCCATCTTGACCCCGGTAAATAGCAGACTGCGCCGCGCGAGCGCGCCCGAGACGATGCAATCCTGCGAGATCAGCGAGGAAATCGCCATGCCGCGCCGCCCGTCCTGATCGTGCACGAACTTGGCTGGGGCCGCGACAACCTGGTCGGTCCAGATCGGCCAGTCGCGGTCGTACATGTTGAGCTTGGGGACCACGTCAGTGAGGTCGAGATTGGCCTCGAAATAGGCGTCCACGGTGCCGACATCGCGCCAGTATTCGCCGATTTCCTCGGCCGCGCGGATGCAGCTGTCGGTGAAGCGGTGCGCCACCGCCTTGCCGTGCTCGACGATGTAGGGGATGATATCCTTGCCGAAATCGCGGGTCGATCCCGGCGTTTCGGCATCGCGGCGCAGCTGCTCGAACAGGAACTTGGTGTCGAACACATAGATGCCCATCGAGGCGAGCGAATGGGCTGGATCGCCGGGGATGCCTGGCGGATCTTCCGGCTTTTCCACAAAATCGGTGATGACGCTTTTTGCATCGACCGCCATCACCCCGAAGCCCTTGGCCTCCTCGCGCGGCACTACAAGGCAGCCGATGGTAACGTCTGCGCCGGTCTGCACATGCTGCTGAAGCATGCGCTCGTAGTCCATCTTGTAGATGTGATCGCCCGCCAGGATGACCATGTACTTGGGCGCGTGGCTCTCGATGATATCGACGTTCTGATAGACCGCGTCCGCCGTGCCCTCATACCACATCAGCTCGGAAATGCGCTGTGAAGCCGGCAGGATATCGAAGCTTTCGTTGCGTTCGGGGCGCATGAAATTCCACGCGCGCTGCATGTGGCGGATGAGCGAATGCGCCTTGTACTGCGTCGCCACGCCGATGCGGCGGATGCCCGAATTGATCGCGTTGGAAAGCGCGAAATCGATGATCCGGCTGACCCCGCCGAAATAGACCGCGGGCTTGGCCCGGTTGTCGGTCAGTTCCCAAAGGCGGCTGCCGCGCCCGCCCGCCAGAACATAAGCCATCGCATCGCGCGCCAGCGGCTGCCCGTATGTCTCCCGCATGCCCTCTCTCCGTCTTGTTGTTGTTTTATCCCTCGAACACAAACATGATTGTTGCCAGCGGCGGCAGCACGACCAGCGCCGCACCGTCCTTCGCCTCGACCTGCCCCAGATTGCCCTGACCCGAACCACCATAGATTGCCGCATCGCTGTTCAGCGCCTCACGCCACACGCCGTCGCGGGGCAGCGGCAGGCGGTAGTGGCTGTGCAGCATGGGGGTCATGTTGCTGACGACCACGACCGTCGCTGCACCCGGCGCGTCCCGCCGCCAAGCGAACACGGAAGCCAGCGCATCGTCCACCACCAGCCAGCCGAAGCCTTCGGGCTCGCAATCGCGGGCATGAAGCGCGGGGAGCTTGCGGTAAGTGTGGTTTAGATCGCGGACCCAGCGCTGCACCCCTGCGTGCTGGGGCAGATCGAGCTGCTCCCAATCGAGCCCCCGCGCCTCGCTCCATTCGCGCCCTTGCGCAAACTCCTGCCCCATGAATAGCAGCTTCTTGCCGGGGTAGCCCCACATCAGCCCGTAGTAGGCGCGCAGATTGGCGAACTTCTGCCAGGCATCACCGCTCATCTTGCCGAGCAGCGAGCCCTTGCCATGCACCACCTCGTCATGGCTCAGCGGCAGGACGAAGTTCTCGCTGAAGGCGTACATCAGCCCGAAGGTGATCTCGTCGTGGTGGTGGCGGCGGTGGATGGGATCGCGCGCCATGTAGGCGAGCGTATCGTGCATGAAGCCCATGTTCCACTTGAAGCCGAAACCCAATCCGCCGCGCGCCGGGCCTGCGGCATCGGTGGGCAGGGTGACGCCGGGCCAGCTGGTCGATTCCTCGGCAACGGTGATGAAACCGGCGTGGCTGGCATAGACCGCGCGGTTCATCGCCTGAAGAAAGGCGACCGCCTCCCAGTTCTCGCGCCCGCCCTCGGCATTGGGGATCCACTCGCCGGCCTCGCGCGAGTAATCACGGTAGAGCATCGAGGCGACCGCATCGACGCGTAGGCCGTCGACATGATAGCGTTCGGCCCAGAACAGTGCATTGTTGACGAGGAAACTGGAGACTTCGCGCCGCCCGAAATTGTAGATTGCGGTCTTCCAGTCCGGATGGAAGCCGAGCTTGGGATCGGCGTGTTCGTAGAGCGCGGTGCCATCGAAGTGCGCAAGGCCGTGGGCATCGACCGGGAAATGCGCCGGGACCCAGTCGATCAGTACGCACAGTCCCGCGCGGTGCGCGCCGTCGATAAAGCGGGCAAAGCCTTCGGGCTCACCAAAACGCGCGGAGGGCGCGAACAGCCCGGTGGTCTGGTAGCCCCAGCTCGGATCGTAGGGATGCTCGGAAACGGGCAGGAATTCGATATGGGTGAAGCCCATATCGACCACATAGGGGATCAGCCGGTCGGCCAGTTCGTCCCAGCTGTAGAATTCGCGCCCTTCAGGCTTCTGCCAAGAGCCGGGATGGACCTCGTAGATCGAGATCGGCTCACGCCGGGCATCGGCGCTGGCCCAGTGCGCGCGGTGCGCGGCATCGCCCCATGCATGCACATCGGGCGCATCAATCACACTGGCGGTGGCGGGGCGAAGCTCCGAGCAGAAGGCGAAGGGATCAGCCTTGAGCGGCTGGACCGCTCCGTCGGGGCCGACGATATGGTACTTGTAGGGGCGGCCCGGGGCGATATCGGGCAGGAAAATCTCCCACACGCCGATATCTGCGCGGCGGCGCATGGGCGCAAGGGCCGCGTCCCAGTCGTTGAAATCGCCGACAACCGCCACGCGTGTCGCATTGGGTGCCCAGACTGCGAAGTGTACGCCGCGCGCGCCTTCATGATCAATCAAATGCGCGCCGAGCTTGTCGAACAGGCGCAGATGGGTGCCCTCGTTGATGAGGAAATCGTCGGTCGGGCCGAGCACTGGGCCGAACGAATAGGCATCGGTCTGCCACCATTCGTGGGGGCCGGCCGTGCAGCAGTACTTTACCGGCTGACGGGGGCCCTTGACCTTGCCTTCGAACAGCCCGCGCGGATCGATCCGCGTCAGCGCGCCGAGCTTCTTGCCGTCCAGCGCATAGGCCTCGGCCGTCTCCGCCCCCGGCAGCACCGCTCGCGCGAACGCGCCGCCCGGCCCTTCGTGGATGCCGAGCAAAGCAAAGGGATCGGCATGCGTCCCGTCCAGCAGGGCATCGAGGGCGCTTTGGGGCGGCTTCATCAAGTTGGCCAAATCACGTTGGACTCACCCCCCAGATATCGCGGGCGTATTCGCCGATTGTGCGGTCGGAGGAAAACCAGCCGACATTGGCGATGTTGCGGATCGCCTTGGCGCGCCAGCCGGCCTGGTCTTCCCACAAGCGATCCACGCTGCGCTGCGCGGCGTGATAAGCATCGAAATCGGCGGCGACCATGAACCAGTCGCTGTCGTAGATCCCGCCCATCAGGCCCTCGTAGCGATGCGCATCATCGGGCGAGAACACGCCGGTGGCAATCGCCGAGATGGCCTGCTGCAATTCGCGGCTGCCCTCGATGATCGCGCGCGGGTTGTATCCGCCCGAACGCTGCGCGGCGACTTCGTCAGCCGTCAGGCCAAAGATCACGATGTTCTCGTCGCCCACCCGGTCCTTGATCTCGACATTCGCGCCGTCGAGCGTGCCGATGGTGAGCGCGCCATTGAGCGCGAATTTCATATTGCCGGTGCCCGAGGCTTCCATGCCGGCAGTGCTGATCTGCTCGGAAAGATCGGCGGCGGGGATGATCCGCTCGGCCTTCGAGACGTTGTAGTTGGGCATGAACACGACCTTGAGCAGCCCGCCCACCGATGGATCGGCGTTGACCCGCCGCGCGATGTCGCTCGCCAGTTTGATGATCAGTTTGGCATTGTGATAGCTGGAGGCCGCCTTGCCGCCGAAGATCTTCACGCGCGGCACCCAGTCTCGCTCCGGGTGGCTGCGGATCTGGTCGTAGAGCGCCACCGTCTCGATCAGGTTGAGCAGCTGGCGCTTGTATTCGTGGATGCGCTTGATCTGCACATCGAACAGCGCATCGGGATCGAGCCGCACGCCTTGTGTCTTGCGCACATAGTTCGCCAGCGCGACCTTGTTGGCCCGCTTGACCTCTGCAACGCGCTCGCCGAACGCTGCATCATCAGCAAAGGCGGCAAGCTCGGTCAGCTGTTCGGCATCATCGAGGAAGGCCGGGCCGATCGCATCGGTGATGACGCTGACGAGGCCGGGGTTGCACTGCTGCAGCCAGCGGCGCGGAGTGACGCCGTTGGTCTTGTTGTTGATCTTCAGCGGGTAAAGCGCGTGCAAGTCTGAAAAGACCGTCGATTTCATCAAATCGGTGTGGAGCGCGGCCACGCCGTTCACGCTGTGCGCGCCCACGAACGCCAGATTGGCCATGCGCACGCGCCGCTCGCCGCCCTCGTCGATCAGGCTGATCGCGGAAACGGCACGGTCGTCGAGCCCGGCTTTCCGCGCTTCACGCAGCACACGGCTGTTGATAGCGTAGATAATCTGCATGTGGCGAGGCAGCAGGCGTTCGAACAGCGGCAGTGGCCAGCTCTCCAGCGCTTCGGGCAGCAGCGTGTGGTTGGTGTAGCCCACGGTGCGCCGCGTGATGTCCCAGGCTTCGTTGAATTCGATGCCGTGGACATCGACCAGCAAGCGCATGATTTCGGCGACAGCGACCGCAGGGTGCGTATCGTTGAGCTGGATCGCGGCCTTGTCGGGCAGGCTGGTGCAATCGGGATTGGTCTGGAGGTGGCGGCGCACGATGTCCTGGATCGAGGCCGAGGTGAAGAAATACTCCTGCCGCAGCCGCAGCTCCTGCCCCGCCGGGCTGGAATCGGCGGGATAGAGCACGCGCACGAGACTTTCGGCGCGCACTTCCTCGGCTAGCGCGCCGGTGTAGTCACCCGCGTTGAAGGCATCGAGCCGGATCGGATCAAGTGCGCTCGCGGTCCACAGCCGCAGCGTGTTGACGCGCTTTCCGCGCCAGCCGACGACGGGCGTATCGACAGCAGACGCCTCGACCTGCTCGGCCGGAAGCCACGCCACGCCGTCACCCTGATCGACCACTTCACCGCCGAAGCCGATGCGGTACGCGCTCTCGCGCCGGTCGAATTCCCAGGGGTTGCCGTGGCTCAGCCAGGTTTCGGGCAGCTCCACCTGCCAGCCATCGTCGATGCGTTGTCGGAACATGCCGTTCACATAGCGGATGCCGTAGCCGTAGGCCGGGATATCCAGGCTGGCGAGGCTTTCCATAAAGCAGGCGGCGAGGCGGCCGAGGCCGCCGTTGCCCAGCGCGGCATCGGGTTCGAGGTCCTCGATCGCGGCAAGGTCGAAGCCGTAGGCGCGCAGCGCTTTCTCCATCTCGCGCGTCAGGCCCATGTTCGAAAGCGCATCGCGCAGCAGGCGGCCAATCAGGAATTCGAGGCTGAGGTAATAGACCCGCTTGCCCGCCGCCTCATAGGTGCGGTGGGTCGATTCCATCCACTGGTCGATGATCTTGTCGCGCAGCGCGAGGACGGTGGCAGTGAACCAGTCGTGCGGCGTGGCGGAATGCACGTCCTTGCCCACGCGGTGGTGGAGCACATCGAGGATATGCGCGTCCATCGAGGCGGGCATGGAGGCGGGCGTGCCGACTGGCTTTGCAGGTGCCAGGGTCTGATCTGCGTCTTCAAGGCGCACGGATTGAACTCCACCTGCTGAGCGCGCGGGTGAGGGCGATTTGCCGCCCCAATCCCCCACGGACCTGTTGTTGTCGGGCCTCTCCCGGTTCTCCATTTGGCAGCCTAAGCCACTCACGGCGGCTGCGGCAAGCGGGCACTGATGCTGCGGCCCGATTTGATCTCAGGCCTTTGCGGTAAGAGCCTATTATTCAGCCTTAATGTGATGATCGCGCGACTGGGCCATCCGTCAGGAATACGATTGCGTAGATTGTGAACGATCACAAATGCCTTCGCGGCAGGCCGTCGCACCTGGCCTCGCCGACCTCTCGACGGCGCGCGCAAGATCAGGCATCGCAGGGCCGTTCCCTGAAGGAAGGACTTTCCGATGCCGTCCGATCTGCCCGCCGCGATGCGCGTGCTGGAAGTGCAGGCACTTGCCCCCGATCTCGCGGGCCTCGCGCTGGCGGAACGACTGGTGCCGCAGGCCGGGCCGGGACAGGCACTCGTGCGGATTGAGGCGGCGGCGCTGGGCTTTCCCGATCTCTTGATGACCGAGGGGCTCTATCAGGCCAAGCCCCCGCTGCCCTTCGTGCCGGGTATGGAAGCGGCTGGCGAGGTGATCGCGGCAGGTGAGGGGAGCTGCTGGAAGGCGGGAGACCGGGTGATCGTTGCCACGCTCACCGGCGCGGCGATGCAATACGGGGCCTTTGCGGATGCGGCGCTGCTGCCGCTGCCCGAGGCCCTGTCCTATGCCGAGGGCGCGAGCCTGCGCGCGGCCTATATCACCGCATGGACGGCCATCGCGCGGCTGGGGCGGGCAGAGGCGGGCGAAACGCTGGTGGTCCACGGCGCGGCGGGCGGCGTGGGGCT
>JBJXEK010000049.1:0-4001 GCA_046155055.1 Novosphingobium sp. | reverse complement strand
ATCGCCGTTGGTGTCGCCTTGCACATACGTGTTGCCCGAAAACTGTTCGAAGCGCAGCTGACCTGCGGCCGAAAACGCGGCTTTGCCGATGAAGGCAAACGTCTGATCGCCGCCCAGCGCCGTGTTTGCGTCGATCAGCGCGAGGTCGATGCGATCGCCCTGCGCGTGGCGGAAATCGGTGATACGGTCGGCTGTGGCGCGGGTCCTGCCTGTCTCGATCCCGGCAAAAACGAACGTGTCCGCACCCGTTCCGCCGGTCATTGTGTCGAGCCCGGTGCCGCCGCGAATGGTGTCATTGCCATTGCCGCCATCAATCGTATCGTTGCCAGCCAGTCCCTTGATCTTGTCGTTCCCGGCGAGCCCGACGATCGTGTCGTTGTTGATCGTCCCGTTCAACGTCTCGCTTTTGGCCGTGCCGTAATAGATCCACGAGAAACTCGCCGCGTAGCCGCCGAAGTTATCCGGGGTCAGTACCGCCGGAAACAGGCCTTGCAGCCGCGCCACCGTCCCGAACTGAAAGGCGTTGCCGGCAGAGCCGTCGCGGTCCATCTGGATCAGCGTGTCTGCGCCTTCCGCCACCAGCCGCAAGTGCCCGTCGCTGAACGGATTGGCTAATGGAAGCAGCCCGGTCATTTGCGCGATCAGATCGTCCAGCACGAACACGTCGCCGCCCGCACCTTGGGCAAAGTCCGTGATCGTCACTTGCGCCTTGCCTGCCCCGGCGCCGCCCAGCCGGATAGTGTCGGGCCCATCGCCCAAGGTGAAGCGCTGCACGCCGCCTGCCACCAGCGTCGATATCACCGTGTCCGGGCTCGCGCCGCCGATCACCTCGGCATTATCGACCGCCAGCACCAGCTTGCTGCCGTTGTTCAGATAAGGATTGCTGGCCTCATCGTCGGTCTCGATGCGCACTTTGCCGAGCGTGCCTGCCTTGCCGCTCACTGTTATCGTGTCGAAGCCAGCCCCGCCTTTCACGTTCAGCAGGTTGCCCGCCTTCAGCGTCAGCGTTGCCGTATCGTCGCCATCGCCCAGATCAATGTCGTCGCTGCCGCCCGAATCCGCACCCGTATCCTCGACCTTGTCCTTGCCCGCGCCGCCCAAAATGGTGTCGTTGCCCGCGCCGCCCGAGAGGATATCGTCGCCGCCGCGCCCCTCGATGCGGTCGTTGCCGCCTTTGCCGAAGATCGTGTTGACGAAGTCGTCGCCGAAAAAGGCGTCATCGCTGTTCGATCCGATCACCTGCTCGATCGTGTCGAGCCGGTCTGCGCCGCTCGGGGCAAAGCCGAAATAGGCCGTCGATCCGGTGGCGTCCCCGGCATAGGTCACCGTGTCGAACCCGTCGCCGCCAACCACGCTGTCATCGCCCGCTCCGGTGCGGAAGGTGTCATTGCCCCCCTTGCCCATCAGCACGTCCGCACCCCCGCCGCCGGCGATCACGTTGGCGGCGTCGTTGCCGGTGATGCGGTTGGCCCCATCGTTGCCGGTTCCATTGATGGCAGCGGTTTCGGTCAGCTCCAGGTTCTCGACTTCGGCGCTCAGCACATACGTGATGCTGGATTTGACCGTGTCGGTGCCTTCGCGGGCGTTTTCGGATATCTTCGTGTTGGTGAAGTTCACAAAGTACGTGTCATCGCCCGCACCGCCAATGAACGTATCGCCTGCGCTGTTGGCATAGAACGTATCGTTGCCGCCCATTCCGCTCAGCACGTTGACGCTCTTGTTGCCGACCATCAGGTTGTCGAGTTCGTTGCCCGTGCCGTCGATCGCGCCGCCATTGTCGAGCAGCCTAAGCTCCTCGATATTGGCCGACAGCGTCAAGGTGACGGTGCTCAATTCGCGGTCTTTACCTTCGCCGCTGCCTTCGGTGACTTTGTCCCCAGCGCTGTCGATGTAATACCAGTCGTCTCCAGTACCGCCGATCATAGTGTCGCTGCCCGCGCCGCCGTCAAGGTCGTCGTCCCCTGTGCCGCCGCTCAGCCAGTCGTTGCCGCCGCCGGTGTCAAGGAAGTCGTTGCCGGCAAAGCCATAGACCCGGTCGTTGCCTCCGGCCGTGTAGATCTCGTCATTCCCTGAAAACGCTGTCTCTAGCAACGCCCGGTCGTCCGCGCCGCTCAGGGTCTGTAGCGCGCTTTGCAGCGCTGCCGCCCCGATGGACACCTTCTCGATGGTATAAAGCAGCGTCCCGTTGCTGTATTCGAGCAGCCCGGTGACCGTGCCGCCGGTCAGTCCGGTGGCGCTCGCAGTAAGCCCAAAGCCGCCGATGTTGATCTCGCCCGTTTCGCTGCCCTGCGCTGCAGAGATGTAGGCGGTGTCCGGATACGTGATGCCGTTGAAGACGTAATTGACGCCCTTCTGCAGGTCGACATCGGTCTTGTTGCGCCAGTACCAATTGAGGTCGAGGTCGTCGAAGTTGATCGGTGCGCTGCTCGCGCGGACGGTGAAAATCGCCATAGTTTGGTCCGGTCCCCTGGTCGGCAGATGGCCCGTCCGGCAAGGCCGGCCATCCTGAAGCTGCAACAATCGCGAACCGATCTGTGCGCATGCTCTGCATGCCGCTGCGCGGTAACCCGTCTCCGAACGCGAAAGACCAAGGGCAACACCACGTGCCGCGCCATCATGGCCGCTCTCCCGTCCGGTTATAAGATTCCGAACTTATCAGGTGAGATTGGTGCAGTTGGCTGCGGGATGCAAGCGCCAGTCCCGCATCGGTACAAACGCAGCTTTATCAAGACCGATTGCCGTGTCGGCGTAGGCATTCGCACCCCGCAGATGTCGAAAGTCGCTTCGGAAGCAAGCAGGGCCAGCGGCGGGCAAATACCGCAGCCCTTTCTGCCCCCTTCGCCCCCCTTTCCCCTCCCGCCACCTTGCGCCCACGGCCCCCGCCACCCACGTGGGGAACTCCTGCCTGCGCCGCCTTGCGGGAATCGAACAAATCTGGAACAGACTGCCCGCATGTCACTCAACATCATCTCCATTCGCGGCGCGCGTGAGCACAATCTCAAGGGCATCGATATCGATCTCCCGCGCGATAGCCTGATCGTCATCACCGGCCTCTCGGGCTCGGGCAAGTCGAGCCTTGCGTTCGATACGATCTATGCGGAAGGCCAGCGCCGCTATGTCGAGAGTCTCTCGGCCTATGCGCGCCAGTTTCTCGAGATGATGCAGAAGCCCGATGTCGAGCATATCGACGGGCTCTCCCCCGCGATCTCGATCGAGCAGAAGACCACCAGCCGCAATCCGCGCTCCACTGTGGCGACCGTCACCGAGATCTACGATTACATGCGCCTGCTCTGGGCGCGGGTCGGCATTCCCTATTCGCCCGCCACGGGGCTCCCGATTGCGGCGCAGACCGTCAGCCAGATGGTCGACCGCGTGCTCGCCCTGCCAGAGGGCACGCGCGCCTATCTCCTCGCCCCCGTCGTGCGCGGCCGCAAGGGCGAATATCGCAAGGAACTGCTCGAATGGCAGCGCGCGGGCTATACCCGCGTGCGTATCGACGGCGAATTCTACGACATCGAGGACGCCCCCGCGCTCGACAAGAAATACAAGCACGATATCGAAGTGGTGGTCGACCGCATCGTCGTGCGCGAAGGAATCAAATCGCGCCTCGCCGACAGTTTCGAACAGGCGCTCAAGCTTGCCGAGGGGCTCGCCTATGTCGATCCGGCCGATGTTCCCCCTTCGTCGGCTGCGCCCACACTTCCCCCCGAGGGGGAAGAATTAAGGAGTGGCACCGCCAATCCTCCCCCTCGGGGGGAGGAGGCGCGCAGCGCCGGAGGGGGCAAGAAACTCGTCGCAGGCGAATATGCCCCCGAAGGCCGCATCACCTTCAGCGAGAAATTCGCATGCCCCGTCTCCGGCTTCACGATCGCCGAGATCGAGCCGCGCCTGTTCAGCTTCAACGCGCCGCAAGGGGCGTGCCCGGCGTGCGACGGCCTCGGCGAAAAGCTCCATTTCGATCCCGCGCTGGTCGTGCCGAACGAAGCGCTGAGCATCAAGAA
>JBJXEK010000048.1:0-15534 GCA_046155055.1 Novosphingobium sp. | reverse complement strand
GTATCCATCGCATAGAGTCGGCTCCCGCCGACGACCGGTGCGGCGGCCAGCCGGTGGATCGGGGTGGAACCGGCGATCCGCGCGCTCCATGCCTTGCGCGGCGCGGCGCCGAGCGCGAGGTGGCCATAGGATTTGGAAGCGGTGCCCCCGGCCTGCGCCCATTCCGGATTGGCTTCGGCGGGCGGGAGCACGACCTCTAGCGCGGACATGCCGGCATCGACTTTCGTCCCCGCCTCGATGCGCGAAAGAATCGCAATGCGATTGCCCACGGTGGGGGTCGACTTGGTCTTACCCTTGGTGATCCCGCAGCCGCCGAGCGCCAGCGCCAGCACGACCATGGCAGAAACGGCCAAACGCCGGATCGACGCCTGCCGGATCGTTGGTTTGCCGGTCATATCATCAATTCCCATCCCTGCCGTCACATCACTGTCCCTGATCGCTGCGCGAGGCAACGACAGGATCTTCCACTGCATCGACTCCGAGCTGTCCGGCAAGCTGGCGCGTGCGGCCGCGCAGCGATTCGGGAACCGTCTTGTCTTTGGCGATTGCGGCAAGCAGCGCGCCCGCTGCCTCGGTCTTGCCCTGCTTGAGATAGGCTTGCGCGACGAGCTCGCCCGCGCTGCCGAACCAGGGCTTGCCCGGTACGGCACGTGGCTTCAGCCGGTCGACGACGACTTGCGGAGCCAGCTTGTCGAAATTGGCCGCCACTTCGCGCACCGTGGCGAGATCGCGATAAGGGCCCGGCAGGGTGCTGTCGGCGGCGACCGCAGCAAAGCCCTTGGCCGCTTCCGCATCCTTGTTCTGCTGCTGCACAAGCCCGGCCTCGATCAGCCTCACGGCCGCGCGATAGCCCGAGTTTCCGTCCTTTTCGAGCGGCGCCATGGTGGTCTGCGCCGTCTGCGTGCGTCCGGCCTGGAGTTGGTCGAGCGCCATCGTAAACGTCTCACCCTGGCTGCCGATCTGCGCCTTCTGATGTTCGGAATACCAGAGATACCCGGCCAGCCCTAACAGGCCGGCGATCACCGCCGCCGCAATCGGCACTCCGCGCGTGCGAAACAGGTTGCGCAGCTGGTCTTCCCGCAGTGCATCGTCCACCTCACGCAGGAAGGTGTCCCCTGAGGCGGTATCCTTGGTGACGGCGGGAGAGCGGCCGGCGGGAACGGGGGCCGGCGGGCTTATCGGAGTGAGAGCCAAGGCTGCGCTTTCAGGTGCGATGGTGAATTGGAAATGAGAGGGCGGCAGAATGCGGCTGTTTAGCAGGGGGGCCTGCCAATTCAACCGGTTTGACGCGTGCTGTCCCCCGTCTCGCGGCGCAGCGCTGGCCGAAAGACCGATCAGGGAAAGCTTGGCCGGCCCAGCGCTGCAGCATAAACTGCGGCATGGCGCGCCGCCATCGCCGCTTCATCGAACTCGGCGCGGGCACGCACCTGGTTGGCCGCGCCGATCTGGCGGCGCAGTGCCTCGTCAGCCGCGAGCCGCACGAGCGCATGGGCCAGCGCGGCTTCGTCGCCCGGCGGCACGATGAAAGGCGCGTTCTCCGCTGCAACGATCTCGGCCACATCGCCCACCGCCGGGCTTGCCACGGCGAGGCCCGCCGCCATCGCTTCAACCACCGCCAGCGGAAACTGCTCGCTGTCCGACGACATCGCAAAGAGGTCGAACAGGCCGGTCGCATCGGCGGGCTGCGCCACGTGGCCCGGTAAATGGACGCGGTGGCCGATTTCCAGCCGCACGGCCTCGGCCATGATCGCGTCGCGCTCCGGTCCCTCGCCCACGATCACCAGCTGCCATTCCTCAGGCAGCGCGTGAAAGGCGCGGACGAGGCGAGGCAGGGCTTTCACCGGACGCAGGCCTGCCAGCGTGCCCAGCCACTTCTCGCCCGGCCGCTTGACCACGCGCGGCAGCGAGTCGGCGCGCGGCTTCTTGCCATAAGCCTTGACCGGGATGCCGTTGCCAATGCGCTGAACACGCGCACTGGGCTGGTGCCACACCTCCAGCGCCACGCGCTCGAGCTGGCGCGAAGGCACGATCAGCGCGCTCGCGCGGGCCAGCGCCACGCGGCGATACCAGTTGCGCGTTGGCTTGAGGCGGGCCGCCTCGTCGGCGTTGAAGCCGTCCTCGTGATGGATCAGCGGGGCAAGGCCCATCGATGGGGCGAACAGCGCATGGGCCATGACCGCATCCATCGCGCCCCAGTTGTAGGTCAGGATGAGATCGAAGCCCTGCATCGCGCGCGCCAGGGTTTGCAGCCGGCGCACGCCAAAGCGCCCGGCGAGCGAGGGGAAACCAAACGGGAAATGCACGGAAAGCCCCGCATCGATCTGCGCCCGCGCGCCCATTGCGCCGGGCTGCGCCGAAACGATGCTGTGGTCCACGCCTTTGCCGAAGCTGTTGATGAGCGCGGTACTGCGCCGTTCCTTGCCGCCCGCATCGAAGGTCGAATGCAGGTGGAGAAGGTGCAGCCGCCTGCCAGTTTCAGCCTCCACGCCCGGTTGCGCTTTCGTCATCGCGGCCGGATCATACCGCGCGGGCGAGCAGCCGCCCGATCGCGGCAATCGCCTCGGGCTCGTCGAGCGTCGGCGCATGGCCGACCCCGGGGATGGTGACGAGCTCGACCGACGCCGAGCGCGCCGCCATGCGCGCCGCGACTTGGGCCGATAAGATGTCGGAATGCGCCCCGCGCAGCACAAGCAACGGCCGGGTCGCCAGCGCATCAAACAGCGCCCACATCGCCGCATTCTGGGTTTCGGCCGGCGGAGCGGGGCCTTCGGGCGCCTCGAACGGTTCGGCAATGTTCATGTCATAATCGAACACGATGCGCCCGCCGCTGCCGATCACCATGCAGCGCTTGGCCAGCCGCAGCCAATCGGGCAGCGCGTAGCCGGGGTAGATATCACGATTGGCCTCTTGCAGTGCGCGCGCAGCATGGACCCAGGTTTCGTAGCTGCGCCCCTGCCCGACATATTCGCGTATCCGTGCAAGGCCCGCAGGCTCGATCTCGGGCCCCACATCGTTGAGCACCGCCGCCGCGATCCGCATCGGGTCCTTCAGCGCGAGCATCATGGTCATCAGCCCGCCGAGCGAGGTGCCGACCGCCACGAAGCGGACAATGCCCTCTGCCGCAAGCAGCAGTTCGGTATCCTCGACATACTGCGCCGGGGTGTAGGTCATCGCGTCGCGGGCATAATCGCTGTCGCCGCGCCCGCGCATGTCGAGGCAGAGCACCCGCCATTCGCCCGCAAGTTGAGTCGCCAGATTGGAAAAATCGCGCGCATTGCGCGTCAGTCCGGGCAGACAGATGATCGGCGGCTTGTCAGCAGGGCCCGAATAATCACGAAAATGCAGAGTGAGACCGTCGCGGCTGGTCCAGCTGCGATCCTGCCAAGTACGATCTTTCGTCTGTACCGCCCCGTCAGCCACGTTCTGATCCCGCCATGTCCTGTACGCCTGCCGCACCGCGCGGGGTGGCGGGAAAACCCGTTCTTGGCAAGGGGCCGCGCTTGCGCCCCGCCGTCTTCAGCCCCACTATCACGTGATGACGACTACCCCGCAAGACGCGATTTCTCGCCCAAACTCCGATCAACCGGCCATCTATCGCCCGGCCCCCCGCATTCTGGACCTCGCCGCATGGATCGGTGATCCTGTTGCCCCTGCCGATTTCCCGAAGACCGAGCTGCGCTTCCGCAACCAGGCCGCCGCCGCCGACGTGGGCCTCGCGCACCTGACCGATGCGGCATGGCTTGACCATATGGGCCGTTTCGCTCCGCTGCCCGGCAACCTCCCCCAGCCGCTTGCGCTGCGCTATCACGGGCACCAGTTCCGCGTGTACAACCCCGATCTCGGCGACGGGCGCGGGTTTCTCTACGCGCAGATGCTCGATTCGTCCGGGCGGCTGATGGACCTGGGCACCAAGGGCTCGGGCCAGACACCGTGGAGCCGGCAGGGTGACGGGCGGCTAACGCTCAAAGGTGCGATGCGCGAAGTCCTCGCAACCGAAATGCTCGGCGCGCTGGGGGTGAACACCAGCCGCACGTTCTCGGTGGTCGAGACCGGCGAGTCGCTATGGCGCGGCGACGAGCCCTCCCCCACGCGCGCGGCGGTTATGGTGCGCCTGAGCCACGGGCACATCCGCTTCGGCACGTTCCAGCGGCTGGCGGCGCTGGGCGAGGCAGACAACATGGCGGCGCTGGTGGGCTATTGCCTCGGCAACTTCCCGGGCCCCGCCGGGCCGGAGGGTGCCAGCCCGGCCGCACGGCTGCTGCATCAGGTGGTGGAGCGCATGGCGGATATGGCGGCGAGCTATGTCGTCGCCGGGTTCGTCCACGGCGTGCTCAACACCGACAACATGAACGTGACCGGCGAAAGCTTCGACTATGGCCCGTGGCGCTGGCTGCCGCGCTGGGACCTCGGCTTCACCGCCGCTTACTTCGATTCGGGCGGGCTCTATGCGTTCGGCCGGCAAGTCGAGGCGATCCACTGGAACTGCGGCCAGCTCGCCATGGCGCTGCGGACGCTGGAGGAAGCGCCCCCGCTGATCGAAGCGCTCAACTGCTTCGCCGACCACTACCGCACCGCCATGGCGCGGCGCTGGTGCTGGCGTCTGGGAGTGGCGCAGCGCGGGCTTGAGGAAGACAGCGCGCTGATCAGCCTGTGCGAGCAGGCCATGACCGAAAGCGAGCAGGGCCCTGACGCGTTCTTCTTCGCGCAGCGCGGCGGGCGCGGTGCAGACGGGGCGCTCGGGGAAGCGCTCGCCGCCTACACCCCCGTATCGGATGCCCACCCCTATTGGGCAGATCCGGCACCGCAATCGTTGCTGATCGAGGAAGTCGAGGCCATCTGGGCACCGATTGCCGAAAGCGACGACTGGTCGCGTTTCGAGACCAAGGTCGCCGCCTTGCGCCGCATGGCCGCCGCACACGGCGACGCTCCGCCGCCCGCCGGCCACGCCTGAAGCGCTCCGGCTCATCCGGGCTGGACTGGCCGCAGGTTTCTTGTTTGGTTACCACTCGCGTGCCATAGGCCGCTCTTCAACGCGGCCCGGTGCCGCAAAGAAGGCAGAGGAAGGCCCCGAGCACCCGTGTCGACCGGCGAAATCGTATCCTTCGAGCCCGCGACCGGATCGGAACTGTGGCGCGGCAAGGTCGGCGACGTCGAGGATGTCGTGGCGCGGGCACGCCGTGCCTGGCCGACCTGGGCCTCGCAGCCACTCTCTACCCGCATCGAACTTCTGCGCCGCTTCGCCAACGAAGTGCGCAAAGAGTCTGACAAGCTCGCCAGCATGATCGCCCGCGAAACCGGGAAACCGCTGTGGGAAGCACGCAGCGAAGTCGACGGTGTGGTCGATCGGGTTGAGGTTTCGATACGCGCGTATGCCGATCGCACCTCGCAGCGCAAGCTCGACAGCGCGCTCAACGGCACCGCGGCGGTGCGGCACAAGCCACATGGCGTGCTCGCGGTGATCAGCCCCTACAACATGCCCGCGTTGCTGCCAGCCGGGCACATCATCCCGGCGCTGATTGCGGGCAATGTCGTGGTGTTCAAACCTTCGGAAAAGACCCCGGCGACCGGCGAATTGCTAACCCGCTGCTTCCACCGCGCGGGGATTTCAGCCGCCGTGGTCCAAGTGCTGTTCGGCGGCCCGGCGCAGGGCCAGGCGCTGGTGGCGCATGACGGTATCGACGGCGTACTCTTTACTGGATCGGCGCATGCCGGCGTTGCGATCAACCGCAAGCTCGCGGCCAATCCGGGCAAGCTTGTCGCGCTCGAGCTTGGCGGCAACAATCCGCTGGTGGTGTGGGACACACCCAAGCTCTCCGATGCCGCGGCGCTCGTGGTGCAATCAGCCTTTTCCAGCGCAGGTCAGCGCTGCTCCGCCGCGCGGCGGTTGATCGTCAAGAGCACGCTTTACGATGCAGTCATCACCGAAGTGCGCCGCCTGGCCGACCGGCTCATCGTCGGCGCCCCGTTCGACACACCCTCGCCCTTCATGGGTCCGGTGATCGACAATGCCGCTGCCGATGGTCTGACCGAAAGCTTCGTCTATCTGCTTTCCAACGGCGGGCGCGCGATCAAGCACATGGCGCGCCTGCGCGATGACCTGCCCTTTGTCAGCCCCGCGATCATCGACGTGACCAATATCGAGGACCGGCCCGATGTCGAACTGTTCGGCCCGCTGCTTCAGGTCGTCGCAGTCGATGATTTCGATGCGGCCATCGCCGAGGCCAACAACACCCGCTTTGGGCTCACCGCCTCGCTGATCGGCGGCACCCCGCAGGAATACAATCGCTTCTGGGCCAATATCCGCGCCGGCGTGGTCAACTGGAACCGCCCGACGATCGGCGAGGCGGCGGCCGCTCCCTTCGGCGGCATCGGCCTTTCCGGTAACAACCGGCCCGGCGCATACTACACCGCCGATTCCTGCGCCTATCCAGTCTCCTCCAGCGAGATGGAACAGCCCCGCGCCACGATCGGTGTGGGCCTCAGGGACACCTGAGACGGCTACTTTCCTTTGAAATCGGGCAGCGGCAACGCCGGATCGGCCGGTCCCGCAGGCACGACCGCCAGATTGCGCATGTTGGCCTGCGAAAGATCCGGATCGACCATGAGCTGACCCTCGATCGCGGCGCTCATCACCGGATCGTGCGCACCATCCTTTTCCCCGCCGCGCTCACGCGGGGCTTCTCCTGCGCATCCGGCCAGCGCTACCAGCAGGGCAAGCAAGGCGAGGACAGGTAAAGGACGCGCTATGGCCATAATGTGATCCATGCGCGGGGTTTGGTTAAGACGGCGTAACCGGCACGGCAGCCCGGCGCGATAGCACGATGCCTTTTTCGCGCTTGGTCCGCCGCGCCTGCGCTGCCATGGCGCAAACCATGAACCGGGCCGATCCTCAGCGCGGCGGCGCCATTGCGGCGGTCGCCACTTACGCCTTCTGGGGCGTCATGCCGATCTACTTCAAGCTGCTGGAGGCGGTGCCCGCGCTCGAACTCATCGGGTGGCGGATCATCTGGAGCCTGCCGGTGTGCCTCGCCATCATGGCCGGGCAGCGCCAGAAGTCTGCGCTTGTCGCAGCGCTCACGGATCGGGTCGTGCTCTTGCGGCTTACCATCAGCGCGCTGCTCACCGCCGCGAACTCGGCGATCTTCTTCGTGGCCGTCGTTACCGGCCATATCCTTGCCACCAGCCTCGGCTACTACATCATGCCGCTGGTCAATGTCCTGCTCGGCACCATCTTTCTGCATGAGCGACTGGGCCGCGTGCAATGGTGCGCGGTGGGTCTGGCCGCGCTCGGCATTGCCCCGCTGGCGTTTGCCGGGCTCGACATGCTCATCGTCGCCCTCGCGCTCGGCGTAACTTATGCGCTCTACGGCTTTGTCCGCAAGATAACGCCGGTCGGCGCTGTCGAGGGCGTAACGATCGAGGCCATGGTGCTGGTGATTCCGGCGCTGGCCACGGTGGCCTGGTTCGCAACGATGGGCGGCGGATCGAGCATGGCGGTGAGTTGGCCCGCAGCGCTGCTGATCATGCTCAGCGGCGTGTTCACCGCCGTCCCGCTGCTGCTCTTTGGCTATGCGGCCCGCCGGCTCACGCTTTCCGCGATGGGCTTTGCCCAGTTCATCACGCCCAGCATCGGCTTCCTGATCGGCCACTATATTTATGGCGAGCCGCTCGATGCGGTGCGGACGGCCTGCTTCATCCTGATCTGGATCTCGCTCGGACTGTTCAGCTGGGATATGCTGCACAAAGCGCGAATGAACTCACACCAGAAAACGCCAGCCTAGCGTTTCCCCGGCGTGGAAGGGCACCACCATGGTCTCGCCCACATCGATCTCGTCCGGTACGGTCACGGGCGTACGCTCCAGCGTCACGGTTCCCTCGTTCAGCGGCAGGCGGTAGAAACGCGGGCCATGCTCGCTGGCGAAACCTTCGAACCGGTCCAGTGCGCCTTCCTCCTCGAACACGGCGAGATAGCTTTCCAGCGCGAAGGGCGCATTGAAAATGCCCGCACAGCCGCAGGCGGCTTCCTTCAGATGCTTCGCATGCGGCGCGCTGTCAGTGCCAAGGAAGAACTGCGCGCTGCCCGAAGTCGCCGCTTTGCGCAGCGCCAGCCGGTGATGCTCGCGCTTGGCGACGGGCAGGCAGTAAGCGTGGGGGCGGATGCCGCCCACTAGCATGGCGTTGCGGTTGATATGGAGGTGCTGCGGCGTAATTGTCGCGGCAAGGTTCTCGCCCGCGCTTTCCACGAACGCCACCGCCTCGGCAGTCGTCACATGCTCGAACACCACGCGCAGGCCAGGCAGCGCCTTCACCAGCGGCTCCAGCGTGCGCTCGATGAACACCGCCTCGCGGTCGAAGATATCGACATGGGCGTCGGTCACCTCGCCGTGGATCAGCAGCGGCATGCCGATCGCTTCCATCCGCGCCAGCACCGGCATGATCTTTGCGATATCGGTCACCCCGTGCGCCGATCCGGTGGTCGCATGCGCGGGATAAAGCTTCGCGGCCACAAACACCCCTGCGCCGTGGCCCCGCGCCACCTCGTCGGGATCGGTGTGATCGGTAAGGTAAAGCGTCATCAGCGGGGTAAAGTCGGTGCCTGCGGGAAGCCCCGCCATGATCCTTGTCCGATAGGCCGCAACGCCGGCCGAATCGGTCATCGGCGGCGACAGGTTGGGCATGACGATGGCGCGGGCGAACTGGCGGGCGGTGTGCGGCGCAACGCCCGCCAGCAGCGCGCCGTCGCGCAAATGGACGTGCCAGTCGTCGGGGCGGCGAATAGTGATAGTGTCGGGCGTGGTCATGCCGCTTCCCTTAACCGCTAGGATGGCTATCTGTCACCTATGAGCCAGTCCAAGAGTCAGCCTCGCCTGTTTGACCGGACGCTGATCCGTCTTTCGCCACAAGTGCCGGAGGAGGACGTTGTCGGCTTTCTGCAAGCCCTCGTCACCAACGATGTGAAAGGTCCGCTCCCAGTCTGGGCCGGTCTGCTGAGTCCGCAAGGCAAGGCGCTGCACGATTTCCTGATCTGGGGCGAAGGCACAAACCTGCTGATCGATTGCGAGGCCGCCGCAGCGCCAGCACTCGCGCGCCGTCTTTCGCTCTACCGCATGCGCCGCAAGATCGAGATCAGCCTCGCCGAAGGGCTGGGCGTCTATTGGGAGCCGCATGCCTCGGGCAACGATCCGCGCCTGCCCGAGCTTGGCTGGCGCTGGATCGCTCCCATCAGTGCCGACGATATCCCAGCCGATGCAGCTTGGCAGGCGCACCGCCTGGCGCACGGGGTGACCGAGGGGCTTGCCGAGCTCGGCAGCGAGCAGACCTTGTGGCTGGAGACCAATGCCGTGGAACTGGGCGGCGTCAGCTTCACCAAGGGATGCTATGTGGGGCAGGAAAACACCGCGCGCATGAACTGGCGGCAAAAGGTCAACCGGCGGCTGGTGGTCGTGCCGCTCGATCAGTCCGATCTTGCCCGCCAGCGCGCCGCCTATCCCGAGCTTGGCCTTGCGATCGATCACCGGCGGATCGAGGATATTCCGGCCTGCCTCGCGCCAAGCTGGATGGAGCTCAGCCAGTCTGCATAAGCGCGGCCTGCTCGGTCGCCGTTATGAGCAACTGCGCCGCATAGTCACGGGCGGCGGTGCGCGGCAATTCGAGCGCATGGCTGAGCGGTCCGCCCATCTGCGCGTCGCCCAGCGCCATCAGCACCAAGGTCAGCGTCGTACCGCGCATTGCGTCTGAGCCAAATTCGTTTAGCTCGATCACAAGATCGTGGATTGCATCGACAATAGGATCGAGCGCATCCTCATTGCCCGAAAGCAGCATCCACGAAGCGAGTGCCCCTGCGCCCTCGCGGTCAAACGCATCGAAAGTCAGATCGACCACATCGCGGGGGGAGCCGATCCCGGACCGGCTGGCAATCACCGCCTCGCGGATCACGCCGCAAATCGTCTCGGCTAGATGGCGCGCCAATTCCTTCTGCAGGCCCGAGGCGGAACCGAAGTGGTGGAGCAGATTGGCATGAGTGCGCCCGATGCGGCCCGCAACGGCTTTAAGCGTGACCGCCTGCGGCCCCGCCTCGATCAGCAGGGCACGCGCGGCTTCCAAGGCGGCAATGCGGCTTTCTTCGGGACTGAGACGCTTTCTGGTCGACATTATCAGGCGGTTTTCCGACTTGGCGACGCGCGAACCCTGCGCCGCTGATCGTTACGCCTAGAACCCATCGCAGCGCCGGGCAAGGGGAGAGCACAAGGCGCGCCGTCCCAGCCTGAGGCGCGGGTTTAAGCGGCGCGCCGCATCGGCTCGTGATCGCCGCCTCCGACCCCGTCGCCGCCTCCGCCCCCGATACCGTCGCCGCCATCGTCATCCCCGTTGCCAGCGCCCCGAAGCCGGGTTTCGTAGATGACGCTGGTCACCATGGTGCCGCGTCCGGCGCTCTGGCGCGGGCGGTGTTCGCCGGTTGCGGTGAAGCCAAGCTTGCGCAGCACCCGGCCCGAGGCCGGATTGTCGAGGAAGTGGCCAGCCTCGATCCGGTCGTGCCCGAGCGCGCGCGCGACCGAGAGCACCGCGCGCGCGGCCTCGGTGGCATAGCCGCGCCCCCAGTGGCTGGGCGTGATCCAATAGCCGATCTCGGCCGTGCCGTTATCACCGGGGGCCATGCCGGCGCAGCCGATCACCTGCGCGCCGTCCGCGCCGGGCAGCGTGATCAGAAAATCGGGATGGCGGAGATCCTGCGGTCGGCTGACGAACCATTGCGCATCTTCGGCACGGTAGGGCCAGGGCGCGTGCGCCAGATTGCGCACGACCGCGAAGTCGTCGATCGCGGCCAACACATCGGCCCAGTCTTCTGCCCAAGCGGGCCGCAGAAACAGCCTTTCGCTGCGAATGAACATCAAAGCTCTCCTCATCCGCCCCCGTTCCCGCGGCGGTTAAGCCATGGAAATGACAGGCATATTGCGTTTCATCCGCGGCGCGAGCATTTTGCGTTCACCGGAGATGTGCGGGCGATAAGGGAGACACAGAAAAAGGGAGACGGGCGGGCCCCTCTCCCTCGATTGGCCAGTCCGTTAAGACTGGCGGGGCCATCCCGTGGAAGGATGGCCCAATACAAGTCCATCCGGTTATTCGGCGGCTACCGCCATCATGTCGACCGAGACGTATTTGCGGCCAAGCTTGCCCGAGTGGAAACGGACGCGGCCTTCGGCGAGCGCGAACAGGGTGTGATCCTTGCCAATGCCGACATTGGCGCCCGGATACACTTTCGTGCCGCGCTGGCGGATGATGATGTTGCCGCCGATCACGTGCTGATCGCCGAACTTCTTGACGCCGAGGCGGCGGCCTGCCGAATCGCGACCATTGCGCGAAGAGCCGCCTGCTTTCTTATGTGCCATCTGAGCTTACTCCGGAATCTTGTGAGTCGCAGGACTCTGGTGCCGCGATCAGGCGACGCTGAGGATGCGCAACAGGGTCATCTGCTGGCGGTGGCCGTTCTTGCGGCGATAGTTATGCCGGCGGCGCTTCTTGAACACGATGACCTTTTCGGACTTCGCCTGGGCGATGATCTCGGCCGAAACCGTGACACCCTTGGCATCCGCAATGGCACCTTCGCTGCCCGCGAGCAGAACGTCGCTCAGCGTGATCGTGTCGCCGGCTTCACCCGCCAGCTTCTCGACCGCGATCTTGTCTCCGGCGGCGACCCGGTACTGTTTGCCGCCCGTGCGCACGATTGCGAACATTGTTCCTGCTATCCGTTTCAAGTTTCTGGCTGCCAGCCAATCCTCGATCACAACACCTGCGAATCGCGGATAACAGACAACGCGCCGATTCTCCGCGTGATTGCGAAGCTCCGGAAAGAGGGGCGCGATTAGTCGAATGACAGCTTCGTGTCAACGCCGAGATGGCCGGAAATTGGCGGCGCATGCTGCGTCTCCGCTCCCTGGCCGCTGGCACTGCGCGCGCGGCGTGCTATGGCGCACACATGGCTTTCGTGTCCACCCGTCTTGCTGCGCCGCTCCTCGCCCTGCTGGCACTCAGTGCCTGCAACGCGGACCGCTCGCGCTACCCATCGCTCGCGATTCGCCCGGCCGAGCGCGCCTATGCCACCAGGCAGCCGGTTGCCCCTGCGCTGAGCGGGCCCCTCACCGCCCAGCTTCCAGCCGGTGCAGACCTCGCCGTGCGCATCACTGTCCTGCGGGAAACCGCCCTCGCTGCCCACGCCCGCTTCACCGAGCAGCAGGGTACGGCCAGCCGCCTGGCCGAAGCAGCCAAGGGCGCAGCGCCCGGGACCGAAGCCTGGTCGCGCGCCGCAATCGCGCTTGCCGGTCTCGAGTCCGCGCGCAGTCAGGGCATGATCGCCCTCGCCGATCTCGACCGCCTGTTCATCGCCGCAACCGAAATGGCCGCGACCGGGCCGGACGCTGACCTCCAGACCGTCACCCCCGCGCACCGCGCAGTCGAAGCCTTGCTGGGCGAGGAAGACCGCGCGATTGCTGCACTAAGTGGAGCAATAGGGGGTTAAACCCTCACCACCGCTCCAGATCGCGGTGGTCGTCGGGGCGCGGTTCGATCCAGCGCCAGCCTTTCGCGGTTTTCTCGCGCTTCCAGAACCAGCTCTGGCTCTTGAGGTGGTCCATCGCAAAATCGGCAGCGGCGAAGGCATCGCGGCGGTGGCGCGCAGCGGCGGCGACCAGCACGATCGGATCGCCCGGATGCATCACGCCATAGCGATGAACGACGAGCAGCCCGTCCAGCGTCCAGCGTGCCTCGGTAGCAGCGGCGAGCGCGGTCATGCCGGGCAAGGTCATCGCCGCATAGTGCTTTAGTTCGAGCGCCTCGACCGCGTGGGGTCCGCCCTCTTGCCGCACCTGGCCGAGGAAACTGACCAGCCCGCCCGCTTCAGGATGCGCGGCGGTGAAGGCCGCGAGTTCATCGATGGCAGAGAAAGGCTCGCCCAGAAGGCGCACTTCGGCCACTTTAGCCTCCGCTGACCGGCGGCAGGAACGCAAGCTCGTCGCCGTCCGCCAGCACGATGCCGCCGCCTTCCGCGATGAGCTCGCCGTTGAGCGCCATTCGCACCCGTTCGCCCAGCAGCTGCACCGCCAGCGCGGGATCGAGCGCAGCGAGCACCTGATCAAGTGGGCCGGGGCTCACCGCAAGCTCGCCCATGCCGGCCACGTCTTCCAGCCTGCCCAGAAACACCAGCATTGCCGGCATCAGCCGCCCGTCATCGACATGTGGCGCGCAAGCGCAGGCGCGGCTCCGGCGCGGTCAATCACGAAGCTGTGCTTTTCGGGCTTTTCGCCCATCGCTCGGGCAAAGGCATCGGCCATCGCGGCTGCCGGATCCTCGGAACGCAGCGCGGCGCGAAGATCGACCTGACCTTCGCCGCCAAGACACATGAACAGCTGGCCGGTAGCGGTCACGCGCACGCGGTTGCAGCCCTCGCAGAAATTGCCGGTCAGCGGCGTGATGAAGCCCAGCCGCCCGCCGGTTTCGGCAATATCGACATAGCGCGCGGGCCCGCCGCTGCGCGCGTCGCTTGGGGTCAGCGTCCAGCGCGCTTCCAGATCGCGGCGCACCGCATCGAGCGGCAGGTAGTGATCGAAGCGATCACCCTCGACCTCGCCCAGCGGCATGACCTCGATCAGCGTGACCGAATGGCCCTCGCCATGCGCCCAGGCGATCAGATCGGGCAGCTCGTGCTCGTTCAGGCCCTTGAGCCCCACGGCATTGAGCTTGATCTTGATCCCGGCCGCCTTGGCCGCAGCAATGCCTTCCAGCACTTGCGGCAGGCTGTCGCGCCGGGTCAGCTCGGCAAACTTTGCGCGGTCCAGCGTATCGAGCGACACGTTGATCCGCTTCACCCCTGCTTCGGCTAGCCCTTCGGCAAATTCGGCGAGCCGTGTGCCGTTAGTGGTAAGCGTAAGTTCGTCCAGACTGCCATCGTCGATCTTGCGGCCCAGCGCGCGCACCAGCTGCATCATGTCGCGCCGCACCAGCGGCTCGCCGCCGGTCAGGCGGATCTTGCGCACCCCGCGCGCGATGAACGCCAGCGCCACCTCGTGCAGTTCCTCAAGGCTGAGCACCTCGGCGCGTGGCAGGAAGGTCATCCGCTCGGGCATGCAATAGGCGCAGCGCAGATCGCAGCGATCAGTCAGCGACAATCGCAGATAGGTGATCCGCCGGGCGAAGCGATCTACCAGGGGGGCGGCTGTTGCGGCACTGCTCATGTTTCTAGGTATACGAAGTCTCGCGCATAAGATTCAAGGTGCGCGCCCCCATCAACAAAAATAGTCTGGCCCGTGACAGCGCGCGCTCCGGCGAGAAACACCACCGCCTCGGCAATTTCTGCCGGATCGGCGAGGCGCTCCAGCGGCATCATCGCAGTGAGGCGCTGCCACTGGGATTCGCTGTAGTCTGGCGTGGGCAGCGTAAGGCCCGGCGCGACCGCATTGACCCGCAAGCGCGGTGCGAGCGAACGCGCCAGCGTGCGCACCGCGGCAAACAGCGCCTGCTTCGACAGCGTGTAGCTCATTTGGTCGGGCACCGGATTGAGCACGCGCTGGTCGAGAATATGGACGACCGAAGCGGCCCCGCCTTGAGTCTGCGAATCTGGTAGCAGCGCGGCCATGGCCTGTGTCAGCAGCACCGGCGCGGCGAGGTTCACCGCCAGATGCTGGTCGAGCGCCGATGCGCTCAGGGTCATGATCGTGTCCTCGCGGAACAGCGCCGCGCAGTTGACGAGCAGCATGGGTGCCCGCCCTCCCAGCGCCATGGCCTCGATGGGCAAACGCGACACCGCCGCGCCGTCGGCAAGGTCTGCCGCAAGCGGATGGACCGCCGCGCCAAGCGCTTCAAGTTCCGCGGCAAGCGCCGCATCGAAAGTGTTCGTGCTGTGCGCATGCAGCGCCAGATCCCAGCCTGCCCCGGCGAGCGCCCGCGCAATCGCCGCACCGATGCGCCGCCAGCCACCAGTGACCAGAGCAAGCGGCCGGGCGACCTCAGTCATGGTCAATCGCGCCGCTGGCGGGTCAGGGTCATGCCGATCTCTTCGCCGTTCTCGCTGATCGCAAGCTTGACGATCTTGACCGTGACGCGTGACACGCGGCTGTCCTGCAAGAACAGCGTCTCGCAAATGTGATCCGCGACCGATTCGATCAGCTGGAAATGCACGCCCTTGGGCAGGCCCTCGCTCGCCGCGAACTTGAGATCCATGTAGTTCTTGCTGGCCGTAAGCGGGCAATCGGGTGTGTAGCGATCCTGCGCCGCGAGCGCGACGCTGATAGAGATCCGCAGCGGCTGCGGGCGGCCGGTCTCCTCCGAGTAAATCCCGGTGAGTACATCGGATTCGATGTTGGCGACTTCGAGAAAAAGGCTGTCAGACACGGGCCGCGCCTCTGGCACTCCGACGCCCCCTTGTCCAGTGCACGTTGGCCAGTGACTTGGCCCAGATTTTCTTATGCCCCGGGATTGGACCAGCGCGCGAAGATCGCGGTCGGCAGGATGCGGCCGTTCTCGCCCTCTTCTTTGATCGCCAGA
>JBJXEK010000047.1:0-2682 GCA_046155055.1 Novosphingobium sp. | reverse complement strand
GCATGGGCTTCGGCCCGCTCACGCTGGAAGATGTCGCCGCTGTGCTCGACGGCACCAGCGCCAAAGCTATCGGCAAGATCGAGGAGCATCCCTTTCTCGCCCGCCAGCAGCGCTTCACTTTCGCCCGCGCCGGCAAGACGCGCCCGCTCAGCCTTGAAGACTATGCCGCAACCGGCGGCTGGACCGGCCTCGCCCGCGCCCGCGAACTGGGCCCTGATGCCACCATCGCCGAAGTCACCCAGTCCGGCCTGCGCGGCCGCGGCGGGGCGGGTTTCCCGGCAGGTATCAAATGGACCACGGTCGCCAAGGCCGCAGGCGCGGTGAAGTATGTCGTCTGCAACGCGGACGAAGGCGACAGCGCCACCTTCGCAGACCGGATGGTCATGGAAGGCGATCCCTTCATGCTGATCGAAGGCATGGCGATTGCCGGTCACGCGGTGGGGGCAGGCAAAGGCTATATCTACGTCCGCAGCGAATATCCGCACGCCATCGCCAAACTGAACGCCGCCGTGGTGCTTGCCGCGCCGCATATCGCGCCGTTCGAGCTTGAAGTGCGTGTCGGCGCGGGTTCTTACGTCTGCGGCGAGGAAACCTCGCTGCTCAACAGCCTCGAAGGCAAGCGCGGCGAAGTGCGTGCCAAGCCGCCGCTCCCTGCGCTCGAAGGCCTGTTCGGCAAGCCGACCGTGGTCAACAATGTGCTCACTCTCGCCGCCGTCCCCTTCATTCTCGCCAACGGCGCGCAGGCCTACGCCGACGTGGGCTTCGGCCGCTCGCGCGGCACGATGCCGATCCAGCTTGCGGGCAATATCCGGCACGGCGGGCTCTACGAAGTCGGCTTCGGCATCACGCTCGGCGAATTGGTGAACCAGATCGGCGGCGGCACCGCCACAGGCCGCCCGGTCCGCGCGGTGCAGGTCGGCGGCCCGCTCGGCGCGTTTCACCCGCCTGCCGATTTTCCGCTGCCGTTCGATTACGAGGCCTTCGCCGCAGCCGACGGGCTGATCGGCCACGCGGGCCTCACCGTGTTCGACGACAGCGCGGACATGAGTGCGCAGGCCCGCTTCGCCATGAGCTTCTGCGCCGCCGAATCGTGCGGCAAATGCACCCCCTGCCGTATCGGCTCCACGCGCGGGGTCGAACTGATCGACCGCATCCGTGCGCGCGCCGGACGAACACCGGACCGCGTCGAGGCGCTCCCCCAGATGCACAACGCGCGCAAGGCCCCGCGCTCGCTGGGCGATGAGATCGAGCTGCTCGAGGACTTGTGCGAAACGATGAAGTTCGGTTCGCTCTGCGCGCTCGGCGGGTTTACGCCCTATCCGGTGCTCTCCGCGCTGAGGCACTGGCCCGAGGATTTCGGCGTCACCGCGCCCGAGCAGGAAGCGGCGGAGTGATCCTCGGCGCAGTCCTTGCAGGCGGCCGGTCGTCCCGCTTTGGCAGCGACAAGGCGCTCGCCGAGCTTGGCGGACGCACTCTGCTGGCCCGCGCCGTGGCAACGCTGGAATCGCTGTGCGATGCAGTCATCGTCGTCGGCCGCAGCGATGCGCCCGCCACCACAATCTCCGACCGCCCCGCAGGCGGCATGGGCCCGCTCGGCGGAATCGCCGCTGCACTCCACCACGCGGCTAGCCACGGCTACCCGCAAGTGCTCACCTGCGGCGTGGATTGCGCGGGGCTGGGCGCAAACACACTCGCCGACCTGAGCCCCGCACCCGCATACTACACCGACCAGCCCGTCATCGGCCTCTGGCCCACCAGCGCCGCCGCTGCGGTGGATGCGCTGCTCGCCAGCGATGCCAAACACTCGATGCGCGCCTTTGCGGAAATGATCGGCGCGCGCGCGGTCGAGCTCTCCGCCATCCCGGCCAATATCAACACGCGCGCGGACCTTGCCGCCGCGCAGGAGCACCACGATGGATTCTGAAGGCGCCCTCTATCGCCCGCAGCCCGATTTCGGCACGCCGGAAGTGCGCGGCGCTGCGACAGTCACGCTGAGCATCGACGGACGCGCTGTGAGCGTCGCTCCTGGCACCACGGTGATGCGCGCTGCCGCGCTTTCGGGCGGTTCGATCCCCAAACTCTGCGCCACCGACAGCGTCAAGCAGTTCGGCTCGTGCCGCCTTTGCCTTGTCGAGATCGACGGCATGCGCGGCACCCCTGCCAGTTGCACCACCCCGGTGTCCGAAGGCATGCAGGTTCACACCCAAACCAAGCGGCTGGAGAAACTGCGGCGCGGGGTGATGGAATTGTATATCTCCGACCACCCGCTCGATTGCCTGACGTGCAGCGCCAACAACGATTGCGAGCTGCAGGATCAGGCCGCCGCTGTGGGCCTGCGCGATGTGCGTTATGGCTATGACGGCGCAAACAACCTTGCGCAGCCGATGGACATCTCGAACCCCTACTTCGATTTCGATCCGTCGAAATGCATCGTCTGCTCGCGCTGCGTGCGCGCCTGCGATGAAGTGCAGGGCACACTTGCGCTCACCATCGAGGGCCGGGGCTTTGGCAGCAAGGTCAGCGCGGGCCTCGCGTCCGACAGCTTCCTGTCGTCCGAATGCGTCTCGTGCGGCGCCTGCGTTTCGGCCTGTCCCACCGCCACATTGCAGGAAAAGGCAGTCAAGGAAATCGGCAAGCCCGAGCGCTCGGTTGTTACCACGTGCGCCTATTGCGGCGTCGGCT
>JBJXEK010000046.1:0-15630 GCA_046155055.1 Novosphingobium sp. | reverse complement strand
CATCCCCCATGTGGCCGCTGTGGCGGGCGCTGTCGTTGATCACGGCGAGGCTGCTCGGCGCGAAGGCCGCAGTAAGCAGTTGGGCGATTTCTTGGGCAAGGGGTCCGGTCATGGTTTCCATCTTAGCTCATCGCTCGCAATGGGGAAGCCGGATAAGAATAGTTCCGGCTTGTAACCGTTTGGGGCGTCAGGGCCGAATACGTTCATCGCGGTAGTGCCGCGCTGGGAAATGGCATTGATCGGAATGGAGGCAAAGGCGCTGTCCAGCCTTGTGGTTGGGGCATTGGCCGCGGCTGCGGCACCGGCGCTCGCGCAGAACGTGCCCGGCGCGGGCCACACGGCTTTGGCGCTCAGCGGCTTTCAGACTGTGGCCGCAGCAGCCGCTCCGGATGGAGCAGAGCGCGGCACCGCTGTGCTCTCGGAAAGCGAGATAGAGGCGAGCGGGCTTGTCCGCACCAATGGCGGGGGATTGTTCGGCGTGCGCGCTGCGGTCAATCTCACTGCGACCACGGGCTATGCGCGGTCCCTCTGGCGCGCATCGGTTCCTGAGTGGAGCGTATTCGCGGTCGGTTCGTTCGGACGGATCGAACTGGGCGAACGCGCGGGATTTCCGCAAAGCCTGGTGGGCTTCACCCCGTCTGAGATCGCCTTTACGTCCGCGCCGTTCGGCCCGGGCGGAGGCACCCGGCTCGATCCCGATGGGCGCTTGCCGACGCGCGCTTTACCTGCGCCGCTAGCCGCGCGGATCGATGGGCTCAGTTCGCTTGGCTTTGCGGCGCGGCTCTACAGGGATCGTTCCGCCAAGATCGTGTGGATCACCCCGCGCAGCCGCAGCGGCTTCTATGGTGCGTTCTCCTACACGCCGCGCGTGACGCGCAGCCCGGGCCTGCTGCTGGGTGAGGGTACGCACAGCACCTCCCGGCCGCGCGGCCCGCTCGCATCCGCCCAGCCTGCACTTGCCCAGCCTGCCTTGGCGCAGGAGGACCTGATTCAGGCCGCCGCTGTCTGGAACCACCGCAGTTCGGACATCGAGCTTACTCTCGGCGCGACTGTCTCACATGTCCGTGAGCGCGGCGCGGATATGCAGTGGCGCGGCACCGGATCGGTCAGCGCCGGTCTGACCGCAACACTGCGAGACACCTGGACTTTCGGCTTGAGCGCGACGGTCGATGATCCTCCGACGCCGGGCATTGACGGGCATCCTTATGGTGTGGTTACCAGTCTCGATTGGGTCTCGGGGCCGTGGGTGGTGGGCGGCTATGTTCAGCATGCCCGCTCCGCGCGCACCACAGCCTCAACCGGCGCCGAAGTGCTCGATGTTGCCGAGGCCGGCGCTTCGCTGCAGATTGACCGCAACCACGATCTGTTCGGTGCGGGCCGCTATACCGATGCACGCATCTTTGCTGCCGCCTACCACTATCGCCTGTCAGGCACCGAGTCTGCAGCGCCGACCGGTCTTGCGCGAACGCGCGGCCTTGTCCTGCTGGCCGGCGCCCAATTTTCTTTCTTCTGAACTGCAAGGAGTGACTCCGATTTCTACCACCTCTCGATCCACCGCTGCTACCCTCGCGGTCTCCGCCGCGGCGTTCGCCATGGCGCTCGCAGCATCCGCCGCCAGTGCGCAGGTCAATGTGCCGAAGCCGAGCTACAAGTTCGAAAAGTGCTTCGGCATAGCCAAGGCCGGAATGAACGACTGCTTCAGCCCAGTGCATGCCTGCGGCGGCACCGCCAAGGCCGACAATGAAGCGGCGGCCTGGATCTATGTGCCTGCCGGAGTTTGCAAAAAGATCACCGGCGGAACCCTTGCGCCAGATGAAAAGGGCTGACCACTCGCGTCCTTTTGCATGGTGCCTGAAAGGACACGTCTTCCATCCGGGCGCGTCTCGCCCCATAATCACAAGTGATGAAACACGACAGGTTCCACGGCCGGGTAAACGGCAGCGGGCAGCTTTGCCATGCGCCCGGCTGCGCCGAGGCGGGGGAGTTTCGCGCGCCGGGCGGCCGTGCTTCCGGCGCCGACGGCCCGGGCGACTATCGCTGGATGTGCCTTGAACACGTGCGTCAGTTCAACGCAGGCTATGATTTCTTCAAGGGCATGAGCCAGGAGGAAATCATGGCTGCGCAGTCGCCGCTCGCGGGCTGGGCCACCGAAACCCGGGCTTTCCGACCCACCGCCGGGATCGATCAGACCCCGCGCTGGAACGATTTCGCCGATCCGCTCGATGCCATCGCCCGCCGCGCGCGCATGCGCCGCGAGGATGCGCTGCACCGGCAGGACGCCGCGCGGCGCGGGATCGGCCCGGAGGAACGCCGCGCTTACGAAGTCATGGGCCTCGATTTCGATGCGGATCGAAAGGCTTTACGCGCGCGCTACTCACTGCTCGTGCGCCGCTACCACCCCGATCGCAACGGCGGAGATCGCAGCCACGAGGGCCAGTTGCAGACCGTGGTCGAGGCCTACAACCTGCTACGCGCAACCTCAGCCTTTTCCGGCTGACCGGATTCCTGCTGGACAGCGCGGCGCGTCGGCGCAAATCTGCGCACTTCAGGCCAAAGGCTTAGGCTAGGGAGCAGTGCGCATGACCATCGACGACCGGAAGCTGGGCATGGACCAGCCGATCTCGCGGCGCGATTTCGTGAGCGGCGTGGCGGTGGGCACTGGTGCGCTGGCAGCGGGCATCCCCGGCTTTGCTATGGCGGCGGCTCCAATGATGGCTGCCCAAAACGATGCCAGCCCCTATCCGCCCACGCGGACCGGCTTGCGCGGCTCGCATGCCGGCGCGTTCGAAGCGGCGCATGCCTTGCGCGATGGCACGCTCAAGCTGGCCGATGCGGCATACAGCGGCGAGACCTACGATCTCGTCATCGTCGGCGGCGGGCTCTCGGGGCTCTCGGCGGCACATTTCTTCCACCAGCGCATGGGGCCGGGGGTAAAGGTGCTGGTGCTCGACAACCACGACGATTTCGGCGGGCATGCAAAGCGCAACGAGTTCACGGTGAATGGCCGCAAGCTGCTGTGCAACGGCGGCACGCTCAACATCGAAAGCCCCTCGCGCTACGACCAGTGGTCGCGCACCCTGCTCGATGATCTCGGCGTCGATCTCGCCCGGTATGAGCGGGACAACACAGTCAATTCCGGGCTCTACAAGTCGCTGGGCATGGGGCACGGCATCGTATTCGATGCAGAGACCTTCGGCCCGCGTGATGTCGTGCTGCCCGTGGGCGGCGGCTGGCGTGGCGGCAAGCTCGATCCCGCCACGCTCGCCAAGGCCCCGCTCACACCCAGGGCCCGCGCCGATCTTGCCCGCCTGTTTGCCGCCGAACAGCCCGATTACCTCCCGGGCCTTGATCAGTCCGCCAAAAAGGATTGGCTCGCCCGCCACTCCTACAAGCAGTTTCTGCTCGAAAAAATCGGCGTCGATCCGCAGATCTACTGGCTGTTCCAGACCATTGGCATGGCCAGCTTCTGCGTTGGCGGCGATGCCGTGCCTGCGCTGTTCGCATGGGTGCAGGGTTATCCCGGCTTTGGCGGAATGGCGCTTGGCGAGGTTCCGGACGGCCTGTTTGCCGATCTCCCCGGCGGGCAGCATGGCCGCCAGCGCGAGGGCGATAAGTCGATCCATTTCCCCGATGGCAACGCCACGCTCGCACGCCTGCTCGTCTCCAAGCTGGTGCCCGCGGCGACGACGGCGCGCACGCAGGAAGACATGGGCACCGCGATGATCGACTATACGGCGCTCGACCGGCCCGGCACACCCACCCGCATCCGCCTTTCCAGCGTGGTTCTCGGCGTCGCGCATCGCGGCGATCCGGCAAGCGCGAAGGATGTGGCAATCCACTACGCGAAGGATGGCAAGCTGGTTGAGGTGCGCGGCGCGGCGGTCATCCTCGCCGGGTGGAACATGATGATCCCCTATATCATGCCCGAGTTGCCGCAGCCGCAGAAGGAGGCGCTCGCCTACGGTGTGAAGGGCCCGATGGTCTACACCAGCGTGGCGGTGACCAATTGGCGGCCCTTCGTGAAGCTCGGCGCGGCCAACTTCAGCTGCCCCACGATGTACCATCAGGAAGTGGGTCTCACCGAAGCGGTCAGCCTCGGCGATCTCAAGCACCCGCAGGCACCGGACGAGCCGGTGGTGCTCCACCTCGTCAAATACATGAACAAGCCCGGCCTGCCGCGCCGCGATCAGCACCGCGTCGGCCGCGCCGAACTGCTCGAGATCACCTTCGCCGAATTCGAGCGCGAAACCCGCCGCCAGCTTCAGCGCATGCTGGGCGGCGCGGGGTTCGATGCCGCGCGCGATATTGCCGCGATCACTATGAACCGCTGGCCGCATGGCTATTCGTACACCTACAACTCGATCTACGATCCAGTCGAATGGGTCTACTCCGAGTGCCCGGAGCGCCCCTGCGTGATCGGCCGCCAGCCCTTCGGCCTTGTCAGCATCGCGAACAGCGACGCTGCTGCCAGCCCGCACACCGACGCCGCGATCAAGGAGGCCCACCGCGCGGTGCAGGAAGTGATCGAGCGCCGCACCTATCCGTTTGTGCCGCGCCGGACTGTGTAAGCCTCAGGCTGCGACAGCGACCGCGACGGGTGCCGCCTGCCGCACGCTTTCGTCCACGTGATCGGCGAACTGCGCGAAGTTGTCGATGAACTTGCGCACCAGTTCCTGCGCCGTGCGGTCATAGGCTTCGCCGTCCGCCCACGCACCGCGCGGATCGAGCAGCTTGGTATCGACGCCCGGCACCGAGACCGGCACTTCGAAGCCGAAGTTGGGATCGATGCTGAACTCGGCGCTGTTCAGGCTGCCGTCGAGCGCAGCGTTGAGCAGTGCGCGCGTTGCCTTTATCGGCATGCGCTTGATCCCCGGCGTGGTGGCGAGCCCGCCCGACCAGCCGGTGTTGACCAGCCAGCACTTCACGCCGCCCTTGGCGATCCGTTCCTTGAGCAGGTTGCCATAGACCGAGGGGTGGCGCGGCATGAACGGCGCGCCGAAGCAGGTGGAGAAGGTCGCTTCCGGCTCGGTCACGCCGATTTCGGTGCCCGCAACGCGTGCGGTATAGCCCGATAGGAAGTGATACATCGCCTGGTCCGGGGTCAGCCGCGCGATCGGCGGCAGCACGCCATAGGCGTCTGCGGTCAGGAAGATGATGTTCGCAGGAACCGGGCCGAGATTGTGCTCGCTGGTGTTCGGGATGAACTCGATCGGGTATGAACCACGGCTGTTCTCGGCAAGCGAGGCGTCGTCGAGGTCTATCTGGCGGGTCTCGGGATCGATCACCACGTTTTCAAGGATCGTGCCGAAACGCTTGGTCGTCGCGAAAATTTCCGGCTCGGCTTCGGCCGAAAGGCGGATCATCTTGGCATAGCAACCGCCTTCGAAATTGAAGACCGCCGTGTCCGACCAGCCATGCTCGTCATCGCCGATCAGCGTGCGGCTGGCATCGGCCGAAAGCGTGGTCTTGCCCGTGCCTGAAAGCCCGAAGAACACTGCCGTCGTACCGTCCGCGCCGATGTTGGCTGAGCAGTGCATCGGCATCACGCCCTTCACCGGCAGAAGATAGTTCAGAATGCCGAAGACGGACTTCTTCATCTCGCCGGCATAGGCCGTGCCGCCGATCAGGATGAGCTTCTCGGTGAAGTTGACCGCGACAATCGTCTCGCTGCGGCTGCCGTGGCGTGCCGGATCGGCGCGGAAGCTGGGCAGGTCGATGATCGTATATTCGGGCGCGAAACTGGCCAGTTCGTCCGCCGAGGGGCGCACCAGCAGCGTGCGCACGAACAGCGAATGCCACGCAAATTCGGTGATCACGCGCACGTTCACACGGTGATCGGCCTGCGAACCACCAAACAGGTCCGCCACATAGAGCTTGTCCTTGGCGCCCATCGCGGTGATGAAATCGGCCTTAAGCGCAGCGAACTGCTCAGATGTCATCGCGACGTTGGTTTTGCCCCACCACACGGTGTTCTCGGTCTCGGCATCGCGCACGAAGAACTTGTCCTTGGCGCTGCGCCCGGTGTGTTTGCCGGTTTCAACCACCAGCGGGCCATCGGCTGAAAGTACACCTTCGCCATTGCGGATCGCATGTTCCACCAGCGGGGCGGTGCCGAGATTGGCAAAGATCTGCGCTGGCTGCGGAAAGCCCTGCTGCGCCAAGGTCACGTTCAATGCGGTATCGGCCACTGGAAGTCTCCCGTTGCGTCCCGCCTCTGCCCTGGCCGATGAAGGCATCGGGCAAGGCCGCGATCGCGCGATGAAATAGCACCCTGACTGGGCATACGTGAATACGAATGCACAGACTCGGGCAAGCGCATAGTGTTTGCGCCATGCTGCGTCAAATGCGCTGCGACAATGAAGATTTTTGCGCAGCAAGTTGCACCCTGTACAACTGCCCGCCAAACCCCGCAGCAGTTGCCAGCCGCGCTACGAGCGGGTAATCCCGATAGGCAAGACACCGCACTGACCGGGGCCAGCCCCCGTGCCTGCCCAACCGGAAACCGCCTTGTCCGAAGCTCCGTTTTCCCCGGCTCCCCACGCCGCCCTGTCGCAGCCCGCCGGAATGCGCGTGCCGCTGCGTCAGCCGGACGATCCGCGCGTGATCGCTCTGGTGGACGACGACCGCAATATCCTCACCACCGTTTCCATCGCGCTCCAGGCCGAAGGTTTCGCGACCCGCCTCTATTATGATGGTGCCGCCGCGCTGAAGGCACTGCTGGAAAATCCGCCAGACCTTGCCGTGTGCGATATCAAGATGCCGCGCATGGACGGACACGAACTGCTCAGCCGTCTTCGCGAAAAGAGCCAGTTGCCGGTGATCTTCCTCACCAGCAAGGATGACGAGGCGGACGAGGCGTTCGGCCTTGCCATGGGCGCGGACGACTATATCGCCAAGCCCTTCAGCCAGCGCCTGCTGATCGCCCGCATCCGCGCCATCCTGCGACGAAGCGAACTAGCCCGGCACGATGCGGCGGCTGACGGCGAAAGCGAGGAACCCCAGTCGCACCTCCAACCTTTACCCGAGCCGATCCGACGAGGCCGGCTCACTATGGATCCGGCGCGGCACACCGTCGCGTGGGGCGATGGCGCGGTCTCGCTCACCGTGACCGAATTCATGATCCTTGAGGCGCTGGCCCTGCGCCCGGGCGTGGTTAAGACCCGCAACCAGCTGATGGACGCGGCTTATCACGACGATGTGTTCGTCGATGACCGCACGATCGACAGCCATATCAAGCGGCTGCGACGCAAGTTCCGTGCGGTCGATCCGCAGTTCGCTGCTATTGAAACGCTCTATGGTGCCGGATACAGTTTCACTGACACCTGACGCGGCACCTCAAAGCGCAGGCCGTCTGCGTGCGTTGCCGCGCCGGCGGCATTGGCGTGTGCGCGGTGTCTCGCTCACCACACGCATTCTTGCGGTCAATGTCATCGCACTGGCGCTACTCGCGGGCTCGTTTTTCTATCTCGACAGCTATCGCAAGCAGCTCCTTGCCGAACGGTTCAAGCTGGCACGTTCAGAGGCCGAGATCGCTGCGGTCGCGCTCACCGAAGTCGGGCCGCGTCAGCGCCGCGCGGTGCTGGCCGAGATCGGTACGGCGCAGCACCTGCGGCTCACACTCTACAATGCCGATGGCGGCCTGATCGGCGACAGTTTCCGCCTTGCGCCTGCACCCTTTGCCTTTGCCGATCCGGCCAGCGAGGCCTGGTTCACGACCGCCGCGCGTGCGCTTGATCGCGGCGTCGATTTGATCGTCGGCGCGCCGGCCATCGAGCGCTACAAGGAACCGCCGCAGCCGGGCGCAGCCAACTGGCCGGAAATCGCCCGTGCCCGCAGCGCGCATCGCACCGAAGTCTATTTGCGCTATGCTCCTGATCGCACGCCCGTCATCACCGCTGCAACGCCGGTGGGCACGGATGGCGAGATGCTGCTCGCGCTGCGCAACGCGACCGATGTCACCCAGTCGGTGCGCGATGCACGCCAGTCGCTCGGTGTCATCATCGGGATTGCTTTCTTGCTCTCGATTCAGCTCTCGCTGTTCCTCGCGCGCACCATCGTCCAGCCGCTTCGCGCCTTGGTCCGCGCGGCGGTGCGTGTGCGGCTGGGGCGCGACCGCGCGGTAGTGGTACCGCGCCTGCCGGAACGCGGTGACGAGATCGGTCTGCTCGCCCGCGCCTTTTCCGACATGACCACCGCGCTGCGCCAGCGCATCGATGCGGTGGAAAGCTTCGCTGCTGATGTCGCACACGAGCTCAAGAACCCGCTCGCTTCGCTTTCCAGCGCGCTCGAGACGATGGAAAAGATCGAGGATCCGGCGCTGCGCAGCCAGCTTGCTGCAATCGCTGCGCACGATGTCCAGCGGATCGATCGCCTGATTACCGAAATCGCCTATGCCAGTCGCATCGATGCCGAACTTAGCCGCAGCACCTTTGCCACGCTCGATCTGGCGCAAGTGGCACGCGATGTGGTTGGCGCACGCGGTGCCCGGCCCGACCGGGATGCGTGCCCCGTGGCGTTCACCCGCGGGGGCGGCGTGGCGGTTGTGCACGGCGACGCGCTCCAGCTGGAGCGCGTCCTGGAAAACCTGCTGGACAACGCGGTCTCGTTCTCGCCGCCCGGTGGCGCGGTCGACGTCGTGGTCTGGGGCGGCGGGGGCCGGGTGTTCCTCGCGGTGCGCGATCAGGGTCCCGGCATCCCGCCCGCCGAGCGTGAGAAGGTGTTCGAGCGGTTCCATTCGGTCCGCCCGCCTGCCGAAGCGTTCGGCGCGCACAGCGGCCTTGGCCTCGCGATCGCGCGCACCATTGCCGAGGCGCACGACGGTGCACTCGCCATCACTGATCGCGATGATGGGCAGCCCGGCGCGCAGCTTCTGCTCGCGCTGCCCATGGCCGGCGAGGAGGAGGAATGAGCGCGCCTGCGGACATCCCGCATCACCTGGCGACCTGCGTTTGGGTGGACGGGCGAGCCGTACTGATCGAAGGCCCGCCAGGATCGGGTAAATCCAGCCTTGCGCTGGCACTGATAGACCGCGGCGCGGAGCGTGTCGGCGATGATGGTGTTTCGCTAGAGCGTCGCGACGCCCAGCTGTTCGCCAGCCCCGTGCCTGCCACGAGCGGTCTTCTTGAAGTACGCAATCTGGGCATCATCGAGGTGACGCCGGTTATGATGGCCGTGCCCGTCGCGCTGGTTGTGGTGCTGGACCGGGATGCACCGCGCTTCATCACCGAGGCGGAGCACACGATCCGCCACGGCATATCGCTGCCGCTCATCCGGCTATGGCCCGATAGCCCAGTGCTCGCGTTGCGCGCCGAACGAGCACTGAGACACTATGGCTTGCCGCAGTAGGGTCGCTCGACGGGGCCGACTGTCCTGCTCCGAAACATTGCTGGGGCGTTACCGGCCCTCTATGCCCCCTAACGCTCTTCCCTTCGCGCTTTGATCGGCGCAAACGAACGCTATGTCGCCCGAATCGGACCTGCCTCCGCAGCGGATTCTTCTTGTCACCGGTGTGCTCGGTGCCGGCAAGACCACCGCGCTGCGTACGCTGGAGGACATGGGCTGGGAAGCAATCGACAATTTCCCGATCCGTCTGCTCGACCGGCTGCTGGAAACCGAGCCGGGCTCGGCACAACTCGATGCCGGCTCACCCCTCGCCATCGGCTTCGATACGCGCACACGCGGCTTCGATCCGATCCGCACGATCGAACGGGTCAAGCGCCTCTCAGCGCGTAGCGATCTGGCGGTCACTACGCTGTTCCTCGATTGCGGCGGTGCGGAGCTTGAGCGTCGCTACAACGAAACCCGCCGCCGCCATCCGATGAGCGAGGACAAGCCCGCAGCCACTGGCATCGCGGCGGAGCGCGAACTTCTCGAGCCGCTGCGCCGTTGGGCCGATGTCGTCATGTCCACCACGGACTTCACCACGCACGATCTCCAGCAGGCGATTCGCGAACAGTTCGGGGCAATCACGCCGCAGCGCACCACGGTCACAATCAGCAGTTTCGGTTTTTCGCGCGGGACCCCGCCGCTCGCCGATCTGGTGTTCGACATGCGCTTCCTTACCAATCCGCACTGGGACGATGCTTTGCGCCCGATGTCTGGGCAGGATGCGCCGGTCGGCGAATATATCCGGCAGGATCCAGCGTTTAGCGAGGCCTTTGCGCGGATCCGCGATCTCCTGTTGCTGCTGCTGCCGCGCTTCCAGGCGCAGGGCAAGGCCTATGTGAACATCGCCTTCGGTTGCACGGGCGGGCGGCACCGTTCGGTGTTCATGGCCGAGCAGATAGCTTGTGCCTTGCGCGATGCGGGATTTTCTCCCACATTGCTGCATCGCAACCTGAGTTCGCGCGCCGCCGACATGGTTGAAGGCACGCAGACATGAAAATCATAACAGAAAATGCCCGGAAAAACGGGCTCAGGAACTATCGGGGGAATGGACATGCTCTGGAAGACGGTGGTTTGGATTGGGCAGTGCGCCGCATGCGACGCGCTCCGGCCAAGCTGCGGTTCAGCATGATTGCGGCACCCTGCCGGATCGCCCTTCGGAGCAAATCCCTAAGATGCATGGCCCCCAGATGATCGGTCTTATTCTCGTAACCCACGGCGCGCTGGCTGACGAATTCATCCATGCGATGGAGCATGTCGTTGGCCGCCAGCCCGATATCGTCGCCGTCTGCATTGGTCCCAATGACGACATGGAACGCCGCCGCAAGGAAATAGCCGAGGCGATCCGCCGCGTCGACAGCGGGGAGGGCGTCATCGTCCTCACCGATCTGTTCGGGGGCACCCCCTCGAACCTCGCGATCTCGCTGATGGAGGCGGGCCGGGTCGAGGTGATCGCCGGGATCAATCTGCCGATGCTCATTCGCCTTGCGAAGGCGCGCAGCAGCATGGGCGTGCGTGAGGCGACTGCCGCGGCGCGCGATGCCGGGCGCAACTACATTACGATTGCCTCGGAATTTCTGGGGCAGGACGCCTGAGCCATGGCCGATGATGGCGCGCCCGATGCTGCTTCCGCCGTGGGCCCCGCTTCAGGTGATGCGGTCCTCGCGCGTGAAACCGTCCTGATCGTCAACCAGCGCGGACTCCACGCGCGCGCCAGTGCCAAATTCGTCAATGCCGTCGCACGCTTGCCCAAGGGCGTCGAAGTCCTTGTGAACAAGGACGGCAACGAAGCCAACGGCGGCTCGATCCTCGGTTTGATGATGCTCGGCGCGGCGAAGGGTGATCATATCGAGATCGTGGTCACCGGCCCCGATGCGGACGCTGTGCTGATGAAGGTCGCGGGGCTCGTCAAAGACGGCTTTGGCGAAGACTGACAGCAGGCCATTGGAGCTGCGATGAGCCGCCGCATCATCACCGGGTTTTCCAACCCGACGGTCAAGGCGGTGCGTGCGCTTCGCGAAAAGAAGCACCGCAAGCGCGAGGGCCGCTTCCTTGCAGAGGGTCTGCGCCTCCTCACGGATGCACGCGAGAGTGGCCGTCTCCCCGAAATGCTGCTGATGGCCGAGGGGCGCGAGGCGCATCCCCTGCTGGCCGCGCTGGAAGAAGCCGTGTTTGCGGCGGGCGGCGATGTGCTTGAGCTTCCGGAAGATCTGCTGGCCAAGATCACGGGCAAGGACAATCCGCAGGCCGTCGCCGGTGTCTACGCGGAATGGGACACTGCCCTGCAAGCGCTGGACCGCTTAGAGGGCAAAATCTGGCTGGTGGCGCAGGCGATGCGCGATCCCGGCAATCTTGGCACCATGCTGCGCACGGCCGACGCGGTTGGGGCAGGCGGGGTGATCCTGCTCGACGATTGCGCCGATCCGTTCTCGGTCGAAGCCGTGCGCGCGAGCATGGGCGCAGTGTTCACCGTGCCGCTGGCGCAGGCGCGCTGGGAACAATTCCTGCCGTGGCTGCGCGCCGGGCCGGGCCAGCTCATCGCCGCCAGCTTGCGCGAAGCCGTCCCCTATCGCGGCGCGCCTTATTCCGCCCCGTCCTTCATCCTGGTCGGCAACGAATCGCGCGGTCTGCCCGAGGACTATGAAATGGCCTGCGACCTGCGGGTCACCATGCCGATGCTGGGCCGCGCCGACAGCCTGAACGCGGCAGTGGCGGCGGCGGTACTGGCTTATGAGGTGCTGGCGAGCATCGGCGGGTAATTACTCCGCAGCTTCTTCGCCATCCTCTGGCTCCACCAGCGCAAGCAGCGGCATCGCGTCGGCGTGGCGCGGAACCAGATCGACCAGTGGCACGTCGTCGATCTCGCTGCTGATCTCTACGCCCTTGTCGCGAAGCCTTCGGGCAGCGGACTGCACATTACGCTCAAAGCTGCCAACGAACTTGTTGTAGTTGCTGACGGCAGACTGGAGACCCCCACCGACGCGCTTCAAGTGCTCGGCAGCGACCCTAATTCGCTCGTAGATTTCCGTACCCATCTTGCCGATCTCGCGCGCCTCACGGGCCAGGCCGTCCTGCCGCCAGACTTGCGCGATCGTGCGTGCGATTGCGACGAGGTTGGTGGGCGAGGCGAGCAGCACGCGCCGCTCGAAGGCATAGTCCCACAGCCCCGGATCGCGCTCCAGCGCGGCAGCAATGAAGTGCTCGCCGGGCACGAACATCAGCACGTAGTCGGGCGCTTCGTCGAACTGGCTCTGGTAGCTTTTCGCGCCCAACGTCGCGATGTGGTTCCGCATAGATTGTACGTGGGCCGTCAGCGCAATCGCGCGCGCGTCGTCATCGGTCGCCTCGAACGCGTCCTGATATGCGTTGAGCGAGACCTTGGCGTCGATCACCAGAAGCTTGTTGCCCGGCACCTTGACGATGGCATCAGGTCGCAGCCGCCCTTCTTCGGTCTCGACCGAATGTTCGGTGACGAAATCGGTGTGTTCCGCCAGCCCGCACTGCTCCAGCACATTGCGCAGCTGCAATTCGCCCCAGCGCCCACGCGTCTTGGGCCCGTTGCGCAGCGAATTGCCCAGTTGCAGCGCAGCGGTGCGCACGGCTTCCTGCCCCTGCCGCATCGATTCGATCAGCCCGGTGAGCTGGCCGAACCCGTCGACGCGTTTCGCCTCAAGCTCCTGCACTTGCTGCTCGTATTTCTCCAGCCGCGCGCCGACCGGTTCGAGCACGGCCTTCAGCCGGTCCGCGCTGGTCTTCTCGCTTTCGGCGAACCGCGCGCTGGCCCGGGTCAGGAAGGCCTCCTGCGCCTTTTCGAGCACTTTGTGCCCGGCGTTTTCAAACTCCTTGCGCAGCATCTCCTGCGCTTCGACCAGCAGGCGCGTCTTTTCGGAAAACCCGTCAGCCTCCGCCTTCAGCCGCTCCAGTTCGGCGCGCAAGTTCTCCCGGTCCGTCCGCACCACGCCCAGTTCCGCGCGAATCCGTTCGGCCTCGCCCGCACGCTCGTGCGCGGCGGCAAACTGCGCCGCGAGCGTATCGCGCTCGTCGCGAATCGTGCCGATTTCGTCTGCCAGCGCATCATGCTGCCCGGCCTTGACGCTCGCGGCGGCCAGCTCGGTAATTGCGCGGCGGAACTTGTCGTCCAGCTCTCGCGCCTCGCCATCGCGCGCGGCGAATCGCGCTTTCCACTCGGCAATCGGGCGGCCACCCAGCATCCAGCCCACAGCAAGGCCGGCGAGCAGCGCAAGGATCACAAAAACAATGACAAGGGTGGTGTCCACGTCGACTCCGATTCAGGAACGAAGCGTGAACTTATCCTGTGCGACCTTGTCGCGCAAGGCCTGCCTGTCAAGCCGCTTTGCGCAGCTTTTCCAGTCGCTTGAGCACCATGCCGCGCTTGAGGCGCGAGAGGTGGTCGATGAACAGGATACCTTCGAGGTGGTCCATCTCGTGCTGCAGGCAAGTCGCCATCAGGCCGTCCATGTCCTCCTCGAGCACCGTGCCATCAAGGTCCTGCCAGCGCGCACGGATGCGGGCGGGGCGCTCCACTTCGGCGTACATCTCGGGCACCGAGAGGCAGCCCTCATTGTAGATCGTGCGCTCTGCCGAAGGCGCAAGGATTTCCGGGTTGATGAACACCTGGGGTTCGCGTTTGGTCGGGGTATGATGGTGGTGGTGGCCGTCGTGATCGCAAGGCACCGGTTCGGCATCCGGATCGTCAGGCTGGAGATCGATCACCAATACGCGCAGCGGCACGCCGACCTGCACGGCGGCAAGGCCGATGCCGGGCGCATCGTACATCGTCTCGAACATGTCGGCGACGAGCGTACGGAGCGCCTCGTCAAACTGCGTGACGGGGGCGGAGATCTGCTTGAGGCGCGGATCGGGGACTTCGATGATTTCGCGTATAGCCATGTGGGTCAGATAATCGCGCGCGCGCCGACTCGCAAGGTGCCGTGCGCTTGGTTAGCCAACTGGCCTTCTTGCGCGCAGCGCCTGCGCCAAGGTGCCTTCGTCGAGGTAGTCCAGTTCGCCGCCCACCGGCAACCCGTGCGCCAGCTGTGTCACGCGCAGCGGCAGATGCTCGATCCGCTCGGCAATATAGTGCGCGGTGGTCTGGCCCTCCAGCGTGGCGTTCATTGCCAGCACGACCTCATCGATCCCGCCCGCCTCGACGCGCCGGAGCAGCTTGCCGATGGTGAGGTCCTCCGGCCCGATGCCCTCCAGCGCCGAAAGCCGCCCGCCAAGCACGTGGTAACGCCCGGTAAACAGCCGCGCCCGGTCGAGCGCCCAAAGGTCCGCCACATCCTCCACCACGCAGAGCGCGCGGGGATCGCGGCGCGAATCGGTGCAGATGCCGCAGGGGCTCACGGTATCGACATTGCCGCAGGTGTCGCATTCCACCAGCCGGCCCTGCACTGCGTTCAGCGCGTTCACCAGTTGGGTCAGCCCGGTCTCACGCCGCTTGATCAGCCACAGCACTGCGCGCCGCGCGCTGCGGGGCCCGAGCCCGGGAAGCCGCGCCAGCGCATTTGCCAGCGCCTCGATCTCTTGCGATGCCATGGCGGCACAGATAGGGCCTGACGCACCAAACGGAAGGCTTTTTGCAAACAATGCGCGTGATCTTCATGGGCACTCCCGGATTTGCCGTGCCGACGCTGACCGCGCTGGCGGCGGCGGGGCACGAGGTCGTCGCGGCTTACAGCCAGCCGCCGCGGCCGGCTGGGCGGGGCAAGAAGCTCCAGCCCTCACCGGTGCAGTTGGCGGCGGAGGCGCTCGGCATTCCAGTGCACACGCCCATCAGCCTGAAAGGCGCGGAGGAGCAGGCGGCCTTTGCCGCGCTGGAGGCCGATGTGGCGGTTGTTGCGGCCTATGGACTGATCCTGCCGCAAGCGATTCTGGATGCACCCCGGCTGGGCTGCCTTAACGTCCACGGCTCACTCCTCCCGCGCTGGCGCGGCGCAGCCCCGGTGCAGCGCGCGATCCTTGCGGGGGACACGACGACCGGCGTTACCATCATGCAGATGGAGCGCGGGCTTGATACCGGGCCGATGCTCGCGAAGGCGGAGACGCAGGTGGCGGGCAAGACGGCGGGCGAGCTTACCGCCGAGATTGCGGCGCTGGGCGCGGCGCTGATGGCTCAGGTTCTGGCTGATATCTCAGCCTACCCACCAGAGGTGCAGCCCGAGGAGGGCGCCACCTACGCCAGCAAGATCGACAAAGCCGAAAGCCGGCTCGATTTCACCCAGA
>JBJXEK010000045.1:0-11333 GCA_046155055.1 Novosphingobium sp. | reverse complement strand
ATCGAGAACGCGGCGCGGCCTTCGATGCGCGTGCTGCGCGGCGCGCTGGCGGGGCTTGGGGCCTTGGTGGCAGACGAGCGGGTGAAGAGCCCTGCCCTGATCGTGATCGGCGAAGTTGCCGCGCGCGAGCAGGCGCATGAGTTGAAAAAGATCGCGGAGAGCGCAGCGTGAAGATTTTGACGGGAAATGATCTGGGCAGCGGCGATGTCGTTTGGTGGGACGGCGCGGGCTGGTCGCGCGATGTGAACGACGCGGTGGACGTGGGCGATCAGGCCGAGGCGATCCTTGCCGCCGAGGACGCCGCGCTGCGCGTCAATGTCGGCTATGCCATTGCCGCAACGCGCACTGCCGAGGGCGTGCGCCCGGCGCATATCAAGGACCGCATCCGCGCGCTCGGCCCGACCGTGCGCCTCGACCTGACTCTCAAGCCGGGCGACATCGACGCCGCCAACCGGGTGATCTGACCATGTACCAGTATGACAGCTACGATCAGGCCATGGTCGATGCACGCGTGGAGGAATTCCGCGGGCAAGTGGCGCGCCGCCTTTCGGGCGAATTGACAGAGGACCAGTTCAAGCCGCTGCGGCTGAAGAACGGGCTCTATCTGCAGCTGCACGCCTATATGCTGCGCGTCGCCATTCCCTATGGCACGTTGAATGGCCGCCAGATGCGGCTGCTGGGCGATATCGCGGACAAGTATGACCGCGGCTACGGCCACTTCACCACGCGGCAGAACATCCAGTACAACTGGATCAAGCTGGACGACACGCCGGACATTCTCGCCGAGCTGGCGACCGTGGAAATGCATGCGATCCAGACCAGCGGGAACTGCATCCGCAACATCAGTTCAGACCACATGGCCGGGGCGGCGGCGGACGAGCTGGTCGATCCGAGGCCCTATGCCGAGCTACTGCGCCAGTGGTCGAGCTTCCATCCGGAATTCGATTACCTGCCGCGCAAGTTCAAGATTGCGGTGATCGCGAGCGATACCGACCGCGCCGCCATGCGGCTGCACGATATCGGCATCCAGATCGTGAAGAACGAAGCCGGCGAAATCGGCGCAAAGTTCCATGTCGGCGGCGGCATGGGCCGCACCCCGATGATCGGGCCGATGATCCGCGAATTCGTGCCCGCGCTGCAGATGATCAGCTACGCCGAGGCCTGCTTGCGCGTCTACAACCGGTATGGCCGCCGCGACAACAAGTACAAGGCGCGGATCAGGATCCTCGTCCACGAGATCGGCGCGGACGAATACCGCCGTCAGGTGGAGGAAGAGTTCGCGCATATCCTGACCCTGGGGCTGGAGCCGCCGCAGGCCGAGTTCGACCGCATTGCTGCGTTCTTTGCCAATCCGGGCTTCGAGACAGGGCTGCCTGACGTGGTGGACCGCAGCGATCCCGATTTTGCGCTGTGGCTGGACCAGAACACGGCAGCGCACAAGCAGCCGGGCTATGCTGTGGTCGTGATCAGCCTCAAGCCCCCCGGCGGCATTCCGGGCGACGCCTCGGCGGACCAAATCCGCCTGATGGGCGAGCTGGGCGAGGCCTATAGCCTCGACGAACTGCGCGTGACGCACACGCAGAACATCGTGCTGCCGCATGTGAAGCAGGCAGACCTCTATACGTTGTGGCAGAAGCTGGACGCAGCGGGGCTCGGCAGTGCCAACCTCGATCTCATCAGCGATATCATCGCCTGCCCGGGGCTCGATTATTGCAGCCTCGCCAATGCGCGGTCGATCCCGCTGGCGCAGAAGATTTCGCAGCGGTTCGCCGATATGGACCGCCAGCGCGATCTGGGCGAACTCAAGCTCAAGATTTCGGGCTGCATCAATGCCTGCGGGCACCACCATGCCGGGCACATCGGCATTCTGGGCGTCGACAAGCGCGGGATCGAGAACTTCCAGCTCTCGTTCGGCGGCAGCGAGGCGGCGGACACCTCGCTGGCGGATATCACCGGGCCGGGCTTCAGCGAGGACGGCGTGGTCGACGCGCTGGAGAAGGCGACAGAGGTCTATCTGGCGGCGCGCAGCGAAGGCGAGCGCTTCCTCGATACCTACCGCCGCATCGGGATGGCCCCGTTCAAGGAGGCGATTTATGGATGAGACCTTGTTGCGGCTGCGCGTCGACGCAGCGAGCGGTGCGCCGGTGCTTCCACTGGCGGATTTCCTTGCGTCCGATAACGCGGCGGCTGTCCGCATCGAGCCGGGCGAGGATGCGCGCAAGCTATTGCCGCATCTGGGGCGGATAGCGCTGATCGAGGTGGCCTTCCCCGCGTACGGCGACGGGCGCGGCTATTCCTCAGCGCGCATCCTGCGTGAGGCAGGCTATCAGGGCGAACTGCGCGCGACCGACGATGTGCTGCTCGACCAGCTCAGCCATATGAAGCGCTGCGGGTTCGATGCCTTCGCGCCGGCCAAGCCGATTGCGGCCGAGGCGGCGCAGAAGGCCTTCGCGACCTGGCCCGAGGTCTATCAGAAGACCATCGACGGCCGCAATCCCATCTGGGCAAAACGCCATGGCGACTAACCTCACGCGTCCAACGAACCGGGCCGTTGACCGACTCGCGACAGGACCGCGCTTCACCGAAACCGACGCGATCCGGCTCAACAATCTGTTTCGCGGCACCGATACGCCCGAAATGCTGCGCAGCGTGCTGCGTGACGGCTTGATCGGCGAAGTTGCAGTGGTTTCGAGCTTCGGCGCGGAAAGCGCTGTGCTGCTTCACCTGATCGCTCAGGTGGACAAGTCGATACCGGTGATCTTCCTGGAAACGCACAAGCATTTCCCGGAGACGATCGCCTATCGCGATGCGCTGGTGGCGCACCTTGGCCTGACGGGCCTGCTGATCGTCGAACCCGATCCAGAGCTGCTCAAAGCCAAGGATGCCAACGAACTGCGGTGGTCATGGGACCCGGACGGGTGCTGCGATATCCGCAAGGTGCAGCCGCTGGCGCGCGCGCTGCTGGCATTCGACACGTCGATCAGCGGGCGCAAAGGTTTCCAGTCTGCGACACGCAGCGGACTGCCGCGCTTCGAGATAGACCGCACCGATGCGGAAGGGCGGCTGAAGTTCAACCCGCTCGCTTCGTGGAGCGCGGAAGATATCGAGGCCTATATGGTGGAGCACGATCTGCCGCGCCATCCGCTGGTTGAGCAGGGCTACCCCTCGATCGGCTGCGCGCCTTGCACCAGTCGCGTTGCACCGGGCGAAGACCCACGCTCGGGCCGCTGGAAGGGCTGGGACAAGGTCGAATGCGGGATCCATGTGCCGGGCACGCCAGGGAGCATTGGCGCGAGCAGCGAGGCGGGCGGCGAACTGCCTCCGGGGTATGATCCGGCGTTCTGAGGCCGCAGGCTCACCAATGAGCAGCTTGCCACATGTGTTAAAGGCGTAGACCAGACACGCCTGCGGCGCCCACGGCGGTGCTGCTGGTTTTAGGAACGCACGATTCATGTCCCCATCCACGCTGACCGTCTGGTTCGACGGGGCCTGCCCGCTCTGCACGCGCGAGATTGCGCTGATGCGGCGGCTTGACCGGGCACAGCGGATTGAATTCATCGATGTGATGCAGGCGGACGCCAGCTGTCCACTGGACCCGGCGGTTCTGCTGGCACGGTTTCACGCACGTGAGGAAGGTGTGCTGCTGAGCGGTGCGGCGGCCTTTGCCGCGATGTGGCGCGCGATACCGCTGCTGCGGCCGTTGGGGCTGCTGGCGCGCATTCCGCTCATTTTGCGCATGCTGGAGTGGGGTTACGTCCGATTCCTCAGAGTGCGCCCCACTTTGCAGAGGCTTTTTGGGCAGAGGTTTGCCCGATGAGCGACGAGCGCTACCGCAAGGTGCCAACAGGGCGTTTGTCGCGCTTTTCCGCGTTCGGCCAGATTGCAGGCGGCGTGGCGGGCGGTGTGTTGGCTGAGGGCGCACGGCGGATCGCGCGGGGCGAACGGCCGCAGATGTCGGAGCTTCTGCTCACTCCCGCCAATGCCACGCGCGTGACCGAGCAGCTTTCGCGGCTGCGCGGCGCGGCGATGAAGCTGGGGCAGATGATCTCGCTCGATGCGGGCGACTTGCTGCCGCAGGAGCTCACCGCGATCTTGGCGCGGCTGCGCGATGCAGCGCATTTCATGCCGCCCAAGCAATTGCAGACCGTGCTGGCGGCAACCTGGGGCGCGGATTGGCGCAAGCGTTTCGCACGGTTCGATGCGACACCGATTGCCGCCGCCTCGATCGGGCAAGTTCACCGCGCCGTGATGCACGATGGGCGCGTGGTCGCGGTCAAAGTGCAGTACCCCGGCATTGCCGCGAGCATCGATGCAGATATCGACAATGTCGCAACCCTGCTGCGGGTTTCGGGTCTGCTGCCCAAGGAACTCGATATCGCGCCCCTGCTGGTCGAAGCCAAGCGCCAGCTGCACGAGGAGGCGGACTATCTGCGTGAGGCGGAGCAGATGCGCCGCTATGGCGCAATGCTGGCGGGCGAAGCGGAATTCCTCGTGCCCGCGCCTGTGGACGAGTTGACCGGGCCCGGCGTGCTGACGATGGACTTCATCCCCGCGCGGCCGATCGACGAGCTGGAGCAAGCCTCGCAGGAAGTGCGCGACCGGACGATGGGCGCGCTGCTCGATCTGGTGCTGCGCGAGCTGTTCGAATTCGGCTTCATGCAGACCGACCCCAACTTCGCGAATTACCGCTGGCAGCCCGAGACCGGCAAGATCGTGCTGCTCGATTTCGGCGCTGCCCGCGCGGTGCCGCACGAAACGCAGGCGGCGTATGCGCGGATGATGCGCGCGGGGCTGGCCCAGGACCGGGCACTGCTGCGGGATCGGATCAGCGAAGTGGGCTTTGTTTCGGCAGAGCAGATTGCGCGGCACGGCGAGGCGCTGAACGGGGTACTGGATGTGATCCTGACCCACGTCGGACGCTCCGACATCTTTGATTTCGCCGACCGCAGCTTCGTGGCCAAGCTGCGTGATCTGGGAGAGCCGGTGGCGCACGACCGCGCGAGCTGGCACCTGCCGCCGATGGATACTCTGTTCGTGCAGCGCAAGGTCAGCGGCACCGCGCTGCTCGCTGTGCGGATGAAGGCGCGGCTGCCGCTGAAGGCGATGGTGGCGGCGCGGGTGGGCGAACTGGCGGCGAAAGCGGCCTGATCGTCCCGCATCTGGACGCCTGAGGGTCCCCGGCCCGATAGACTTGCCCCCGCGATGCTCGCTATGCGCAGAGTCGCGCTGCGGACGGGCAAGGAATGAACATGGCTGGCGTTTGGACACCGGGCCCCGGAGCGAGCGATGGCAACGACCGCTATCTAGGCGACATGGCCGCGAATGTCGCCGACGGCCGCAAAGGTGACGATGTGCTCGATGGCGGCAGCGGGAACGACACGCTGATGGGCGGCGATGGCAATGACACACTGATCGGCGGCGCAGGCAACGATACCTTGCACGGCGGCGGCGGGATCGATGTTGCGGTGTTTGCAGGGCCGGCGCGCCTCTATTCCATAAGCCGGAACGCCGCAGGGGTGGTGACGGTGCTCGGCCCAGATGGTCTCGACGTGCTGACCGGCGTGGAATCACTGCGATTCAGCGATAAGACCGTGCCCACCTTGCCGGTCTTCAGCGATGCCCGGATCGTGCACGAATTGCAGACCAACTGGGGCGGCACGGAACAGGGGCAGACGCGGACCTGGGCGGGCACCCATGTCACCTACAGCGTGCCGACGAGCGCGCCGGTCGATGTGTTCGGCACGTCGGCGGAGACGGCGGGGTTTGTCGCTCCGTCGGCGGAGGCCGGTGTCTTTGCTGCGCTGGCGTTCGAATTGTGGGATGACCTGATCGCGATCAACCTCGATCCGGTGACCGATCCGGCCAAAAACGCCGGCGCCCAGATCACCGTCGCCTTCTCGAGTACCACCAGGCACGGCGGCATCTATGCGCAGAACCATCTGGTCGCCCAGCCTGCCGCAACGACCCCCGCCGCAAAGATCCTGGATGCGGGGCGAGTCTGGCTCAATCCGGTTTGGCCCGAATTCCAGAGATGGCGCTACGGCGAGCGCGGGCTTGAAGCGCTGCTGCACGAGATCGGGCATACGCTGGGGCTCTCGCACCCCGCGCCCTATGATGTGGCCGATGCATCGGGGCCCAGTTATCCGGACAGCGCGCTGTTTACCAAGGACACGCTGCGCTGGACGGTGATGTCATACTTCGCGGCCGCTTCCGATGATCCGCGCGTGGACCGCACCGGCACCCCGGGCAGAAGTGATCTAACGCACGACGGCGTGAATGCCCAGACCCCGCTGCTCTACGACATCCTCGCGGTCCAGCAGAAATACGGCGCGGACCCGGCGACGCGGACGGGCGACGATACTTACGGTTTCCACATGCAGCTCAGTGGGCCAGCGCGGCCGGTGTTCGATTTCGATGCGGCGTACAATCCCGATCCGGTAATCGCGATCTATGATGCCGGGGGGCACGATACGCTCGATACGAGCGGCTATCGCACGAACCAGCGGATCAGCCTGATCCCGGGCACGCTTTCCGATATCGGCAACCTCACGCAGAATGTCGGCATCGCGTTCGGCACGGTGATCGAGGACGCGGTTGGCGGTGCGGGGCGCGACACGATCATCGGCAATGCCGCCGCCAACCGGCTTTCGGGCGGCGCAGGGGGAGACAAACTGGTTGGCGGACTTGGCAACGATACGCTCGTGGGCGAGAACGGCCGGGACAGCCTCTACGGCGGCGCGGGTGACGACCGCCTCGCTGGCGGCAGGGGCGCAGACCGGCTGAACGGCGGCGCGGGCAGCGACACCTTCGTGTTCGACACCGCCATCGCCGCCAGCACGGACCGCGATACGATTGCCGATTTCGCAACCGGCACCGACCATATCGCGCTGGAACGCGCGGTGTTCGGCGCGCTGGCGGGGCTGCCTGCCGGGGCACTGGGCGCAGGCGCTCTGATGCTGGGCAGTGCGGCCACGCACGCCGGTGACCACCTGCTCTACGATCAGGCGCAGGGGCTGTTGCTGTACGATGCCGACGGCTCGGGCCCAGGCGCGGCCGTGCAGATCGCGCTGCTGGCGGGCGCACCACATCTGGATGGGGGCGATATCGTGCTGATCTAAAGCCTGAAGCGGATCACACCACGATCAGCAGATCACCTGCCGCCAGAGCCGGGTGCACACTGACTCCCAAATGTGCCACCAAGACAGCGGCCGCCACACCGCCAGAACCATCCGCATCGTAATAAAGCGCACCAGTGGTCGAATCGTAGATGACCCGATCGCTCGCATCATGCGCAGATGTAACCCCAGCCCCGGACCAGAACGCAGAGGCGGTCAGCTTGCCCAAAGCGCCAATCGCGATAAAATCGTTCTGGCTGAAAACAAGGGTGTCCGATCCACTTGTAAAATCAGTGACGATGTCGTGGTTGGTCTTCGCATTCGGCGCCGTATGGAAGTAAAAGCGATCCGCGTCGTTACCACCCGTGAGGCGATCATTGCCCGTCCCGCCATGGAGTTGGTCGGCACCTGGGCCGCCGTTGAGTCTGTCAGCGCCGCCCTGCCCCCAACAGCTTGTCATTTCCGGCGGCAGCGTAGAGGTCGTTGGCTACATCGTTGCCGGTAAGTGTATTGACCCCGGCATTGCCGATGAGAGCACCGGCTACAGTATTCACCATCGCCCCGTTTTCGACGTTGGCAGGCAAGACGTATCTGAAGCCCTGCAGAGTATCCGCGATCTGCACCAGATCGACGCCTTTCCCTACCTTTTCGACCACGTTCGCCGCGACCGAGGACAGGATATAGGTATCGTTGCCAGTACCGCCGAAGTAATATTCGCTTCTCGCATAAAAAACGTCGGCAATCCCGCCGGTGCTGTCGATCACATCATCGCCGGCACCCGCGTCGATCAGCCCTCCGCCTCTCGAGTAGATTGTATCATTGCCGCCATAAGTCGAGATGGAGCCGGAATACCCGCTGAGGGGGAGATAGACCGTATCGTCCCCGGATAGCTGGACTTTGAACAGCGTATCCAGTGCTTCGGTGTGGCCTGCCTTCAAGGATGCGACAAAGGCGTCTGCTTCGGCCCGGGTGAGCGCAATACCTTCAATCAGGAAGGATGGGTAAACGTCCGGTCCGTTTGGTCCGGATACAAACGTATCGAATTCAAAGGCCGAAATATTGGCCGATGCCTCGTCTGCCAGACCGTTGCCGGCAAACGTAAGATTGGAAAGAGGAATTCCCTTGTTAATCAAGGAAAACGTATAACTGTCGTCGTATGGTTCGATCGCGCGTGATCCTGCGGTAAACTGGCTGGTAATCGGTGCGCCGGTCGAAGGCTTGAAATTGAGGACGTTGAAATCAAACGATTCAAATGCCCGGATAACTGCCATTACCACCCCCTGCCGACCGCCTTCAGTCCGATAATGAGCCTATAAGACGCGCACGAAAGCGAAACAGCAACCGGGTTTTGTGCCCTACTTCAGCCAGCCGTGCTCCCGGTACCACGCAGCGGTGGCGTGGAGGCCCTCGCGCGTGTCGATGCGCGGATGCCACAGCGCGGGCGGGGGCATCAGGCCCTCGCCCACCGTCCAATCGGGATGGCAGATGTAGCGTGCACGGTCGGGCGTGAGCTTGGCCTTCTTGCCACGCATCAGGCGGTCTGCGCGCGCGGCCCAGCCGACCACACGCGGCGACAGCGGCAGCGGCCTGATCCGCCGGTCCAGCGCCGCGCCGATAGCGTGGGCGAGCCGCACATGGGTCCAGCCGCCGGGCTCGCCGTCGTCCGGTTCGAACATCTGGTGCGTCACCTCTTCGCTGCTGGGTATGAGCGCGAGCAGCAGCTCGGCCAGATCGGCGACGTGGATGATCGAGAGCAGGCCATCAGGCGGCAGCGGCACCACCCCGCGCCGCGCAAGCCGGAACATCTCGAGCAGCTCGGTATCGCGCGGACCATAGACCGCAGGCGGGCGCACCACTGTCCAATCGAGGCCGGAAGCGCGCACCAGCTTCTCGCCGCGCAGTTTGGATGCGCCATACAGCGACAAATCCGGCTCGCGCGCGGCGAGCGAGGAGACGTGGACGATGCGGCTCACGCCCATCGCGTGCGCGGCTTCGATCACCCGCAAGGTGCCTTGGACATTGCCCGCGTCGAAGCCTGCCGCATCGGGCGCATTGACCACGCCGGCGATGTGGATCACCGCGCTGGCACCCTCCATGAGCCGCTTCAGCGCATCGGTATCGGCAAGATCACCGTTCACCCAGTCGACCCCGCCGCGCAGCTGCTGTTTGCGCCGGGTGAGCGCGCGGACATCGAGCCGGGCCCGCGCTGCGGCGAGCAGCAACGCCTGCCCGACGAAGCCGGTCGCGCCGGTCAGTGCGACGAGTTCCCCCCGCGCTTCCATGCGCACTACAGCATCACCAGCTGGTCGCGGTGGATCAGCGCCGAGCGCGGGGCATAGCCGAGCAGCGCCTCGTGCTCGCTCGACGGGCGGCCTTGGAGCGCAGCGCATTCGGCGGCGTCATATTCGCTGAGCCCGCGCGCCAGGACTGCGCCGTCAGGGCCGAGTACGGCAATGGCATCGCCGCGGCTAAACGTGCCGTCCACCCGGGTCACCCCGGCGGCGAGGAGGCTGGAACCGCGCGAAAGCGCGGCGGCCGCACCTGCATCGACCGCGAGCGACCCTTTCATGCGCAGCTTGCCGCCAAGCCAGGCTTTGCGCGCGCGGGCTTTGCGCCCAGCGCGAGGGAGCGGGCAGAACAGGGTGCCGCGCTCGTCAGCCAGAGCGGCTGCCAGCGGCGCCAGCGGCCGGCCGTCGATGATCGCGAGCGCGATGCCAGCAAGGCCGGCGATCTCGGCCGCCTGCAGCTTGGACGTCATGCCGCCCGAGCCGAGGCCGGAGGAAGATCCGCCGGTCGCCATGGCGTAGATTTCAGGCGTGACCCCGCGCACCACGGGCACGCGCACCGCGCCTTCGAGCCGCGGATCGCGGTCATAGAGCCCATCGATATCGGAAAGCAGCACGACCGCGCCCGCGCCCGCAGCCTGGCCGACACGCGCGGCGAGGCGGTCATTGTCGCCGAAGCGAATTTCTTCCGTGGCGACGGTGTCGTTCTCGTTGATCACCGGCACTGCGCCTGCCGCGAGCAAAGTGCCCAACGTGGCGGTAACGTTCAGATAGCGGCGGCGGTCCTCGAGGTCTTCGAGCGTGAGCAACACTTGCGCAGCGATCAGGCCGTGGCCGCCCAGCAGTTCCGCCCAGAGGCCTGCGAGCGCAATCTGACCCACGGCGGCGGCGGCCTGTGCATCGGCAAGGCTGCCCCTGCCCCCGCGCGCCAGGCCGAGCTTGCGTGCGCCGAGCGCAATCGCGCCGGAGGAGACGACAATCACTTCCTGGCCGCGCGTGCGCGCCGCCGCGATTTCCGCCACCAGCGCGGCAAGCCAATCGCGGCGCGGCGCGCCATCCGTGCCGACGAGCAGCGCCGAGCCGACTTTGAACACCACACGCGGCGCGCGGTCAGGATCAGTCAACTGGGAGAGGGTATCGATTGCCATTGTGGCTGCCGCTTAGGGGAAATGCTGCGGCGCGGGAAGGGGATGCGGGTATTGAAGAAGGGGGTTCTTGCAGAGAGTTGGGAGGAAACAGAGATCGCTGAGCGGGCGTGCCGCAAAAATAGGGACTGTCCCTATTTTCTTACATCGGCGACCACGGCGCATGATCCTCCGCATCCTCAACCGCGCCGGTCGGGCGTTCGGTGGTGGTGGCATCGGGCAGGTATTGGAGCACGGCGTCGAGCAGCGCGTCGATACCGCGGCCGGTGGCGCCAGAGATCGGGAACACCTGATCAGCCCCCGCCGCGATCAGTTCGGCGCTGAATGCGCGGACCAGTTCGGCATCGACGAGGTCGATCTTGTTGAGCCCGATCAGACGGGGCTTGTCTTTGAGGCCTGCGCCATAGGCTTCAAGCTCGTCCTCGATCACCTGCATCGCTTCGGCGGGATCGGTGCCGTGGATGTCGATCAAGTGGATCAGCACGCGGCAGCGTTCGATGTGGCCGAGAAAGCGGTCGCCCACGCCTGCGCCTTCAGCAGCGCCCGCAATGAGGCCGGGAATATCGGCCAGCACGAATTCGCGCATGCGGTGGCGCACCACGCCGAGCTGCGGGCGCAAGGTGGCGAAGGCGTATTCGCCGACTTTGGCCTTGGTGTTGGTGATCTGGTTGATGAAGGTGTACTTGCCCGCGTTGGGCAGGCCGACAAGGCCAGCGTCCGCCAGCAGCTTGAGCCGCAGCCACACGTACATTTCCTCGCCCGGCCAGCCGGGCCCGGACTGGCGCGGC
>JBJXEK010000044.1:0-3804 GCA_046155055.1 Novosphingobium sp. | reverse complement strand
GAGGGCTGGGTCACCGATGCGGTCAAGCAGCTCAAGATTGATCCGGTGGTCATGCGCGCCGATTATGGCGCAATCCCCGATCTCGCTGCGGTCGATTGGTCGAGCGACGTGCTCTTCACCTGGAACGGCACCACCTCGGGCGTGCGCGTGCCGAACGGCGACTGGATCCCGGACGACCGCGAAGGCCTCAGCTTCGCCGACGCGACCAGCGCGGTGTTCGCCTACGACATTCCGTGGGACAAGATCGATGTGGCGACTTTTTCGTGGCAGAAAGTGCTCGGCGGCGAGGGCGGCCACGGGGTGATCATCCTCGGCCCCCGCGCGGTCGAACGACTCGAAACCTATACCCCCGCCTGGCCGCTGCCCAAGGTGTTCCGCCTCGTTTCCAAGGGCAAGCTGACAGAAGGCGTGTTCAAGGGCGAGACGATCAACACCCCCTCGATGCTCGCGGTGGAAGACGCGATCTTCGCGCTCGAATGGGCCAAGTCGGTGGGCGGACTCGAAGGCCTGAAGGCGCGCTGCGCTGCCAATGCCGCCGCACTCGATGCGCTGGTTCAGGAGCGCAGTTGGCTCGGCCACCTCGCCGCCGATCCGGCCTCGCGCTCGCAGACCTCGGTGTGCCTCACCGTCGAAGGCGCGGATGAGGCGCTGATCAAGGCGTTTGCCGGCCTGCTCGAAAAGGCCGGTGCGGCTTACGATATCGCCGGATACCGCGATGCCCCGCCGGGCTTGCGGATCTGGTGCGGCGCGACGGTCGATGCGGCCGATATCGCCGATCTCGGCCCCTGGCTCGATTGGGCCTGGGCGCAAGTGCATCAGGCTGCCTGAACCAGAATAGCCTTCTCCCCATAAAGGGAGATGGCCCGCGAGAGGGGCACAAGCGCCACCTTTCGAAATCCTCATCAATCATAGGGCCGGACGAGACGTTTTCCCCTCTCCCCGGCCCTCTCCCCTGAAGGGGAGAGGGAGACACACCATGACCAAGCCCCGCGTACTGATTTCCGACAAGATGGACCCCAACGCCGCGCGCATTTTCGCCGAAAGCGGCTGCGACGTTGACGTGATTACCGGCGAGACCCCCGAAGAGCTGATCGCCCGTATCGGCGATTATGACGGCCTCGCCATCCGCTCCTCGACCAAGGTGACCAAGGCAATCCTCGATGCCGCCACCAATCTCAAGGTCATCGGCCGTGCCGGGATCGGGGTGGACAACGTCGATATCCCCTATGCCTCCAGCAAGGGCGTGGTGGTGATGAACACCCCGTTCGGCAATTCGATCACCACCGCCGAACACGCCATCGCGCTGATGTTCGCGCTTGCTCGCCAACTGCCCGAAGCCAATGCGCAAACGCAGGCCGGCCTGTGGCCGAAGAACGGCTTCATGGGCGTGGAAGTGACAAGCAAGACACTCGGCCTGATCGGCGCGGGCAATATCGGTTCGATTGTCGCCAGCCGCGCGCTGGGTCTGCGCATGAAAGTCGTCGCTTACGATCCGTTCCTTACGCCCGAGCGCGCGATCGAAATGGGCGTGGAGAAGGCAGACCTCGACACGCTGCTCGCCAAGGCCGATTTCATCACGCTGCACACCCCGCTCACCAGCGAGACAAAGAACATCCTCAGCCGCGAGAACCTCGCCAAGACCAAGAAGGGCGTGCGCATCATCAACTGCGCGCGGGGCGGCTTGATCGATGAAGTCGCGCTCAAGGAACTGCTCGACAGCGGCCACGTGGCCGGCGCTGCGCTCGACGTGTTCGAGACCGAGCCTGCCAAGGACAGCCCGCTGTTCGGCACGCCGAACTTCATCTGCACCCCGCATCTCGGCGCGAGCACCACGGAAGCTCAGGTCAACGTTGCGCTTCAGGTGGCCGAGCAGATGGCGGAGTTTCTGACCACCGGCGGCGTCACCAACGCGCTGAACATGCCCTCGCTCTCGGCCGAGGAAGCGCCCAAGCTCAAGCCCTATATGGCGCTGGCCGAACATCTTGGCAGCCTCGTGGGCCAGCTGGCGCATGATAACCTGACCAAAATCTCGATCGAGGTGGAAGGCGCAGCCGCGCAGCTCAACCAGAAGCCGATCACCGGTGCGGTGCTGGCGGGGCTGATGAAGCAGTATTCGCAAACGGTGAACATGGTCAACGCACCGTTCCTCGCCAAGGAGCGCGGGCTCGATGTGCGCGAAGTGCGGCATGACCGCGAGGGCGTGTACCACACGCTGGTGCGCGTGACGGTGGGCACCGCGCAAGGCGACCGCTCGGTGGCGGGAACGCTGTTCGGCAATGGCCAGCCCCGGCTGGTCGAGATCTTCGGCATCGGCATCGAGGCAGATCTTGATGGCGACATGCTCTATATCGTGAACTCGGACGCGCCGGGTTTCATCGGCTCGATCGGCACGCTTCTGGGCAAGGCAGGGATCAACATCGGCACGTTCCACTTGGGCCGCCGCGAAGCGGGCGGCGAGGCTGTGCTGCTGCTCTCGGTCGATAGCCCGGTGACTGAGGATGTGCTGTCCGAAGCGCGCAAGGTGCCCGGCGTGCGCACAGTGCGCGCACTGAAGTTCTGAATAATGGGCGGGGGCTTGCACCAGCCCCCGCCACCCTTTCAGGCCTGCGCCGCGATGCGGTTTGACCTGCCGTCCGAAGCCCCATAGTCTCGGCGACTTCGGGACAGACTTTTGGGGGTACAAACGATGCGCAAGATGATTTTGGCGGCGGTGTTGCTCGGCTTTTCGGCAACGCCCGCGCTCGCAGACGACAACGCGATGATCCAGGCGGCCGACGACGCATTCGCCGCCGCGTTTAACAAGGGCGACGGCGCGGCGGTCGGCGCGATGTATGCGCCTGATGCGACGATGCTGCCGGGTGACAACAAGCTCTATAAGGGCGCAGACATCACCGCTTGGTGGGTCGGCGCGACCGGGGCGATCACCAATCTCAAGCTGACGGTGCTCGAAACCGAGCGCCTCGCCCCCACCTACATCCGCGAAATCTCGCGCGTGGAGTACGATACCAAGGGCGACAAGTCGGTCCACGCAAACGTCACCGCCGTCGTCGTCTACAAGCTGGTGGGCGGCAAGTGGATGCTCTGGACCGACATCTTCCATTGATGTGTTTTGCCCTCTCCCATTATCTCCGGTGGCCTACGGCTCAGGGGAGAGGGTTGGGAGAGGGGAACCTTGAGCCGAAGGACGCAGCCAGTCATGGCCGAAACACGTGCGTATGACGCGGTTGTCATCGGTGCCGGAATAATCGGCTGCGCAATCGCGCTCGATCTGGCGCGGCGCGGCTTCCGCACCCTTAATGTTGATCGAGGCCCCGCCCCGGGACACGGCTCCACATCCTGGTCCGCGGCGATTATCAGGCCTTACTATTCGACGATCGACGGCACCGCGCTGGCCTATGAAGCGCACTTCGCATGGCAGAATTGGACGGATTACCTTGGGTTTAGCCCCGAGACCCCGCTGCACTACAACGAATGCGGCTGCCTCGTCCTCGAGGCGGCGGAAAATCGCCAGCTGGCGGGCACGCGCTCCATCATGCGCGAGGTCGGCGTTCCCTTCACGGATGTCGCGGCAAGCGAACTTCACGAATGGCTTCCCGGCGCAGACTTGCGCCAATTCAGTCCGGCGCGCCGGATTGATGATCCCCGATTTGGCGAAACCGCTGGTGACCCCATCACAGGCGCGATGTTCTGTCCGACGGGGGGCTATATCAGCGATCCCCAGCTGGCCACCGCCCAGATGGCGCAGGCGGTGGAGCGCGCCGGCGGCCATTTCCGGTTCAATGACACCGTTCTGGCCATCCACCA
>JBJXEK010000043.1:0-3862 GCA_046155055.1 Novosphingobium sp. | reverse complement strand
GCCCTAGAAGCGCGCCGAACTCGCTGATCTTTTGAACACACAGCCGAACTGCAGCGCGATTGGTCTCGCCCTCCCAGAGCAACCCCGCATTGGTCTCCTCAACGGGGTCCTCCATCCTTCGCTTCGGCCCCGTGTAGTCTTGCAGCATGCGCCGACGGCGACAGGGACCAACATAGACAGCACAATCGACGAAGGGCCGGGGACGCTCGATCACTGACCGGATTCGCGTCAGCAGGCTTTGCGCCGTAAAGGGGAGCACCACGACCTCATCAACGCCGATTTCTCGGGTCGCCTCGAGAAACGACTTCGTGGGAGCACTGGTGGTCAGGATTATCGACATTTCGCGCGGCACGAAATTGTAGCCGTTCCTGATACGACGGGTGAATGCCAGGCCGGATAGCTCTGGGAATGCCGCAGGCATGATGACAATTCCTGGCCGGCTCAGTTCGACAAGTTGCAGCAACTCGTCACTGTTTTCGGCTTGCAGTGTATCCATGAAGCCCGCATTCCGCAGGACGTCACAGATCATTCCACGCACGTGACGGCTTGCATCAACCACCACGATGCGCCGACGGCTCATCGACGCTGCCATAGCATTTCCCCTTGCCGTGCTGATCGAACGCCACACGGGCAATCAACACATACGCAGCAACTTTTCAGTCGCCTCTGATAGCACAGTATCATTTCCGAAGGCTTTCACTCTGGGCGCCTGACGCTAGGAGAGATGCGGGGGAGCTCTCCCATTTTGGGCGGGACCAACACCCGTAGAACAAAGCCGTCGGCGCCGGGCACCGAGACACTTTCATCGGCGCGCTCGCCCGGGCGCAGCCGGGTTCGCGAGGGCTGGGTGGCTGGCCGCTTTGGATCGACCTATCCGGATTGCCGCATGCCCGGTTAAGGCGACATCTGGGGAACGCCTGCCAGATAAGTTGGCACGGTAGGAATGACACCTGTTGAGCGACCTGGCCCGACCTGGACATCCAGGTTCAATTGCCGCGAAAAGCAACGCGGCGGCTTCAGCCATGTCTCTTCCGCCGGTCCTGCAATGCTTCTATGGAATGAAGCAGCAAGCCCTCGATGGACCTTCTGTCCGGACGGCTGACAACGCCAGAGCGGGTTTCTGGTTCGGAGGTTTGAAGGCATGAAGACCGGGTTCGTTGCAACGTGTTTGCTGGTCTGCCTTGGCGCGTGCCAACCTGCTTCTCCACCTGCCGCCGAAGCGCCGGTGCCTCCGGCGTCCGCGCCGAGCCCTTCAGCGCCCAGCGCACCGGCCGGGGCTGCGCCGTGGGAGGTAAGTCTCGATCCCGTGCTGACACTGTCGAGCGGAGATGATGGTCTCGTCCTGACTTGCGAAGAGGCGAAGAAGATACTCCGACTATCCTTCGAGCCCGCCTGGGAAAAGGAGGGTCCCTTCGACAACGCTGTCGTCCATTTTGGAGACAAGGCGTTCCCGGTCAAGATCGATGCTTCGGCGCAGAAAGAGAAGCTGGACAGATATAGACCCGTCTACATCCTCCCAGCGAATGCGGACACGGTGACGGCCGTGATGCTGGCGACAAACGTGCGCCTCGTGATGGACAACCAGGATGGCGAACAGGAACGCTCTGGGGAGCCGACCGACAATGGCGCGTTCGACACGTTCGGCACAACCTGTGCGCAGATCAACGGTCTTCACTAGTGTCGCTCGACACGATGCATTTTGGCGCTGTCAGGTAGACTGCTGGCCGGGGAATCCTGCACAAGACACGCAATGGGGCTCAAGCAACCGCCAGCTTCCAGACACAGTTTATCCGTGCACGGGCCAGCCTCAGCGGCGGCGTTAGCGCCGATGGCGCGGCGCGCGTGCCAACATAAGCCTCGGGACAGCTTCTGAGAGGCTCACCAATCCACATCGCCTGCTGCGCCCCACTTGCGTGGCACGTGCATCTGGTTGAGGCTGAACCGCAGTGTCGCCTGGAGACCCCCTTTTGAGCCATCGCATGCTGAGCGTGTTTGCCTTCGCAATCCTGGTCGCGGCGCCAGCGGTCGCCGAGCCTGTCTGCGGTGCGGAGACGCACGTCCGGTTTGGTGAGACCCGGGCCTACTTTCAGGATGTCTGGGCCGGCTGCACACCAACGGGCGAATGCCAGCTGTCTGCGAGCAAGATCGATAAAACGCAGGCCGTCAATATCAGCCACGAGGCGCGCTTCACACTTCAGGCAGGAACGCCCCTGCTCGGGCTCAAGCTGATGTCCGTCACGGACACTATCGCAATCGATAAGCCTATGCAGTTCGTCTATGGCAGGGGCTCGGCAAATCTCACGGGTGCTGTGGAGACACGCGGCAACGTGGTGAACGAATACCACGTGAAGGACCCAGCGCAGGCGGATACCCTCGCCCGAGCCGCGATTGCCAAGACCAATGTCGCGCGCTGGATCTTTACGACCGGCTCGGGGGAGACCAAGACGGTGGAACTGCCGCTGCGCGGCGCGGTGAAAGCCCTCGACTGGATCACGTGCATGGCCAAGCCTGCACACTAATTTCCGCCACCCCCAATTGTCCCGGCCGGCGAACAGGCTTGGCGCCCGGGCGTGCGTCTAGGCGCCGGTCAAGGACCCCTCCGCTTTTCACGATATCGATGAAGCAGAGCGCCTATCGGCGCCGTGACCCTACGCCGGTTCACAAGGGCTCCAATCCAGACCCTTACCCCCCTGTGATCGCGCGCAGGCAATCCCTCAATCCCCCCCGGTACGACGGAAAGGTTGGCCGCCACCCAAGCACCGCCTTCGCGCGCGCATTCGATACGCGCTTGCATTCGGCGTAGAAGCGTTGCGCCATGGGGGAGAGGTTGGCGTCTTCGATATTTACCGCTGGCGGCGGGTCGATGCCGAGCAGTTGGGCGGCGTAGGTCAGGACTTCATCCGCCGGCGAAGGTTCGTCGTCGCAGATGTTGAATGCGCCGACCGCTGTCGGCTTTTGGAGGGCGAGGCAGATCGCCTCAGCGATGTCCCTGACATGCGCGCGGGAGAAGACCTGGCCGGATTTCACGATGCGGCGTGCGCCCGGTTCGCGGACGCGGTCGAGTGCGGAGCGGCCGGGGCCATAGATGCCGGGCAGGCGGACGATGCGGGCGCCTAGGGACTGCCATTGCGCCTCGGCGGTTGCGCGGTTTGTCGCCTCGCGGCTTTGCGGATTGAGCGGCGTTTCCTCGAACGCCCATCCGCCGGCGAGGTCGCCATAGACGCCGGTTGTGGAGAGGTAGCCGATCCAGCTGGCGGTGCTGGCCTGCTGCGCGAATGCGCGGAAGACGGGACAGCCATCGGCATCAGGTGGCACAGAGATCAGCCATGCGGCGCCGGGGGGCGGGGTGACGGCCACGCCGGGCCAAATGTGAGGGAAAAAACCTTCGCGGCGGATGGCTTCGGCGGACGCTTCGCTGCGGACCGTGCCGGAACAGAAGGCGCCTTCAGCCATCAGCCGCCGGGCTGTTTCGGCTGCGACATACCCGAACCCGAAGGCGAAGAACTGCATCCCTGCCATGGTGTTGCCCTGTCTCTGGTGTAGGCCATAGGGCCCCTGCGTCTTTGGGGCCAGCGCCGGAATCGACCTGTCATGCGTTTTCTCCTGCTTGCCTGCCTGGTTCTGGCCGCTTCACCCGCAGCGTTCGCGCAGACGGAAAAAGAGAAGCTGGAGCACTGCCTCGATCAGATCGATAAGGATGCGGAGGTTGCCTATCAGGATGGGTTGACCTGGCTGTCAAAGGGAAACCGGCCGGCGGCGCGGCAATGCACGGCTCTGGCTTTGATTGCTTTGGGTCAGGAAGCCGAAGGCGCGCATAGGCTTGAAGAACTGGCCAATGCGCCGGACGCCGGCGGGATCGAGG
>JBJXEK010000042.1:0-7884 GCA_046155055.1 Novosphingobium sp. | reverse complement strand
CCGTCACCAACCGCCGCCGCAAGGCCAGCACCGCCGCCGCGCAGGCTCCGGTGCCGCAGGCGCGGGTCAGGCCTGCGCCGCGCTCCCACACGCGCAGCTTGATGTGGCTTGCCCCCAGCACGCTGGCAACACCGACATTGACCTTTTCGGGAAACAACGGGTCGGTCTCGATCATCGGCCCCAGCCGAGCGAGATCGACGGCGTCCGCATCGTCCACAAAGAACACCACATGCGGGTTGCCGACATTGACCGCAGCGGGGCTTTCCAGATCTTCCCAGCCCACCGGCATGGCCAGCGTATCCATCGCGTAGGCCAGCGGGATACTGTCCCAGTCGAACCGCGCCGGGCCCATGTCGACCGAGGCACCGTCCGCTGTCGCGGAAGAGGTGATGGGGCCGCCCAGCGTCTCGATTCGCTGCTCCCCGCCCAGCAACAGGCCCACCGCGCGCGCCGCATTGCCGCAGGCCTCAACCTCGCTGCCATCGGCATTGAATATCCGCATGCGCACGTCGGCCCCGGCTGAAGGTTCGAGCACGATCAACTGGTCGCAGCCGATACCTGTCCGGCGTTCGGCCAGCGCGGCGGCGCGGCGCGTTGACATGGCGACCGGCACAGTCCCGGATAGTGGGCGCGCATCGATCACGATGAAATCGTTGCCAAGGCCGTGCATCTTGCGGAAAGCGACAAGCATGCCGCGCGGTCTAGGGACCAAACGCGCGCTTCGCAATGCCAAGCAATGCAGCCGCAGCCGCAGCGCGGCGGGGTCGTCAGGCGATTGCGGCGCTGGGCGCGTCGGGGCCCTGCGGACTTGCATCCCGCACAGCACCCTGCGCGGCATCGGCGTCGCGGTTGTTCAGCAGGCCATGCGCGGCCAGTTCCTCGAGCACTGCCTCGGACGAGGCGGGCATGCCATAGAGATAGCCCTGGCCCTTGAACTTGCCGAATTTGCGCAGCGCATTCAGCACGTCGGGAGTTTCGATTCCTTCGGCAGTAATCGGCAGGTCCATGCCCCGGCCCAACGACGAGATCGCCTCGATGATGGTCGCGCTGTCGGCGTTCCGGCCGAGCGAAGAGACAAAGCTGCGGTCGATCTTGATGCGGTCGAAGGGCAGCGTACGCAGCTGCGCAAGGCTCGAATAGCCGGTGCCGAAATCATCCAGGCTAATGCGGATGCCCTGGTTCTTGAGGCTGGTGATCAGCGAGCGCACAATCCCGATATTCTCGTGGAGGCAGGTCTCGGTGATCTCGATCTCCAGCCGGGTCGGCGGGAAATTGGCCTGAACGAGCAGCTTCAGCAGCCTTTGTGCAAACCACGGATCACGCAGTTGCATTGGCGAGATATTGACCGAGAGTGACAGACTCGGGTCCCAGACCTTGGCGTCCTGCAGCGCCTGCACGATCAGCGATTCCGAAAGCTCCGCGATCAGACCGATTTCTTCGGCGACGGGGATGAAGAATTCCGGGCTGATCACGCCGTGGCGCGGCGAATGCCAGCGCGCCAGCATCTCGAACCCGGTAATCTCGCCCGTTTCGAGGTCGATCTGCTTTTCGTAATAGGGCACGAATTCGCCGCGCGGCAGGCCCTCGCGGATGCCCTTTTCCAGCTCGCTGCGAAGGCGCAGCTCCTTTTCCATGCTCGGTTCGAACCAGCAGAACCGGTTGCGACCGCCCTTCTTGGCCTGATACATCGCCAAATCGGCCTGGTGGAGCAAGACTTGCGCAAGGCGGGCCGCCTCCTGTCCAGTGCCTGCCTCTTGTCCGCTGACTGCGGACCCGCTGGCGAGCCCGATCGATGCGGTGATTTCTGCCTGCGCGCCGGACAAGACCACGGGCTGCGCCAGTGCCTCGTTGAAACACACTGCAAGCTGTTCGATGCCGGCTGCCTTGCCCGGCTCGAAAACCACTCCGCAAATGAACTCATCGCCCCCCAGCCGCGCCAGCAGCGAGCGTTCGGGCAGCAGCCCATTGATCCGGCGTGCGGTCTCGATAAGCACTGCATCGCCGACCAGATGGCCGTGCAAATCGTTGGAACGTTTGAATTTGTCGAGATCGATCATCATCACGACGACCACGTCGCCGGTTGCCGCAGCGCTTTCGATCAGTGTGGCCATCGCGGCATCTATGCTGCGCCGGTTGAGGCAGCCGGTCAGCGCGTCGGTGTGGGCAAGGCGCTGCGCGGTCTCCTCGGCCTTGCGCCGCTCGCCGATCTCGTGGCTTAGCTCTACGTAGCGGCGCCAGCCAAAGATCAGCAATGCGATGTTGAGGATCAGGGCGTTGCCCAGCAGCGTGTCGGGGGTGCCAACGCCGTAGATCCAGCTGCGCATGATGCCGGTCAGCACGGTCGATCCCGTGCCGATGAACAGGATCATCGCCGCGACGAGGATGCCGAGTGCCACCAGATCGTGTTCGGCATGCACGCGCGGGGCCTGCGGCTTCTCAGCCTTCCCGCTTGCAGTGCTGTTCAAACCTTTCGCCATCGCGCTGCCTGTTGTCCTTCGGCTACGGCGTGGCCAATACGGCATACGCCCTGAAGTTTTGGTTAAGTTGTGGTTTTCGGGAGGCATTCACTGCGAGCCGCGTCTGGAGTGAGGCTCTTGCTTTAGCAGATGGCTTCGCGTAAGCGCCCACCTCTGCAGGGCCGGTCTTCTCCGGCGGCAGGGTTTTTGGTTTCGGTTTCCGTCATGGACGCCATACGCTGGTCGGCGAGGTTTCGCCCACCGGCGTTTTTCGCGTTTTTCGGTTCACCGGAAAGGAGCATGCGCGTGTTCGATAGTCTGTCAGACCGGCTTGGAGGCGTATTCGATCGCCTGCGCGGCCGTGGCGCGCTGCGCGAGGAAGACGTGCGCGCCGCGATGCGTGAAGTGAGGATCGCGCTGCTTGAGGCTGACGTTGCGCTCCCCGTCGTGCGCCGTTTTATCGACAGCGTGACCGAGGCGGCCATCGGCCAGTCGGTGCTGCGCTCGGTCACCCCCGGCCAGCAGGTCGTCAAGATCGTCCACGACGGGCTGGTCGAGATGCTGGGCTCCGAGGCGTCGGATCTCGATCTCAATGCCGCCCCGCCGGTCGTGATCATGATGGTCGGCCTGCAAGGCTCGGGCAAGACGACCACGACCGCCAAGATCGCCAAGCTGCTCAAGGAAAAGCAGGGCAAGAAGGTCCTGATGGCCTCGCTCGACGTCAATCGTCCGGCGGCGCAGGAACAGCTTGCCGTGCTGGGCGAGCAGGCGGGCGTTGCCACCCTGCCGATTGTCCCCGGCCAGTCGCCGGTCGACATCGCCCGCCGCGCTGTCAATGCTGCAAAGCTGCAGGCGGTTGACGTGCTTATGCTCGATACCGCAGGCCGACTCCACGTCGATCAGGCACTGATGGACGAGATGAAGGCCGTCGCCGAGGTCTCCGTGCCGCGCGAGACGCTGCTGGTCGTCGATTCGCTGACAGGTCAGGACGCGGTCAACGTCGCGCAGAATTTTGCGGGCGAGGTTGATCTCACCGGCGTGGTGCTGACCCGCATGGACGGCGATGCGCGCGGCGGCGCGGCGCTCTCGATGCGCGCGGTCACGGGTAAGCCGATCAAGTTTGCCGCGACCGGCGAAAAGCTCGATGCGATCGAGGCGTTCCACCCGGAGCGCGTTGCCGGCCGCATCCTCGGCATGGGCGATATCGTCTCGATCGTCGAGAAGGCCGCCTCGACGGTCCAGGCGGGCGAAGCGGAAAAGCTCGCCGCGCGCATGGCCAAGGGCCAGTTCGACATGAACGACTTGCGCACCCAGCTGCAGCAGATGCAGCGCATGGGCGGCCTCGGCGTTCTGGCGGGCATGATGCCGGGCATGAAGAAGGCCAAGCAGGCCATGGCCAACTCGGGCATGGACGACCGGGTGCTGCTCCACATGGATGCGATCATCGGTTCGATGACCCCCAAGGAGCGCGAGCGCCCCGAGCTGCTCAACGCCAAGCGCAAGATCCGCGTGGCCAAGGGTTCGGGCACGCAGGTGCAGGACATCAACAAGCTTATCAAGATGCATCAGGAAATGGCGAAAGCCATGAAGCAGATCCGCAAGATGGGCGGTCTCAAGGGCTTGGCCGCGATGTTCGGCGGCGGGGGAATTGACGCCGCCATGCCTGGCCTTGGCGGCGGCATGGGCGGTGGAAGGGGTGGCGGCCCCGGTGGTGGACTGCCCGGTGGACTGCCCGGCGGAATGGGCGGGGGCGGCGGTTTGCCCGGCCTGCCGGGGAGCGGCAACATGCCGTCCAATCTCAACGATCTTCTGCGGAAAAAGTGATTTCGGTTTCGTATTCAAAGTTCAATCGGAAAGGTTTCTACAATGTCGGTTTCTCTTCGTCTCTCGCGCGGTGGCTCCAAGAAGCGCCCCTATTACAAGGTCGTCGTCGCCAACAGCCGCGCGCCCCGCGATGGTGCCTATCTCGAGCAGGTCGGCACCTACAACCCGCTCCTCGCCAAGGATGACGAGAACCGCGTCCGCCTGATCGAGGACCGCGTGCGCTACTGGCTCGGCGTCGGCGCCCAGCCGACCGACCGCGTCGCGCGCATGCTCGACAAGGCCGGCATCAAGGAGCGCACGCCCACGGTGAACGCTGCCAAGGGCGAACCCGGCAAGAAGGCCAAGGAGCGCGCTGAGGATCGGGCCAAGAAGATCGCCGAAGCTGAAGAAGCCAAGCGCGAGGCCGAAGAGGCCGCAGCTGCTGCAGCTGCCGAAGCGGCTGCCGCTCCGGCGGCTGAAGAAGCTCCTGTTGAAGAAGCTCCGGTGGCCGAAGAAGCCCCTGTTGCTGAAGAAGCGGCCGCTGAAGAGGCTCCCGCCGCTGAACCCGCCGCTGAACCCGCTGCCGAGCAGGCAGAGGGCTAAGCCCAAATGCGCGATATCCCCGTTACACTCGCGGCCGTCAGCGGTGCGCATGGTGTGACGGGGGACGTGCGGCTCAAGCTGTTTGGCGAGGGGGTGGCGAGCCTGAAGCCCCACCGTTCGTTCAACGGCGGCAGCCTCACGCTCGAAAAGCTGAAAGACGACGGCAAAGGTGGTGCGATCGCCCGCTTTGCCGAAGTCTCCGACCGCACTGCGGCGGAAAAGTTGCGCGGCACCGCGCTGACAGTGCCGCGTGCCAGCCTGCCGCCGCTGACGGAAGGCGAATATTATTACACCGACTTGATCGGCCTGCCCGCCGTCTCGACCACGGGCGAAGCGCTGGGCACCTGCATCGCGGTCGAGAATTTCGGTGCGGGCGATGTGCTCGAGATCGAACGACCCGACAAGAAGCGCTTCATGGTGCCGATGCGCCTTGAGGCTGTGCCCGAATGGGATGGCGAACGACTGGTGATCGAAGCGGTCTACGCCGCCGACTGACAGGTCTTCGCCTCGCAAGTCTCATCGGCCTGTCGCCGGTGTGGCGGATGGATCAGATCCCGCACCAAAGCGCGCAAATCCCCCCACACGGTCGGCACCGGCTTGCCTGTGCGTGCGGCCTCTGCCTGCTGTGCTTCGCGGGCCTGACGTGCAGCGTCACGCGCTTCCATCCAGCGGCGCATCCAGATCTCGTCCATCATTGTGTGTCTCCTCGTTTGGCAGTCGCATTCTCTCGCAAACCGTCATCGCGGACCAACAAAACCACTGGCGAGTTGTATAAGGCTGCCTTATCATTGCGGCATGCCAGAACTCCCGCCTCTTTCTGCCGTCCGCGTGTTTGAATCCGCAGCAAGGCTTGAGAATTTCTCGCGCGCGGCAGACGAATTGGGGATGACGCAGGCCGCCGTCAGCTATCAGGTGCGCCAATTGGAAGACCGCGTGGGCCAACTGCTGTTCGTGCGCGAACGGGGCCGGGTGCGCCTGTCCGAAGCGGGGCGGCGGCTGGCTCCGGCCATCTCCAGCGCCTTGTCAGACATTGCTGCCGCCTTCGCCGATCTCAGCGCGGACGACAGCAGCGTGCTGGCGATCAGCACGATCCCCTCGTTCGGCGCGACCTGGCTCAGCGCGCGGATCGGCCGGTTTCAGGTGGCGATGCCCGATCTCGCGCTGCGCCTCGCCACCACGGGCCGGCTCACCGATTTCGCGCGCGACGGGATCGATGTCGCGATCCGCTCCGGGGTAGGACCATGGCCCGGCCTCACGCGCGAATTCCTGATGCGCTACCATGTCACGCCGATCTGCTCGCCGGGCTTTGTCGAAGAGCACGATATCCGGACACCGGAAGACCTGCTGCGTGTGCAGCGCCTTGCGCCCGAAGACCCATGGTGGGCCGGCTGGTTCGCTGCTGCCGGGCTCGCCGCGCCGCCGGAGGGTCCGTCCGGCATTGCGCTCGACAGTCAGGTGGAGGAAGCCCGCCTCGCCGGTTCGGGCTTCGGCGCAGCGCTGATGACCCCGTTGTTCTGGCGCGACGAGATTGCCGCAGGGCAACTGGTGCAGCCGTTTCCGACGCTCTATCTGCCGGGCGGCTCCTTGTGGCTGCTCCGGCCAGAGGGGCGCAGTGCCGTGCGCAAGATCGAGCGGTTTCGTGAATGGCTGCTGGCCGAAGTCGCCGCCGAGCGTGCACGTGGCACTTCGCCTGAAGAAGTGTGGACCCCGCCGCCCCAGTAATACTCCGGTAACGGCCAGCCTCTACATGATGACACAGATGAACGCGCCGCTGGCTTCGTCATTCCCGGCAACAGCAAACCCGCTGTGGCAGATGCTGTCGACTTACGAAGTCGGCCCGGCGGATGCCGACCTCTCCTTCACCGCTCGTCTCGCCCGCGAAAACGGCTGGACCCTGGCCCATGCCGCGCGCGTGTTCGAGGAATATCGCCGCTTCCTGTTCCTCGCGGTCACGGCGGGCCACCCGGTCACGCCGTCCGATGCGGTCGACCAAGCCTGGCACCTCCATCTCACATACACGCGCGACTACTGGGAGCGGCTCTGTCCCGAAGTGCTGGGCCAAGCGCTCCACCATGGCCCGACCAAGGGCGGCCGCGCCGAGGGCGAGCGGTTCTTCGAACAATATGCGCAGACCCTGCGCAGCTATGAGACCGCGTTTGGCCCCGCGCCCGCCGATATCTGGCCGGATGCGCGGCGGCGGCTGCAGATCGATCCCATGGCGCGGCGCGTGCACCTGCATGAAGCGCTCATCCTCCCATGGCGCTGGCTTTTCGGCACCGCGCTGCTGGCGCTCCTGATCACTTTTGTGTGGAGGCTCCTGTGACTGGTCTTGGTCCATTCGATCTGCATGGCTCCGAATTTCTGCCCCTCTATAGCTTGCTGGCGGTGGTCGCGGGTGTTGCCTGCCTTGTAATCCCTTCGTTCCTGCGGCCCGATGGCCGAGCCAATGGACTCAGGGACCGCCCGGCAGATGAAGATGAATTGGCGTTGCTCACGGGTGGACGTGGCCGGTTTGCCGAGGCGGTAGCAGTGCGGTTGCTCGCAGGCGGGGCGGCCACGATCGAGGCAGGCGCGGCTTTGCGTATCCGCGATCTGCGCGGCGGCAAGACTTTGGCGGAGCGCCGCATCATCGCGCTGCCCTCGCCGGTGCCATGGAAGGACGTGATGACGGCGCTGGCGGGGCCCGCCGAGACTGGCGAGCGGCGGCTGGAAGAAAAAGGTCTGCTGATGGATGCGGGCACGGCGCTGCAATTGCGGCTGTGGCAAGCCGCCCCGCTCGCACTGCTATTTGTCTTCGGCGCGATCAAATGGGTCGTCGGCGCCTGGCGGGATCGCCCGGTGGGCAATCTCACTGTGTTGCTGGTGCTCACGGGCCTTGCTGCCCTGCTGCGCTATGCGCTCTATGATCGCCGCACCCGCGCGGGGAAGCAGGCCGTAGCCAGCGCCCGCGCCGATGCCGCCCGCCTGCGCCGCGCCATGCCGACCGACGAGGCCCCGCTCGCCGTCGCGCTGTTCGGCACCT
>JBJXEK010000041.1:0-3153 GCA_046155055.1 Novosphingobium sp. | reverse complement strand
GTTTATGACGCAATCAAGTCGGGCGATGAGAACGCAGCCGGGAATGCGATGCTAAGCTTGATCACCGAAGCAATGATCCTTGCCAAGACGCTGTAGCGCAAGACGGATGAGCAGCGCTTCGCAGGCGATCTGCTCACCATTGCGGCGTGATCACGTCGGCACCGAGCCGGATGTCGCGCCGTTCGCGCCTGGCGCTCAAGCATCCTGCGTGGATGCCTTGGCCTCGCCCAGCAACCATTGCCGGAACACCGTGGCACTCGGAGGCAGCACGCGCCCCTTAGCCCATAGCAGCCAGTAGGCCGCGCTATCCGGCGCTGTAACTACCGGCAGGGGTGCCACTAACGCGCCGCTGCGCAGCCGCTCGCGCACTTGTGAGAGCCGGCCCATGGCCACCCCTTGCCCTTCGATGGCCGCCTGCAGCACGAGGTTGTAGTCCACCAGCTGCAGCGTCCGCGCCTTGGCGAGATCCACACCGCAGGCCTTGGCCCAGATCTGCCAGTCCGTCTCGCGACGGCTCAGCAGCAGGGTGTGCCGCAGGACATCGCCGGGCTCGCGCAGAGGCTCCGCGTTCCCGCACAGCACCGGCGTCAGCGCCTCGCGCATCAGGCACTCTGCGTCCAGCCCGGGCCAGCCCGGCGCGCCATAGCGGATGGCGAGATCGACTGTCCGCTGCCCCAGATCGACGGTTTCCAGACTGGGATCGAGGTCCACCACGATTTCGGGATGGAGCACCCGGAAGCGCGGCAGACGCGGCACGAGCCAGTTCGCGGCGAACGAGGGCAGCAAGCTTAACCGCACGATGGCGGGATCACCCCTCACCTCGCGCACGCCGGCCTCGATCGTCGCAAAGCCCGCGTCGACCCGTCCGAGAAACGACTGCCCCGCAGGCGTGAGCGAAATCGTGCGGCCATGCCGATCGAAGAGCGCAGTTCCGAGATAGTCCTCTAGCTGCTTCACGTGATGGCTCACCGCGCTTTGCGTGATGAGCAGTTCCTCCCCCGCCTTGCGGAAGCTGAGCAGCCGCCCGACCGCAGCAAAGGCCCGCAGCGAGGGCAGGGGTGGAAGTGTGGCCGATCTTCGCATGGGCAACCGCTTGTTGACTGGCCTGCGGCTCTACACTGCCTCGCACTCATGAGCTAGATCGATCACACACGCCCCTGCTTTGAATTGGTCCGCCCACCGCAAACGCGCGATCATGCCGGCAGCAACACCGGAAGGACAATGGGCCGTGCAGACCTCGCTCTTGACAACATTGATAGTGATCGCCTGCGTGGTCGGGTCGGCCGGCGCCGCGGCTCGCGCTCCTGCAGAACCCAAGGCAGTCGTGCAGGGCTTCCTTGACACCGTCCGCACCGGGCGCGACCCCGATGCCGCCGAGCGCTATTTCGCGCCGCAAGTGCTTGCCCATCAGATCACCTCGGAAGGCGAAACGACCGTGGTGCGCACGCCGAAAGACTATGCGGCGCATATACGTGAATTTCTGGCCACTTACGGCCGGTTTTCCCTCGAAATCGCGGACATGATCGTTGCGGGCGACCGGGTCTTTGTGTGGTGGCGCCAACATGGCCATCATGTCGGCCCGGTCAATGGCGAGCATCCGACCGGCGCCCCGCTGACGTCCATCGCGGCGGTCATCTATCACGTCAGCGGTGGGCGGATCACCGAATACTGGATCCTTGAAGATCGCAAGGGGCTCGATCTCCAGCTCCAGCGCCTTGCCGCCGGCGGGCAATAGAGCCCGCCCCGAGCCTATCGCACCCTTTACCCGAGAGGCATGCCATGCCGAGCCTTGATTACATACACGTCGATGTATTCGCAGCCGCCCCGCTGTGCGGCAACAGCCTGCCCGTCTTCCACGACGCGCCCGATCTGGATCCACCCACGCTGCTGGCGATCACGCAGGAACTGCGCCATTTCGAGGCGATCTTCCTGCAACCGACCGGCGAGGCCAACATCGTGCGCGCGCGCATATTCGATCTCTTCGAGGAACTGCCGTTCGCCGGTCACCCGCTTATCGGCGCGGCTGCTGTCCTGCAGCATCGCGCTGCCTCCGCCACCTCAGGCGATTGGATCTTTGTGCTCCCCGACCGGCAGGTCAGAGTGCAGGTGACATATGGCGATGGGGGCTACTTCGGCCTGCTCGATCAGGGTGCGCCCCGGTTTATCGGCACGGTCGGCGCGCGCGGCGAAGTTGCCGAAGCGTTCGGGCTCGAGGTCGAGGATCTCGACGATCGCTTCCCCATAGAGATCGCAGGCACCGGGCTGGACTACATGGTGATCCCGCTTCGTCCGGACCGCATCGGCAATGCCCGGATCGGAGCGGACATCACCGCGCTGATGTGCCGCCACGGTGCGCAGTTTGCCGTGCTGCTCGACGCCGCCGCGCGCGAAATACGGCATTGGAACAACGACGGCATCGTCGAGGACGTGGCGACCGGCAGCGCCGCCGGCGTCGTCGGTGCCTATTGCCACAAGCACGGGGTCTCGCGCCCGGGTGAGCCGCTGCTTCTTTCGCAGGGCCGCTTCGCCGGGCGGCCGAGCCGAATCGAGGTCACTGCCGAAAACGAGGGCGAGACCATCACCCGGGTTCTTGTCGGCGGCCGTGTCGCTTTTGTCGGACGCGGCACGCTCGATTTCATCCACGAGCCGCACGCATGAACGCGCCGCCCTTCGTCACCGCCGGGCGGCTGCGCGAGGTGTTGGGATTTGCCGACCTGATCGAGCCCGTGTCCGAGGCTTTCCGCCGCTCAAGCGCTGGCGAAGCGCAGAACGGGATGCTCATGCTCGTGCCCGGCGAGACAGCGACGGCAGGCGATGTGCTTGTGAAGACCGGAGTGCTCAAGGGCGAGGCCGTTTTCATTGTCAAGGTTGCGCCCTGGTTTGCCGCCAACGCTGCGTCCGGCGCGGCGCAAGGGGGCTTCGTCGCCGCCGTTGACAGCGTGACCGGATACACGCGGGCGATCCTCTCCGACGAGCACTATCTTTCAGACATCCGCACCGCCGCCGCAGGTGCCGTTGCTGCGCGGCTGTTCGCGCCGGTGCATGTCGAAACGGCTGCCGTGCTGGGCGCCGGGGTGCAGGCCTGGTGGCAGAGCCTTGCGCTGTTTCATGAGCGCCCGTTCCGGCGGCTGCTGATCTGGGCGCGCGACGCCG
>JBJXEK010000040.1:0-30632 GCA_046155055.1 Novosphingobium sp. | reverse complement strand
TGGTGAGCGAGGTCATGCACAGATCGACGCCGTGCTCGATCGGGCGCTGCGAGAATGGCCCGAGCAGCGTGTTATCGACCACGACCAGCGGACGGCGGCCAGTTTCGCGGCCGATCTCATCCGCCACGGCGACCATTAAATCGAGATCGACGATAGCAGCAGTCGGGTTTGCCGGGGTTTCCGCAATGATCAGCGCGAGCGGGCCCTTGGCCATGGCGGCGCGGGCCGCTGCGCGCACGGCATCGGGGTCGGTCCCGTCCTGATAGGTTTCGACGTGCGTGCCGAACTGTGGCATGACCGAGCCGTAGAGCATGTCTACGCCGCCATAGATCGGACGCCCATGGAGCACGCTGTCTCCGGGCTTCACGAAGGTCAGCGCGATCGAGGAATGCGCCGCCATGCCGCTCGAGAACGCAGCGGCAGCCTCCGCTCCGTCGATGGCGGCGAGGCGGCTTTCAAGGATATCGAGCCCGGGATGGCCGAGGCGCGAATAGATATGGCCGCCGCCCGTCTCGGCAAGCGGACCGGTGCCCTCGAAAAACGCTTCATGCACATCCTTGGCATGCTGCGCCGAGGGATAGATGAAGGTCGAAGTCAGGTAGACGGGCGGCTTGACCGCGCCGAGCGCATCCGCCGGATCATAGCCAAAGGCAACGGCCAGGGTTTCGGGGCGCAAGGAGGAAGCCTTGGGGCCTTTCGGGGAATCAGCTACCATGCGTCTCGACATACTTGCGGGCGGTATCGCAATACCAGTCGGTAAAGCGCAGCGCGAGCGATTCGGCTTCCTGCGAATAGGGACCGGGCGTGTAGCCGGGACTGTTCACGCCGAGCTGGTTGTTTTCGGCCAGCTCCTTGTCCTGCACGTTGGTGCGCGTCCACAAGTCGATCAGGCTCTCGACCGTATAGTCCACGCCCTCGACCGCATCCTTGTGGACCAGCCACTTGCCCATCACCTGCGTCTCGGTCGGGCCGATCGGCAAGGCGCTGAACATGAAAGTGTGGTCCGCCGTGGCGTGCACGAAGCTGTGCGGATCGACCGCGAGGCGCATCGAGCCGATGTCACCGCCGTTGCGGTCGCACATCAACTTCTTCACCATGTGGTGCCCGTCCATCGAAAGTGTCTGTACATCGGGGTTCAGCAGGAAGCGGGCAAGCTGCCACCATTCGCCCTCGATCGCTTCGGAAGCGAGGCCGACAGCCTTCATGTCATCGAGGAAGCTCTCGACCCTTGCATCGCCATCGACGTCGAAGTGCTTCTTCATGCCCACGGGGAAGGTGCGCGCGAGTTCCGGATGGCCGGTGGCGCAGTGATAGCACTCGCGCCCGTTTTCCATCACCAGCTTCCAGTTGGCATATTCGGTGATCGTGCTTTCGAACGCGAGCTTGGCGTCCTTCAGGTTATGGGGCGCGAGATAGGCGTCGAGCTTCACCGCGAAGTCGTCGAATGGCGGCGGATTGTCGGCAAAGCAGACGAACATGGCGCCCGCCACGCGCTCCAGCTGGAGGGGGCGCAGGCTGTGGCTCGCCTTGTCGAAATCATCCGCCATCCGCATTGCGGACAGCAGCGAGCCATCGAGTTCGTACGTCCAGCGATGATAGGGGCACACGATCTTCGGCGCGCTGCCGCTGCCCGCTGCGCAAAGCAGCGAGCCACGATGGCGGCAGGAATTGTGGAAGGCGCGAATCTCGCCGTCCCGCCCGCGCACGATCAGGATCGGCCACTTGCCGATCATCTGCGAGATATAGCTGCCGGTCTTGGGCAACTCGCATTCGAAGCCGACCATGAGCCAGCTGGTGCCGAACACCGCGGTCATATCGAAGTCGAAGACTTCGGGCTCATTATACAGGGCTTGGGGGAGGCAATGGCCTTCCGACCGTTTAGCCAGCAGCGTGCCCATCCGGCTGAGATCGATCATGGGTGCAATATCCAGAAACTAGCGGGGGTGCGATGGGATGTCGGGTGGACCATGGCAGGGGCGGCATCCAATCGGATTTCCGCATGATCCCATGGCAAAATCACAAACCGGCGCGCAAATGACCTGCCGATCCCCCGACTGCGCGGACTTTGCTCGTCCACGGCCACTGTCGGTTTCCAATAAAATGTATATGAATCAGATATATTCTTGCAACATACCACGATTGTGCGGCGGAGCAGGGTCCAAAATGCCACACTTTTTCACGACGTTGCAGTTAGGCACACAAGGGGTGGATTTAAGGCAAGCTTTCACATACCGTTGTTTGAAAGCGTCATAAAGTGCGCGGTGTGGGGAGTAAAATCGGGGAATTGCAAGCGCGGACAAATTTCGATCGGCTCTTGATCGCCTGAGCACGCGGAGCGCGTGCTAGAGCTTTTGCCGTTTTGTCCTAGTGCAGTGCCCGGATTACCCCCTGTTTCCGAGTTTATGATGGTTGGTGTGGATCCAGTATCCGCATGTGGGTATCGAATTGAAACGATGGGGGTTCTAATGAAATCACGGTTTATGATGTCGTGCGCCGTAGCGGCGGTGGCGATGGGTTCGGGCAATTTGGCCTTTGCGCAGAACGCTGCCCCGCAGGCCGCAGAAGCCCCCCGCCCTGACGAGATTATCGTGACCGCGCAGCGCCGCGATCAGTCGATCCAGGACGTGCCGTTCACGCTGCAGGCCTTCAATACCGACACGCTGAGCAAGCTCAACATCACCAGCTTCACCGATCTGATCAAGTACACCCCTAACGTCACGTTCGCGAACAATGGTCCGGGCCAGGGCGGTATCTTCCTGCGCGGGCTGTCTGGTGGCTTTGCCGGCCAGCAATCGTCGGCCACCATTGGCGGTTTCCCGAACGTCGCGATCTATCTCGATGACCAGTCGATGCAGTTCCCGGCGCGCAATGCGGACGTCTATGTGGCTGATATCGAGCGCGTCGAAGTGCTTGAGGGTCCGCAGGGCACGCTGTTCGGCGGCGGTGCGCAGGCCGGTGTGGTGCGCTACATCACCAACAAACCGAAGTTCGACAAGTTCGAAGGTCGGATCGAGGGCAGCTTCGGCGGCACCGCAGGCGGTACGGCGAACGGCGCGTTCAATGCCATGGTCAACGTGCCGATCATTGAGGACAAGTTGTCCATCCGGGCAGTGGTCTATGCCGATCATCGCGGTGGCTATATCGACAACGTGTTCTCGACCTTCACACGCGAGCCCACTGATCTTGGCTCTTATTATCTGAATTACACAGACCCTGTTACCGGCAAGAACAACGGCAACAAATTGACCCCCGACCAGCAGGTCAATCAGGGCAAGTACAACAACAACGCTTTGGTCGAGGATAACTTCAATCCGGTCGACTACGCTGGTGGTCGCGTTTCACTTGGCTGGAAGATTACGCCCGACTGGGATTTGCTGGTTTCGGAATCTTACCAGAGCCTCCAGACCAAGGGCACCTATGCGGTCCAGACATATACTTACGACTATGCGCCGCTCACGGGCTTGAAATCGACTCTCTTTGCGCCGCAGTATAGCAAAGACAGCTACACGAACACGGCTTGGACCCTCAACGGCAAGATCGGCGATTTCAAGCTGATCTACACTGGTGCCTATCTGAAGCGTCATATCTCGCAACAGGGTGATTACACCAACTATGCCCGCGCGACCTATGGCATTTTCTATCAGTGCACCGGCGGTGCCAACTATTACTTCGATGCTGGCGCAGCACCCTATTGCCATGAACCGACCAGCTACTGGACCGACAAGGTCCGCAACACGCACGAGAGCCACGAATTCCGCATCAGCACACCCGATAGCGGTCGGATCCGCGCGATCGCGGGCGCATACTACGAATCGTTCAAGATTCAGGACAACCAAGACTGGGATTACAAGACCATCCCAGCGTGCGATACATCGCTGACATCGGCCCAGATCAAGGCTGCGGGCACGGTGTGCCTCGGTCTCGTTGCCCCCAACCCGGCAGCTACGCTCAACGTTCCCGGCGCGCGCGGACCGGGCGTTGCTTTCGGCCAGGATACCCAGCGCGGTTACAAGCAGTATGCTCAGTTTGTCTCTGTCGATTTCGACATCCTGCCAAACCTGACCATCACGGGCGGCACGCGTCACTACTACTACAAGAATTTCGAGACCGGGTCCGTCTATTCCTCGTTCAACGCAGGCTGCTATCAGGCGCCGGTGTGCGTAACGGGCTCGAACCTCGATGCCCTTGGCCTCAAATCCAGCTACAACGGCTTCAGGAGCAAGGGCACGATCACGTGGAAGCCGCAGCCGGGCACATTGGTCTATGGCACGTTCAGCCAGGGCTTCCGCCCCGGCGCCTTCAACCGCGGGCCTTCCGCCCGTGTGAAGGATCCGATTGCGCCTCACGCTCCGCAGCTGCTGGTGTCCGCTGCCTACGCACCCGACAACCTGACCAACTGGGAAGTGGGTCTGAAGACCGATCTGTTTGACCGGAAGGTGACCTTCAACCTGTCTGCCTACCTGATGGACTGGAAGAACGTGCAGGTCGGCTTCTTCAATCCTGCCGCCGGCTTCGGCAACACCGCATTCGGCACCAATGGTCCGAATTATCGCATCAAGGGTGTCGAAGTGCAGATCGTGGCGCGCCCGATGGACGGGCTGACGATCCAGGGCTCCGCAACCTACAACGACTCGAAGCAGTCGAATGCCCCTTGCTTCATCGCAAACAACCCCGGCGTATCGAGCTTCGGCAAGTGCATCACCGAGGTGTTTTCGGGTGGCGTCGTTAAGCCGGTCCAAAGCCCGTTCGGTACCGTTGGCAGCATCACGCCGTTCAGCCCGCATTTCCAGGGCAACATCCGTGGCCGGTACGAGTGGACCGGCAAGGGCGGGATGGAATGGTTTATTGCTGGCGGCGTGAATTACACGAGCTCGCAGTTCAACCAGCCCGCAACCTACCCTTCGGGCGATGTTCCGGGCAACGGCAACGTACTCGGCCCCAACGGCATAATCGTGCCCGCCACCACCGTGCTGCGTTACAAGATGCCGGGTTATGCCCTCACCGATGCGCAGATCGGTTTCAGCCGCGACAACTGGACCGTAACGATCTACGGCGACAACCTGTTCAACTCCCATGCCTCGACGTTCACGAACTCGTCGCAGTACATCAAGACATCGACGATCGTGCGTCCGCTGACCTACGGCCTCAAGATCAGCACCAAGTACTGATCGCGTAGAGATGAAGTGACAGGCAGAGGCGGTGCCGCAAGCACCGCCTCTTGCTTTTTGAGGCTGCCGAGCGTTTGACAAGCGCGCGGCGATTGCCGACAGAACAGGGCGCAATGGCCACGCAAACCGACCTGCCGACCCCTACCCTCGCCCGGCCTTCGCCGGTCCTTTCCGCCTCGCCACTCGAGGCAGAGATCATTGGCTTGCGCGCGCTTCAAGCTGCGAGTGACCATGCTGGCGCGGTAGCGGATGCAAACCGCCTGCTCGAAGCATATCCGGAAAACCGCGACTTGCTTCTATCAGCAGCGCATTCGCAGCGCATGATGCAGCAAACGGACACGGCGCTGGATACACTGATGCGGTTGGCCCAGCATCATCCGGACTTCAGCCAAATGTTTCTCGAACGCGGACTGTGCCATGTCGCGCGGCGTGATGCACCCGCCGCCATTGCCGATCTGCGCACCGCAGTAGCAATCAATCCGGCGCTGACCATGGGCTGGCGTATGCTCGACGGCTTGTATCGCATGACGGGCGACACTGTGAGCGCTGCTGTTGCGGCGAAGCACTGCACGCACCTTGTCAGCTTGCCGCTGCCGATCGTTCACGCCAAGGTTCTCTTTGGCGATGGTGAGGTCGATGCCGCGGAGATGTTGATACGCCGGTTCCTGCTCGATTTCGGGGATCATCCCGAAGGGATGCGCCTGCTTGCGCAAATCGGCCACGTGCGAAATGTGCTCGATGACGCCGAGACGCTCTATGCTGGTGCGCTAGCGATGGTGCCGGATCATCACGAAGCGCGCCAAGAATTCGTCCAGGTGCTGATCGCGCGGCACAAGTTCCCGCAAGCACGCGAAACGCTTGAGCCGCTTCTGCAGCGTGATCCCGCCAACCATGCGCATCGCATACAGGCCGCGACCATCCAGGTCGGGCTTGGCGATTTTGAGGGCGTCATCCCGACGTATCGTGAAATGCTGCGCGAGATACCTGGCGATGCGCCAATGGCGCGGGTGCGCCGCGCGGATCTCAACCTATGGCTGGGACACGCTCTCAAAACCGAGGGCAGGACCGCGGAGGCGGTCGAAGCCTATATGGCCGCAACAGCCGATCGGCCCGATTTCGGCGACGCATGGTGGAGCCTTGCCAACCTTAAGACCTATCGCTTTGCACCCGAATCCATCGCGGTGATGCGCCAGCGTCTTGACGACCATGCGACCGCTGAAAATGATCGTGTCCATATTGCTTTCGCGCTGGGCAAAGCGCTTGAGGATCAGGGCGACTATGCCGGATCCTGGGCTGCTTACACCGAGGGAACGGCCATGCACCGCGCGAGCAATGGCTACATCCCTGAGATTTTCGAAACCAACACGCGCGAGCAGAAGCGCGTGTGCACGCCCTCGTTCTTTGTCGAACGGGCCGGCTGGGGCCTGGACGACCCGGCGCCGATCTTCGTGCTAGGCCTACCGCGTTCGGGATCGACCCTTATCGAACAGATCCTGGCCTCGCACAGCATGGTCGAAGGTACGCAGGAATTGCCCGACATCCAGCGCATCGTGCACGAATTGCAGGGCCGCGAACTCAACTTTGACACACCGCGCTACCCCGGTGTGCTGCCCGAGCTTGATGCAGCTGCGATTTACCGCTTCGGCCAGCAATACATCGCAGACACGATGCCCAATCGGGCGTTTGGCCGCCCCTATTTTATCGACAAGATGCCGAACAATTTCCGGCACATTGGCCTGATCCATCTGATCCTGCCGAACGCCCGGATCATTGATGCACGGCGCGATGCGATGGCCTGCTGCTTCAGCAACTTCAAACAGCTCTTCGCGCAGGGGCAGGAGTTCACCTACGGGATCGAGGATATCGCCCGCTATTATCGGACGTACATCGAGCTGATGGACCATTGGAACGCGGTGCTGCCCGGGCGCGTGCTGCGTGTCCAACATGAGGATGTGATCGAGGATCTCGAAGGCAGCGTGAGGCGCATTCTGGACTATTGCGCCTTGCCGTTCGAGGCGGCATGCGTAGAGTTCCACAAGACAAAGCGCAGCGTGCGAACGCCGAGCTCGGAGCAGGTCCGCCAACCGATTTTCCGCGACGGACTCGACCAATGGAAGAAGTTCCAACCCTGGCTTGAACCGCTTAGAAGAGCACTTGGGCCAGAACTCGCCGCATGATGACAAACCAGAACAGGAACAGGATCAGCCAATGGCAGCCATAGGTGCAACAGCAGCCCCAGCCGGCGAGGAGAACGCGTCGTTTGGGCTCCGCTGGTACGTGCTGTTCATCATGATGCTGGCCTATACGATCAATATCGCCGACCGCTATGTTATGTCGACCGTTCTCGAGCAGATCCGGCTCGATCTCAAGCTAAGCGATGGCGGCGTTGCGTTCCTGACAGGCGTTTCGCTGGCGCTGTTCTACGTCAGCATGGGCATTCCGTTGTCGTGGATCGCGGACCGCTACAACCGGCGCAACCTGCTGGCGATTTCGATCACGCTGTGGTCGCTGATGACCACGATGTGCGGGCTTTCGAAGGGTTATACCCAGTTGCTGCTGGCGCGCATGGGCGTTGGCATCGGCGAGGCAGGCGGCACGCCTTCGTGCAACTCGATCATCTGCGATTATTTCCCTGCCGCGCGGCGCCCGATGGCGTTGACGATCTTCTGCCTCGGCGCACCGATCGGTGCGTGGATCGGCGCGGACATGGCCGGCGCGGTCGCCAAGGCCTATGGCTGGCGCGCGGCGTTCCTCGTGCTCGGCATTCCCGGCGTGCTGCTCGCGCTGCTGATCATGGCGACGATCCGCGAACCCAAGCGCGGTTGCCTTGATGCGGTGACTTCCGACGACAACCCGACGCTGATGGAAACGTTGCGCTTCTGCCTGAGCCAGCGCTCGGCGGTGCACGTGATGATGGGCAGCGGCCTGTCTGCGCTGTGGGGCTGGGGCCTGATGTGGTTCATCCCGACCTTCCTGCAACGCAATTACGGCCTCGATGTCGGCGCTGCAGGGGCGATTGTCGGGCCAATCCATCTGGTGATGGGGATCGGCGCGTCGCTGCTGACAGCGTGGCTGCTAGGCCGGCCATCGTACACCGATCCGCGCAAGATCGTCTATCTCATGGGCGCGGTGACCGCTGTCGCCACGATCCCGTCGATCCTGGCGATCTACACCCACAATCTGGCGCTCGCGACGGTGTCGCTGTGGCTGTTCATTCCGGGGATATATTTCTACATCGGCCCTGCCTTCGCACTCGGCCAGAATCTCGCCCCGCCAAAGATGCGCGCGATGTTCAGCGCGATTGCGCTGCTGGTGGCTAATGTGTTCAACCTGATCGTCGCCCCGCAAGGCGTCGGCCTGCTCAGCGACTATTTCGCCGGGCCTGCCGGCCCTGACGCGGCCTCGTTGCGTTCCGCCCTGCTGATCCTGGCCCCCACGGGCTTCTGGGCAGCGTTCCACTATTTCATGGCGGCCAAAACGATCGTCGAAGACCAGAAGCGAGCTATCGGTTATGCCTGAACTCTCCACCACTTTGTCCCCCCTCCCCTCGTACATCAATGGCACATGGGCCCTGCCCGCCACCTCGGCTGCAGTGTTCGAGGCGATCAATCCCGCAACCGAAGAGGTCTGCGCGCGCGTGGCGCTGTGCGGGCCCGATGATGTCGACCGCGCGATGCAAGCCGCACGCGCGGCGTTCGATGGCTATTCTTCGCTCTCGCTCGACGCACGCATCGCGCTCACCGAGAAGCTGATCGCGGTGTTCGAGGCACGCTACGACGAGATGGTCACAGCAATCAGCACCGAGATGGGTGCGCCCTATGACCTTTCCTTCAACGCGCAGGCTGAATGCGGCCCCGGGCACCTCAAGGAAACAATCAAGGCCGCACGCGCCTTCGCCTGGGAGCGGCCGCTGGGCGAGCGCGGCATGCTGGTGCACGAGGCGGTTGGCGTTTGCGCGTTGATCACGCCGTGGAACTGGCCGATCAATCAGCTTGCCGCCAAGGTCGGCCCCGCGCTCGTCGCAGGCTGCACTATGGTGCTCAAGCCGAGCGAGATCGCGCCGCTGTCCGCGCAGCTTTTCGCCGAATTCATCCATGAGGCGGGCTTCCCCGCTGGCGTGTTCAACATGGTCCACGGCACCGGCCCGGGGATCGGCGACGCGCTGACCAGCCATCCCCTGGCCGACATGGTCTCGTTCACCGGATCGACCCGCGCGGGCGTGCAAGTGGCGAAATCTGCTGCCGACACGGTCAAGCGCGTCTCGCAGGAGCTCGGCGGCAAATCGGCCAATATCGTATTCGCGGATGCCGATCTCGAAGCTGCGGTGACGCGCGGGGTGCGGCACTGCTTCGGGAATTCGGGCCAATCGTGCAACGCACCGACCCGAATGCTGGTCGAATCGTCGGTCTACGACAAGGCCGTCGCCATCGCCAAAGCCGCCGCCGAGGCGGTCACTCTGGGTGATCCCATGGAGCGCGGGCCGCACCTCGGCCCGGTGGTGACCAAGACACACTACGAGAAGATCCAGAGCCTGATCCAGGCTGGCATCGACGAGGGCGCGCGGGTTGTGACCGGCGGCACCGGCCGCGCGGACGGCTTCGAGCGCGGATACTACGTCAAGCCGACCGTGTTCGCTGATGTGCACAACGGGATGACCGTGGCGCAGGAGGAAATCTTCGGGCCGGTTTTGACGATGATCCCGTTCAAGGACGAGGCGGATGCCGTGGCGATCGCCAACGACACCCCCTACGGCCTTGCCGGCTATATCCAGAGCGGAGACCACGAACGCGCGCGCCGCGTGGCACGGCAAGTGCGCGCGGGAAGCGTCTATCTCAACGGCGCAGGCCAAGACTACTGCTCGCCCTTCGGCGGGTTCAAGCAATCGGGCAACGGCCGCGAATGGGGCGAATTCGGGCTGCACGATTACCTTGAGATCAAGGTGGTCAACGGTTTCCACAAGGCATGAAGCTCACCGATATCGAGACTTTCGTTGTCGGCAATCCGCCGCCGCATTTCGGCGGACGCTATTTTGTGTTCGTCAAACTAACGACGGACCAGGGCGTCAGCGGAATCGGCGAGGCCTATTGCGTGCCGTTTTCGCCGCATCTGGTGGCCAAGATGATCGAGGACGTGTTCGCGCGCTATGCCGCCGGCACCGATCCACACGATATCGAAAACCTGTGGCGGCGCGTCTATTCGAGCGGGTTCACCCAGCATTCCGACCTTTCGCTGATGGGCGTGCTGAGCGCGCTGGAAATGGCGTGCTGGGACATTATCGGCAAGGAAGCCGGGCAACCGGTTTACAAGCTGATCGGCGGCCAAGTGCACGATCGGCTTCGCGCCTACACCTACATCTATCCGCGCCCTGGCGATGAAACCGACGTCTATCACGACCCTGATCTCGCGGCCGAGCGCGCAGCAGAGTATCTCAGGATGGGCTTCACCGCGCTCAAGTTTGATCCAGCGGGGCCGTACTCGGCGTTTGACGGACGGCAGCTTTCGCTTGAGGCGCTGGACCTCAGCGAGCGGTTTGCGCTCAAACTGCGCGAGGCGGTCGGCACGCGCGCCGACTTGCTGTTCGGCACCCACGGGCAGATGACCGCAGCGGGCGCGATCCGGCTGGCGAAACGCCTCGAGGCGGCGGATCCGCTGTGGCTGGAAGAGCCTGTGCCGCCTGATGCGCCTGAGGAAATGGCAAAAGTCGCGCGCGCGACCAGCATCCCCATTGCCACCGGCGAGCGGCTCTCGACCAAGTACGACTTCGCGCGGCTGATGGAAGCGGGCGGCGCGGCGATCCTGCAGATGAATCTGGGGCGGGTCGGCGGATTGCTGGAGGCCAAGAAGATTGCTGGGATGGCGGAAACGCGGCACCTGCAGATTGCGCCGCATCTTTATTGCGGGCCGGTAGTGGGGGCGGCGAATATTCAGCTCGCCACGGCGACGCCCAATTTTCTGATTCTTGAGAGCATCGAGGAATGGGGTGGATTCCACTCGGATATCCTCAAGACCCCAATCCAGTTCGAGGACGGCCACGTCATCCCGCCGACTGCGCCGGGCCTCGGCGTGGAGCTTGATGAGGATGTGGCCCGCGCCCATCCCTACACGGGTGACATGCTGCACCTCGAAATGACCCAGCATCCGGTGCAGTGATGGACGAAGCTGATTATGTCATCGTAGGCGGCGGGACCGCGGGGTGCGTCGTGGCGACGCGTCTTTCGGAAGACGCCGGCACGCAAGTTGCGCTGCTCGAAGCGGGCGGTTCAGACCTTTCAATCTGGATCCAGCTGCCGATCGGCTATGGCCGCACGTTCTTCGACAAGCGCATCAACTGGATGTTCGATACCGAGGCGAGCTCGGGGCTCAACGGGCGCAGCAGCTACTGGCCGCGCGGCAAGGTGCTCGGCGGGTCCGGCTCGATCAACGCCATGGTCCACGTGCGCGGATTTCCGCACGATTTCGAAGACTGGAAAGCTATGGGCAATCCCGGCTGGGGCTGGGACGATGTACTGCCGTTCTTCATGGGCAGCGAGGACCATGACCTGGGGCCCAGTTCGGTACACGGACGGGGCGGCCCGCAGCATGTGACGGACATTTCGGGCGGCGTGCACCCGCTGTGCCGCCGGTTCCTTGAGACCGGGCATGAACTGGGCTTTCCCGTAACGCACGATTTCAACGGCGCGGACGGGGAAGGCTTCGGCATCTATTCGATCAACACGCGCGGCGGCTGGCGCGCATCGACTGCCAACGCCTATCTCTGGCCGGTGCGGAAACGGCCCAACCTGAGGGTCCTCACAAAATCGCAGGCCATGCGCGTGCTGATCGAGGACGGGCGGGCGGTAGGCGTCGTCTACCGGCAGGGCAATGTGGAGAAGACCATCCGCGCGCGGCGCGAAGTGATCCTCTGCGCAGGCGCGATCGGATCGCCGCACTTGCTTCAGCATTCAGGGATCGGCAACGGCGCGGTGCTGCGTGAGCATGGTATCGAAGTTGTTCGCGATGCGCCCGCCGTGGGCCGAAATTTGCAGGACCACCTTGCGGTCAGCTACTTTTACAAAACCCGCGTGCCCACGCTCAACAACGTGCTGTTCCCGCTTCTTGGCAAAGCGCGCGCAGCAATGCGCTATGCGTTCGATCGCGGTGGTCCGTTGTCGATGAGTGTGAACCAGGCAGGCGGCTTCGTGCGCGGCGGACCGAATGCGGCACGCCCTAACCTCCAGCTCTATTTCAGCCCTGTGAGCTATACCCAGACGCCGCTGGCAGCGCGCAAACTGCTCAATCCCGATCCCTTCGCGGCATTTCTGCTCTCGTTCAACAGCTGCCGGCCGACGAGCCGGGGCCACCTGCAGATCGCCTCACCCGATCCCTTCGCCCCGCCCGCCATCTTCCCGAACTATCTTGATACCGATCACGATGTGCAGGAAGCGCGCGAAGGCGTGCGCCTGCTGCGCAGCATTGCGCAGACCAATCCGCTGGCCGAGATCATCACCGAGGAAATGATCCCCGGCCCCGGTCTTGATAGCGAAGACAGCTTGCTTGAAGACTTCCGCGCGCGGGCCGATACGGTCTATCACCCCACCTCGACCTGCATGATGGGGCCGGACCCGAGAACGTCAGTGGTGGACAGCCAGCTGCGAGTTCACGGCGTGGCGGGCCTACGTGTGATTGATGCTTCGATCTTCCCCACCGTCACCAGCGGCAATGCCAACGCGCCGACGGTGATGGTGGCGGAAAAGGGCGCCGCGATGGTGCGGGCCAGCGCCTAACGGCGCGGCACCACCTCGTAGCCTGGCTCTTCGGGCTCATCGTCGACCATATCTGCCGGAAAGCCCGTGCCCAGCACCTTGATGCCGACCGGTTCCTCGTAGCGGCGGATAATGTTGGGCGAGTTTTCGCGCGGGCCGTAGGCGGCTTCGCCTTCCTTGAACAGGCGCACGATCAACGGCGACATTTCAACGGGCACGCCGGTTTCCTGCGCGATCTTGTCGAACAGGCCCACATCCTTGGAGACGAGGTCCATCGTGAAGTTGATGTCGCGGCTGCCGTTGAGGATCACCTGCGATTCCGTCTCGTGCACGAAGCTGTTCCCCGAGGAGATGCGGATCGCCTCATAGGTCGTGTTCATGTCGAGCCCCATCGCCTTGCACACCGTCAGCGCCTCGGCGAGCGCGACGAGGTGCGCGGTGCACAGGAAGTTGGTCATGACCTTGAGCTGCGAAGCGGTGCCCCAATCACCAGTGTGGAGCACGCGGCGGCCAAGCGTGGTGAGCACGGGGAGCACGCGTTCGAACCCTTCGCGCGGGCCGGCAGCGAAGATCGAGATGTTGCCGGTATCGGCCCGGTGGCAGCCGCCCGAGACCGGGCATTCCATGAACAGGCCACCGCGTGCCTCGACCAGCGGGCCAAGGCGCAGGACTTCGGCATAGTCCGTCGTGCTCATTTCCATCCAGACCTGGCCCGGGCGCATCACGCCAAGGAACCCGTCCTCGCCTTCCGCGACGGCGGCGCTGGCGGCGGGCGACGGCAGGCAGGTGATGATGACGTCGACCGCCTCACCCAGCGCGGCCGGGCTGGCTGCTGCTGTCGCGCCGCGCGCGACATACTCAGCCACCAGACCTGCGTCGAGATCGCGCACGGTGACGTCATGACCGTTGCGGATCAGACTGCCCGCGAGCTTGCCGCCAACATTACCGAGGCCGATGAAACCAATCTTCATGGGAATTATGCTCCGGGAACCAGCACGATCTTGCCGATGTGCTTCTTTTCAAGAAAGGCGCACTGCGCCGCGACGATTTCGGCCAAGGGCCAGGTGGCGGCGACAACGGGACGGATTTCACCGCGCTCGATATAGCCAACGAGATTGGGAAACACTTGCGGCTCGAGGATCGTGCAGCCGTAGAGCGTGAGATCCTTGAGGTAGAGGGTGCGCAGATCAAGTTCGGCAATCGGGCCAGAAATCGCGCCAGCAACACCGTAGCGCCCGCCGCGTTTCAGCACCTCAAGCAAGGCTGGAAAGCCTGCTCCGCCCGCCACATCTATCACCACGTCGAAGTGTTCATGGCCAAACAGGCAGGCCAGATCGGCATCACGCGGCTCCACCCGATCCGCGCCAAGTGCACGCACGCCGTCTGCCTTGTCTGCACTGGCGAGTGCAGTGACTTCGGCTCCGCGGCGCTTGGCAAGCTGGACTGCGGCGGAACCGACGCCGCCTGAAGCGCCCGTTACCAGCACGCGCTCGCCATCGGCCACCGCGGTGCGGGTCAGCATGTTTTCCGCTGCCGAATAGGCGCAGGGGAATGAGGCGAGTTCGGTATCGCTGAGCGAGGTATCGATGCGGTGCGCGTGGACGGCGGGTGCCCGGGCATATTGGGCAAATCCGCCATCGACTTCGGAGCCAAAGTAGGTGGCCTCGAACCGGCTGTGACCCCGGAATACGGGCTCAACCAGCACGCGCTCACCGATGCGGGCAGAATCGACGCCCACCCCCACCGCGACAACGTGCCCGCAGGCGTCGGCCCCTTGAATACGCGGGAATTGCGGGACAGCGCCGGTCCAACCCGAATCTTCGGTGCGAGCTTGGGCAAAGCCATCACCGCCGCCAGCCTCGGTCGCCTCCAAGACGGCCTTGGAATACCAGGCGGTACGCGTGTTGATGTCGGTGTTGTTGACCCCGGCCGCGCCGATGCGGATCAACACATCGCCCGGGCCGGGCGCAGGAACGGGCACGTCGGTGCGGTACGACAGGCATTCGAAGCCGCCGTTCCCAGTCAGCAACACTGCCGCCATCGTGGCCGGAATGCGGTCCATGGGAATCAGGCCAGTGCCGGAAGCTGGGATTTCAAGTGGGCGAAGTGCGCGAACGCCATGCCCTTGTAATCGTCCCACCCGCGCGCCGTCTTTTCAGCGATCTCGTCGGACAGCACATTCAGCGGCTGACCGCTGGCATAGGCGAGCAGCAGCGTCTGCGCGGCCTTCTCGAAGAAGTAGAGGTCCTCGAACGCTTCGGCGACGGTATCGGCAACACAGGTGATCCCGTGATTGCGCATCAGGAGCGTCCTTTGGTTGCCAAGCGCGGCGGCGATCCGCACCCCCTCGGCCGCCTCGTCGGCGATGCCGCCAAAGCCCTCGTCGAGCGCGAGTCGCTTGAAATAGCGCGCGGTGTTGTTGTCGAGCGGAAGCATGCGCGGATCGGCCAGCGTAGCGAGCGCGGTGGCGTGGGGCGGATGGCAATGCACGATGACCCTGGCGCCGGGGCATTGCCGGTGTACGGTGCCGTGGATCGTCCAGGCCGAGGCATCGGGTGCATTGGGCCGGTTCATCACCTCGGGATCATCGGCATCGAGCAGCATCAGATCGTCCGGGCGAATGCTTGCGAAATGCTGCCAGCGCCGGTTGAGCAGGAAGCGCTTGCCGTCGGCAGAAACTGCAGCGCTGAAGTGGTTGCCGACGGATTCGTGCCAGCCCATTTGCGCGGTGATGCGGAAAGCGGCGGACAAGTCCTCGCGGAGCGTGGCAATTCCAGCTTCGTCCATTTCGCTCACTTGAAGCGCCCCTCGCTCGTCAGCGCGCGGTAGGTGCTGCGCATCTCGCCGCGATCGGCATAGGTGCCGCGCAGATAGCGGTCGCCGCTGGTCGCCGAATAGGCCTCGCGCCCGTGGACGATGCGGTGGTTGTCGAACACGATGCATTCGCCCGCCTCGATGCAGAAGCGCATGAGGTATTTGTCTGACTGGAGCATGCGTCCGAACCGGCAGAAGGCAGGATAGTAACTGTCGAGCAGGTGCTGCGGCAGATCGAACACGTCGGCCATATGCTGGCTGATGGTGACGCCGGAGACTTCGCCGTGTTCGTCCAGCTCGATCACGCGCTGACGCGAGCGCACATCATAGGTGTCGTGCTCGCAGTAGAACGGCACATCGGTCTCGGCGAGAAGGCGGAAGTCTTCGGGGTAGAGCTCGCGGAAATCATTGGCGACGGCCACCCCGTCGAGAAACAAGTTCGCCCCGCCGGTCACGCTGTTCGAACGGCAGTGGAGGAACTGGACGCCTGGGGCCATGTCTTCGGCTGGGGTATCGGTGTGCAGCTCGAGCGCCTCGGCGGTGTAAGCAAGATTGGTTGGCTCGATGTGCGTCCTGACATCGAAGTACTCGCCGAAGAACGTCGGGCGGACGTGGCCCATCAGCTTGACGAGATCCGTAAGCCCCGCGTCGCTTTCGGGCATATCGGTGACGATCGCCACCCCCTCGACAATCATTGCCTTCAGCCAGGCGGCGACTTTGACCTTGTCGGCCATCAGCTCAGCTTGGGAAAAGCGTGCAATATCAGCGTAGTGATCGGCATACCAGGCGCAGCGCGGCAAGTCTGACGGGTCTGCGCGGCGCTTGCCCTCGGCATAGTTGGCGAGCCAATCGAGCGGATAGCGGCTGATGTGGCTCTCACCGTCCCAGGCCACTTCCAGCGCGCCATCCACGATCTGTGCACTGCGCGGGCGCGGCGGCGCGTCCAGGTGAAAGATGTCGAACACGCGCTCGCGGGTCTGGCTGTCGAACGAGGTCGGGCAGTTGTCGCGCAGCCAATAGTGGTTGAAATAGGCGTTGGCCCCGCTTGGCAGCGTCATTTCGAGGCCGGTTTCGGTCACCGTGACGGGAGCCGCCAGTGAAGTCGTGAGGTTCATGGTTTCCACCGCAAGTAAGCGCTATGGTAATGTCCGGATATGGACCCGATATGGACCCGGACGTGCAAAGTGCAAGCTCTAGCCGGGATTGCGGCGCGCAAGCAGCCCATCAACAAAATTCACACCCTGTATCAGGCTTCGTAATGCTCAGGCAGGAGTCAGCAAGTCCGCCGCCCAGGGCAGCTGCGACAGCACCGGCGGCAGGCTCTCTGCGCGGATGGCAGCCAGCGCCAGCGTCGCCGTTTGCCCCGCCAGATCGCCAAGCTCTCCGGCGCGACTCACCACTTGAATGCGGCGGGCAAACCTAGCGCGCGGCAGCGGCTCCACCCTCATCTGCGGGATCAGCCAAGGCATGGCAGCGAGGCAAAGCAGCGAAGTGATGCTCCAGCCAATGCCGAGCGCCACGGCGTTGAGCTGTTGCGGCACGATATCGACCTCGATCACATTGGGCAGGCGCAGCCGCATGCGGGTCAACTGGCTTTCGATGCGCTGGCCCATGCCGGTATCCAGCGAATAGCGCACGAAGGGCAGTGTTTCCGCGGCCTCCAGCGCATCAACCGAACCGTGCCAGGTGGTCGGAAAAACCATGACGAAAGGATCGTCGATTACATCGTGGTGGACCACGCCTTCGTGCTTTTCCAGCACGCTGCTGCCGGTAACGAGCATATCGCAGCGCCGTGCGAGGAAATCCTGCTGCTGGTTGAGCGAGATGCCTGATCGCACACGCCAGCGGGCCACGCGCGGCCCGAGACGGCCCAGCAGCGGCGCGGTGAGCAGGATCGCCAGCGTTTCCGACATCGCAACCGTGACTTTGTCGATCGGCTGGTTCGCGCCTTCCCGCACCTCGTCGACCACGGTGCGCGCGGCGGCGAGCAAGCGGGTTGCCCGTTCGTAAAGCGCGCGGCCTGCGGGCGTCAGCCCAAGCGGACGCAAAGTGCGGTCGAACAAGGTCGCCCCGATACCCTGCTCGAGCCGCGCGATAGTCTGCGAGACCGCCGACTGGGTAATCCGCATCTGCTGCGCGCTGGCCGTCATCCCGCCGAGCTCGACCGTCAGGACGAACACCTCGAGCGCGTGAAAATCGAATTCCGGGGGCAGCAACATCAGACCTCAGGATAAATCAGCGTGAAGCTCTATATTATATCCTGTTATCTTAGGGCAAGAACGTTCACGCAGATATGCGAATTGACGTAGATCGTGGCGGTCGGCAAATTGGCCCCATTCTACGGAGACGTTCCGATCGCGCCTGACCGCCTTATCAACCGCCGCTGGCTGCCCCTGAACGCCCTCCGCGCGTTCGAAGCCGTCGGCCGGCATATGAGTTTCACCGCGGGCGCGCAGGCGCTCACGGTGTCGCAAAGCGCGATGAGCCGCCACGTGAGCAGTCTCGAGGATCTGATCGGCCGCCCGCTGTTCGAGCGCGGGCCGACCGGCCTCAAGCTGACCCCGGCGGGTTCGATCCTCCTGCCCGTCGTCAGCAAGTGCCTCGACCGGATGGAGCAATCCATCAACACGATCCGCAACAAGGATCTGGAAAGCCGCCCGCTGCGGCTGCATATCCCGCCCTCGCTGCTTTACCAGAACGCGCTGCCGCTGATCCGGGACTTCCACAAGGAACATCCCGAAATCCGCATCGACGTGACGACCTCGAACGGGGTTGGCGCCCCGCGCGACAACGTCGACATGGCGATTGTCTTTGACCGTCCCAATGTCGACGACAAAGTCGCCGATCTGCTGTGGATGGTGCGGGTGGCTCCGCTGTGCTCACCCGAGACGGCAGCAGCGCACAGCGGCAAGACACTCGAGCAGTTTTTGCAAGACAACGAGCTGCTGCACATGAAGCTGGAGGGCGAACCCCGCGGCCTGCTGTGGAGCAGCTATGCCGATCAGCAACGGCTTGCAATCGATACCAACAGTGGTCTCGCGTTCGATACGGCGTTCTCTGCGGTGCGCTATGCCATCGGCGCCACGGGTGTGGTGCTGGCCGACATCGACATGTTTGCGCAGGAAATCGCGAGCGGACAATTGGTCATGCCCTTTAACCGCGTATCGGCGGACGGATTTGGATATTACCTTAAGACCCATGCCGAAGACCTTGGCGATCCGGCCATTTACCTGCTGCGCGACTGGATCATCCGCCACTTCTCGTATGGCCTGAACAGTGATGGAAGCACGCCGTCCGACATAGTGCCGGAAATGCGCGTCTGACCCGCAGGATCAGGGCGCAGGCGGCAAGTGCTTCATCAGCAGCCCGTCCTGGTGGTCCTTGATAAAGCCCTTCCACGTCGGATTGGCCCCGCCCTGGCTTATGGCGTCATAGCCCTTCACATCACTGCCCCATTTGGCTCCGTCTGAATCTTCCGAAGGAACAGCCAGATAGGCGGCCTTGCTGGCATCGCCTTTCAGGTTAAGATCGAGGAAAGCGGTGATAAAGTGCAGCGCCACGGCGTTCACGCGCTCCTTGCGCCACAAGCGGTCTTCGAACCAGTCGAAGTCCCAGAGACGCCCGCGCATTTCGGTGGGCGGCGGGTTGGTGCCAATGGCGTGACCTGCGCCCTTGAACGCGAGCAAATAGCGGTCGGTGCCGGTGGCTTCGCGAAAGATCGAGGCAGGGCCCGGATCATAGCCCACCGTGCGGTCCATGGTGCCCGCCACGACAAGGAGCGGCGCATGGATGGCGGAAAGGCCTGCCCCGCCCCATACCGCCCACGGGGAACCACCGGCAGGCGCGATCGCGACCACAGCCTTGATTGCGCTGTCGTGCAGCGCTGCGGCATCTGTTCCGCTACCAGTGTAGCGCTCGCTCAGCGCTGCGGGCAGACGTTTCACCGCGGGGCTTGCTGCATCGAGCGAGGCCCCGGCCACGGTCAGCGCACCGTAACCGCCGAACGAATAGCCGGCGAGCGCGATGCGCCCAGTATCGACCAGACTGCCAAGCAGTCCGGCGCGCAAGGCACGCAGGACATACGTTATATCAAGCGGGCGGCGGATAAGCGTGGCGGGCGTTTTCGCCGTATCATTGATGTCGGGATCGCGGTGGCGGATGGCGACGACGACATAGCCCTTGGTCGCAAGGTTCTCGCCAAGCCACGAGAGCATGACCGGATCGTTGTTGTAGCCATGCGAGAGCAAGACGATCGGATAACCCTTGCCGGCGGCGGGTGCGTTGGTGACTGCCAGCGCCGGTATGGAGAACTGCACAGGCGGTTGCGGCGGCTCCGACACAAGACTGGCACTGTAGCGCGCGCGCTTCGCCTTGGCCGGAACATGCGCAGGGTACCAGATCACCAGCGGAAGCGTGCGGTCGGCGCGCACCAGCGTGCCCTGCGCCTGACTGCCGAGCGGATCGACCGCGCCGGCATCGACCACCGTGCGCTCCATCACGCCGACCCCGTCCGGCCCCAGCGCAGCCAGTTCGGGCGCGCCGATTTCGGGCACGCTGGGCGGCACAATGGTCGGGGCGCTGGGCGGAGGCGCGGCGGCAGGCAGCAAAGCAAGTGCTGCGAGCGGGGCGAAGCGCTTCAGGGATCGGGCGAGGCGGGGATAGATCATAACCCTCGTTACCCGGTTTACCGGCACGCAAGCTATCTCCTATTCGCATTTGGCCTTGCGTTCGCTGCATTTGTTCTGTGACAAAAGCCAGACTAAGGAGCGCGCACAATGATTGAAGGACCCGGCATGGCTGGCAATGAATTCGACGCGCGCCGCGAAACCTATGACTTGCTGATCGTCGGCGGGGGAATCAATGGCGCTGGGATCGCGCGCGATGCGGCCGGGCGCGGCCTGTCGGTGCTGCTGGTCGAGCAGGAGGACCTCGCCAGCCATACGTCCTCGGCCAGCACCAAGCTGATCCACGGCGGGCTGCGCTATCTGGAGTACTACGAGTTCCGCCTGGTGCGCGAGGCGCTGATCGAGCGCGAGCGGCTGCTGGGCATGGCGCCGCACATCATCTGGCCGCTGGCGTTCGTGCTGCCGCAACTGAATTCGCCCCGCCCGGCCTGGCTGGTGCGGCTGGGGCTGTTTCTCTACGACCACCTTGGTGGCCGCAAAAAACTGCCCGCCACGCGCACGGTCAATCTCCAGACTTCGCCGCTCGGCAATGGTATGAAGCCCGGTGCGAAGACCGCATTCGTCTATTCGGACTGCTGGGTCGAGGACAGCCGCCTCGTGGTGCTCAATGCCCGCGATGCCGCGAATCGCGGTGCCCGGATCGAGACGCGGACACGGCTGGTTTCCGCGGTCCGTTCCGGCCCGCTGTGGCAGGCGGAAGTCGCCGGGCCGGATGGTACGCGCACTGTGGCCGCACGCACTCTTGTCAACGCGGCAGGCCCCTGGGTCGAGGACGTGCTCCAGCGCGCGGCGAGCGCCAGCCAGGACCGGGGCGTGCGCCTGATCAAGGGCAGCCATATCGTGGTGCCAAAGCTCTATGAGGGCGAGCACGCATTTCTGCTGCAGAACCCGGACCGGCGCGTTGTCTTTGCAATTCCTTACGAGCAGAACTTCACGCTGGTTGGCACCACCGACGAACCCTGGGAAGACCTCCCCGGCAAGGCGCATATCTCGCCCGCCGAGACCAGCTATCTGTGCGAAACGGTGCGCCGCTACTTCGCCCGCGAGATCCACCCGGAGGACGTGGTGTGGAGCTATGCCGGCATCCGCCCGCTTTACGACGATCATGCCGCCAGCGCCTCCGCCGTCACGCGCGACTATGTGCTTGACCTCGACCACGCAGAAGGCCGCGCGCCCATGCTCAGCGTGTTCGGCGGCAAGATCACGACCTACCGCAAGCTCGCCGAACACGCGATGGCCAAGCTGGAGCCGTTCTTTCCGGAGGCGAGCAACGCCTGGACTGCGGGCGCGGATTTGCCCGGAGGAGACATTCCGGGCGATGATTTCGAGGCGTTCGTTGCGCACCTTGGCGCGGATTATCCGGCCTTTCCCGGCACCCTGCTGCGCCGCCTCGCCCGCGCCTATGGCACTTGCGCGCAAGACGTACTTGGACTTGCGCAGACACCGGACGCGCTCGGCACCGATTTCGGCGGCGGGCTCACCCAGGCCGAGGTCGACTATCTGGTCGATCAGGAATGGGCCCGCACGGCAGAGGATATCCTCTATCGCCGCAGCAAGCTGGGGCTGCATGTGCCGCCGGGCACGGCGGGCGCGGTCGAAAGTTACCTCGGCCGGCGGCTTCCGGCGGGCAAAGCTGCAAATACGGCCTGACCCTAACCGTTCACGACTTTGAGCGGCACGCCCTGGTAACAGAGTCCCGGAAGCAGGTGCTCCTGCTTCATGATCACGCTGTGCGGGCCGACATGGACGTCCGCGCCCACCACCGCGCCATAGAGCGGGATCGTGCCCGACGAGACGGTCGCACGCGCGAGAATGCGAACTTTATCCACCTTGAGCACCCGGTCCTCGAAAGTATGGGCCTGAAAGAAGGCATGCACGGTCGCGCCGTCTCCGATCTCGATCATGTCGGGATCGACGACTTGCGAAAACTGCGGCCCCAGCACCGCACGGCGGCCGATCTTGAGACCCATGAGCCTGAGGTAGGCCATGAGCAGGAAGGTGCCTTCCAGCTGCTGGAGGATCGCGTTGGCGTAGCGCGCCCAGGCGACATAAACGAAGTCCCACCGGCTCGCCCAGCACGACCATAGCGCGTGCTGGCCCGGCTGGACGCGGCCGATGAGCAGCCATTTGAGCACCATGACGGCAAGGCACAGGCCAACCAGCGGCGCCAAGGTTGCAAGCGGGATGACGACGAGATCAAACTCGACGAGCGATGTGCCCACCGCGCCTTCAGCCAGCATCTTGTACCACAGCACGGTCAAGGTCAGCGGCCAGATCGGCAGTGTGAAGCGCAGCAGTTCCCAGAACATCCGGTTGGCATAGCGGATCGCGGACGGATCGTGCGTGAGGCTACGATCGATGGTGACGACCTGCCGGCGCGGCAGATCGAAGCTGGGATGGCCGAAACGCGACTGGCCCGCCGCAATCTGTGATCCATCCGCCACTGTAGCGATGCCGATCAGGATATCGTCGGGCAGCACTTCGCCCGCCCGAATCACCGCATGGTTGCCCAAAAACGTGTTGCGCCCAAGATGGATGGCCGCGAGGCGTACGGTGCCGCGCGTGATCTCAGGCCCGCCGAGGTAGATGCCGTCGGCGAAGAAGGTTTCCTCGCCGATCGTGACCAGTTCGGGCGTCACATCGAAGATTGTGCTGATCTCGCACTTCGGGCCGATGGTCATGCCCGCAAGCCGCAGCCAGCGCGACCACATCAGCGTGCCGCTAAGCCACTGGCCCGCGCTGAACACCATGCCGGACTTCAGCCAGACGCGGATGTAGCCAAGGCTCCAGCGCCCAATCACGCCAGGTTCGACCCGGGCCATCAGGCGCACCATCAGCGCGGTCCAGAGCAGCGTAGCGGGCACACTGATCACGGTGACGCCGAACACCACCGCGAGCACCCGCAGGTTGAGAACCGGTTCGTAAATCCACGTCCATACCTCGTCCGAGCCGACGCCGAGCAGGTGGCAAAGCAGCAGCGCGAGCAGCCCGGTCGGCAGCGAGGCCAGCACGGTTGCGGCGCCCTCGGCCGCAAGCTGCGCAATGCCGTGTTGCGCGGAGCTGAGGGCGCGGCTCTCGCGCGTCAATCTGGGGGCGGCAGGTGCGAGGCCGGCGGGTTTCGCAGGCACGCCGTCCCACATTTCGCCCGGCGGGATCGTCCCGCCCGCATTGAGCACTGACAGCGGCGTGAGCACACTGCCTGCACCAACCCGGCAATGCCCCTCGACCCCGGCGCGCACCTGCAAGGTCGCGCCTGCCTCGATCACCACCGGACCAACCACGATGTCGCCGCGGTCAAGCTCGACGAGCCCGATCTGCGCATCCTGCCCGAGCGAGACGTTGTCGCCGATCTCGAGCAGGTCCCAGCCCCCACGGCGCAAATCGACGCCGCGGTGGATGTGCACGTGCTGCCCGATCCGGGCTCCCAGCGCGCGCAGCACCCATTGCTCGAACACGGTTCCCGCCAGCACCGGCCAGGGGATGAGCCGCACGGACTGCACAGTGACCCAGTGGCGCAAGTAATAGGCGCTCCACACCGGTGCCCGCACTGGCCGGTAGCGCCCGAGCGCGAGCCGCTTGACCAGCACCGCAAACCCGACAGAAATCGGCAGGTACAGCGCGATGCCAAGCACCGTGATGACCGGGGTCAGCAGCACGAACGCGATCAGATCGAGCTCTTCGAACAGGAACGGGAAGACTTCGAACGCCACCGCCCAGCTGAACCACCCGCCGACGACCAGTTCGCCCAGCAGCCATGCGCCCTGCACCAGATTGGCGAGGCCCGGTCGGGCAATCCCTTCGCGGTGGAGCATTTCGGCGCTCGGCTGCGCTGTGTGCTGCTCAGTCGAGGCCTGCTCACCTAGCGCGGCGAGCGCGCGCACGGTGCGCGCGGTGTAGATATCGCTGACCGTGATCCAGTCGGTGTGATCGTGATCGCGCAGCAGGGTAACGAACAACGCTGCGCTCAAGGAATCGCCGCCGAGATCCTCGAAGAAATCGTCCTCGACCGAAACCCCCTCGGGCCGGTTCAGGATATCGGCGACGGCGGCGGCGAGCGTGTGTTCCAGCGGCGTGGACGGCGCCGCGAGCTCGCGGGGCCAGCGTTCCTGGGTGAACGTGAGCGCTGGCAGCGCGGCGCGGTCGAGTTTCCCGCCGACCGTCGTGGGCAGGACGGCCAGCACACCAATCCGGTTGGGGACCATATAGGCAGGGACTGTCGCCGCGATCTGCGCGCGCAGGTCATCGAGATCGAGCGCGGCAGCGCCATCCACTGCGACCACGAAAGCGACGAGTTCGGGCACTCCGCCTGCATCCTGCAGCCGGGCGGCAGCCGCGCGCACGCCGGGCAAGGCGGCAAGCCGGGCTTCGATCTCGCCCAACTCGACACGGTAGCCGCGGATCTTCACCTGCGCATCGATCCGCCCGTGGTAGAACAGGTCGCCGCTCGGCTCGCGGTGGACGAGATCGCCGGTGCGGTAGAGCCGGCCGCAGACGGGATGGTCGAAGAACTTTTCGGCGGTGAGTTCGGGCCGGTGGCGATAGCCGCGCGCGACGCCCGCACCTCCCATGCACAGTTCGCCCTGCGTGCCATCGGGCACGAGCCGCAGCGCCTCGTCCAGCACATAGGCCTGCATGCCGGGCACCGGGCGACCGATGGTGATGGGCCCGCCGGGCGCGATATCGCCGCGCAGGCAGGTGACCGCGCATTCGGTGGGGCCATAGCCATTGACCATGCGCCGCCCGCGCGACCATAGATCAGCGATATCGCGCGGCAGCGCCTCACCGCCCACGTAGAGCAGGCGCAGGTCTGGCAGCGCGGCTTCGGGATCGCGGCAGCCGCTTCTGCGCAGAAGAGTCGGCGGCGGGCAGAACACGCTGGCGCGTTCGGCATGCAGCCATGCGACGATATCGGGGCCGAGCCGCGCGGCATCATCGTCCATCACCACGAGCGTCGCTCCCGAAGCGAGCGCCAGCCAGATTTCCTCGATCGAGGAATCATAGGCGGCAGACGAACCCTGAATCACGCGGTCGGCTGCGGTCAGGCCAAACTCGACCAAATCGGAAGCGACGAGATTGGCGATGTTGCGATGCTCGACCATTACGCCCTTGGGCTTGCCGGTCGTGCCACTGGTGTAGATCACATAAGCCAGCTGATCAGGCTGGATCGCAGCAGGCAAAGTCGCCTGCGCGGGCGGCGCCTGCCGAGCCAGAGCCGCCGCATCGAGGATGGGAACCGCCTCACCGACAAACGCGCCGAGCCGGGCGGCTCCGGTCGCATCGGTCAGCACGCAGACCGCCTCGGCATCTTCCAGCACTTCGCCGATGCGCTCATCGGGGAAAGAGGGATCGATCGCGGTATAGGCCCCGCCTGCCTTGAGCACTGCAATCTGCGCCAGATAGAGCAACGGGGAGGTGCGCGGCAGCAGCAGCGCAACGATCCGCTCGGGCGAGAGGCGCGGCGCGAGGTGGAGCGCGAGCCGGTCCGACAGCGCGGCCAATTCGGCATAGGTCAACACCTGACGGATGAGACGTTCCCGCCCTGCCGGAACCTCGATGGCGGTCGCGGCCGGATCGCAGGCTGCGGTCCGCGCCAGAAATTCGTGCAATAATTCAGGATAATCGTGCGGATAAGCTGCCATCCGGCTCCTCTATCGCCGCCGTAAATGCGGTCAAGTCGGCGATCGAGCAAGCGATGGCAGGTTACGCCGGAAAAGCGGTGATTTTGAGCATCGGCCGACCTGTGCCAGACTGCATAGTACCGGGTGCCTGAAGGGGGTTGCGTTGAGACGAATTGGCTTTGCTCTGCTGATGCTGTCCGCTTCCATGCCGCTGGCAACCCATGCCCGTCCCCTCGAAACCTACGTCGAGGGCAATGTCACGGGCCCGGCTCCCGCGCCGGTCTCGGGCGGACTGCTGCTGATGGGCGGCGGCGATCACAATCCGGATGCGATGCGCTGGTTCATTGCCAAGGCCGGCCACGGCCATATCGTCATTCTCCGGGCCTCGCAGCACGGGGAAACCAGCACGGAATTTTACCACGAGATTGGCGGAGTGCTCTCTGCCGAAACTTTCGTGATCCATTCGCGATCAGCAAGTTATGACAAGCACCTGCTAGAAACTCTGAGGAAAGCGGACGGTATTTATATCGCTGGCGGGGACCAATCGCGCTATGTGCGGCGCTGGCGCGGGACGCCGATTGCCGAGGCGATTGATGCCCACGTAGCGGCAGGGAAACCGCTTGCTGGCACGAGCGCGGGCCTCGCGATGCTGGGCGAATATCTCTACGGATCGATGGACGGACAGAGCCTGACCAGCCCGCAGGGCCTTGCCGAACCCCATGGAAAGGGCACCACGATCGAGACGGACTTCCTGCACCTTACCTTGCTGAAGGGCGTGATCACCGATTCCCACTTCACGCAGCGCGAGCGGCTCGGCCGCCTTTTCGCGTTTGTCGCCAAGGCACAGGCGAGCCGCCCGGCGGACGCGCCGCCGCTGATCGGGTTAGGTGTCGATGAGACCGTCTCGCTTGCAGTCGAACCGGATGGTGCGGGCCGGGTCTATGCCAGCCTGCCCGAGACCGGGGTTTCGGTCGTCTACGGCGAAGGCTTGCCTCGCTTGAAAACACCCGGCCCGCTGGCCGCGAAGGCGGTTCACGTAACCGGTGCCGGACCGGACTCGCGCCTACTTCTGCCCTCAGGAACGGTCGAGAAGCCCAGCTTCCAGCGCGATTATAGCGCAGCGGGCGGGACTATTACGCCCCTGCCCTGACGTCATTCGATATAGCCGTGACCGTAAGTGTCGTCGTAGCCCGTCACGCCCAGATCGCGCGCAGACTTAAGCAGCTGGCCCTTGCACAATATGCTGCTGGCACCCTCGGCGCGGCAGCGGGCGAGCCGCGCCGAGACCAAGGGTGCGGCAAATGAGGTCCCGGTAAAGCGCGCGTAGCCGCCTTCCGCCCGGGCGGCGAGAACCCCCACCCCCTGCGCGGCGACGGCGATGTACCCGCCGTGATTGGCATACCGATAGACTCGCAGGGCCGGATCGACCGCGGTTACCGCAATGACGCCTGGCAGCGCGGCAGGATAGACCGGCGGCGCCGAGGGGCCGCTGTTGCCCGCAGCCGCCACGATCATCCGCCCGCGCGAACCGGCAATGGCCACGAGCTTTTCGAGCAGCGCATTGGGCGGGCCGGCGATGCTCATGTTGATGACCGGCGCGCCCTGCGCCATCAGCCATTCCATCGCCTCGGCGAGGATATCGACCGAGGTGAACGGATGCGCAGCCGGACCGCGAAAAATATTGGCGCTGTAGATCGTCGCCGCCCCGCGCGTGGCCATGAGCGAGGCGACAGCCGTGCCGTGCTGCGAGGCGGCGTGAGCGTCCTCGCCTGGCTTCCAACTGACCACTTGCGCCGTGCCCAGCGCAGGATGCGCGGTGACGGCCGTGTCGATCATGCCGATGGATACCCTGAGGGCTGCGGTGTTCTCTGCTGGACCCGAGTCCGCTTTGTTGCGTTTCGGCTTGCTTCCAGAGGCGAGGCCGAGGCCGTAGTAATGGTCGAAATCGGTGACGGCTGCAGGGGCCGCCGCGCGCACCGCACGCAGCGCGTCCGGCAAGCTCTGCCCGCGCGGAACAGCAAGGCGCACCACGTCATCGCCCAGCGAAGCGAGCGCGGTTCGCCGGATCACACGAAAGCCGGAAGCAACCAGCTGCTGCTCGGCCGCGGCTGGCAGCGCAAAGGCGATGATCTCGCCCCGCCGCACGGGATTGCCGGTCTCATCGCGATCTGCCCCTTCATCGCGGATCGCGTCAGCCTGCCAGCCGATGTCCGACGCGTCGGTTTCCTGACCGGTTTCCTGGCCGGTATCCCCCGCTTCCGTGCCCTTTTCTCCAGCCTCGCGAACTTCCGGTTCATGGACTTCGCGGGGTTCGGGCGCTTCGCGCGGCTCGGGCGTTTCGCGGGGTTCGAGCGCTTCGCGCGGCTCGGGCGTTTCGCGGGGTTCGGGCGCTTCGCGCGGCTCAGGCGGCTCGCGATCCTGTGCCACAAGTCCGGACAGCGCCAGCGAAGCGAGCAGTGCGAGGCCCGCCGTCTTGATGATACCCCGCGCATTCATTTCTGGTTCCTAGACGCTCCCTGATGCGGGAACAACGCTGCCTGCACCGATCTATTCCGCACTGGCCTATTCCGCACTGGCACAAAATTGCAGGACGATTAAGGCGGGAATAAGCATGGTCTCCAAGCGTTGTGGTGGAGCAGGATGGCACAGATGAATTCTGGAGGAGCGGGCTGGCAGGCGCGGATTATCGCGCTGCTCCCGCGCCTGCGCCGGTTTTGCGAAGGCATGGCGGGTTCGCCGCACGATGGAGACGATCTCATGCAGGCCACGGTCGAGCGCGCGCTGACCCGCGCGCACTTGTTCGACGAAGGCACCCGGCTCGACAGCTGGATGTACCGGATTGCGCAAAATCTTCATATCGACCGCGTGCGCAGCCATCGCCGCAAAGGCACCAGCGTGGACATCGAACAGGCCGAGCAACTTGTCGGCGACGACGGGCGCACGATCACCGAGGCGCGGTCGGACCTCGCCGCTGCGCAGCGGGTGTTGCAGGCCCTGCCAGAGGACCAACGCGCCACGTTCCTGCTCGTGGTGGTCGAGGGGCTGAGCTACCGCGAGGCGGCCGACGTCATGGCGGTGCAGATCGGCACGGTGATGAGCCGCATCGCGCGCGCGCGGCTGCGGATTGCCGAGGAACTCGCGCGGACCGGGGCCACCGGGCGCAAGGAGACAGCGCAATGAGCACGGAGCAGGACGACGAGCGGCTGGCCGCCTGGCTCGATGGCGCCATGCCGCCGGAAGAAGCTGCAGCGTTCGCCGCCGAAGTGGCGCGCGATGCTGCGCTGGCAGCACAGGCCGAGGCATGGCGCACACATGACCGGAAGATTGCCGCGGCGCTTGACGCAGCGGAACGCCCGATCGATGCCGCCCTGCTGCAGCGGCTTGGCCTTGCCGCAGCGTCCCAAGCAGCCAACGACAATCCGCACCGTCCAGGCTTGCGCTGGCTGGCAGCCGGCTCGGCACTTGCCGCCAGCGTGGTGGCCGCCCTGCTGCTGACGATGCGCGCACCGGCTCCGGCCGATCCGCTGTCAGGCGCGCTGGACCGCACCGCCTCGCTGGCCTCTGCCCAGCTGGCCGATGGCCGGACGATCACCCCCACGCTCACCGTACGCGCTGCCGACGGCCGCTGGTGCCGCGAATACCGTGAGGCTGCGGACATCGCGCTCGCCTGCCGCGCGGGCGGCCGGTGGAACGTGGAAGCGCGGGCCAAGGCAAACGGGGCCGCCGCACCCGGAACCATCGCTTTGGCCGGCGGCGCAGACCCCGCGCCGCTCGATGCGGCCTATCGTCAGCTCAAGGCTTCAGATCCGGTGGGCGCGGCGGAGGAAGCCAAGCTGCTGGCGAGTCACTGGCGCTAGGGCCGCCAGACGAGCGTCAGGCCGCCCAGGACATCGGCACTACGCGAGGAAAACCCTTTTCCGCCATATGCTTGCAGTCGAATCTTGCGGCTGAGCCGAGCGCTGATCCACACGCTCGCCTCGCTGATCGGGCTGCGCCCGGATGTGGCTGATTCCAGCCAGTCGTAGTCCGCGCCGACCGTGAAAGCCGGGGCCAGCTGGTAGCTTGCCCCGCTGCCAAAGCCCCACCCATCGCGCACCGGAAACCGCGCCGAGCGACCGAGAAACCGCCGCCGTGCTCCGGCATAGACCGTTGCGGGCCCGAAAGTGCCGACCAGATCTGCAGCAAGTGTGACGTCAACCCGGCCGGTGCCGATCGCCTTGCGCGTGGAGGCTGTGGGCACCTTGATCCGTCCGCGCGATTCCAGCGACAGCTGCTCGCCGAGCGGCAAGGCGTAGGCCAGCGTCACCGTCGTATCGCCAAGTCCGCTGCGGCTGCGCATGGGCACAGGCGGGACTGCTCCGGTGCCGCCTGCGCCGGTGCCAGCTCCCGTGCCCGAACCTGAGCCAGTGCCGCCCTCCTCGCCGTCATCCGATCCGCCGCCTGTCGCGGCATCACCTGTCCCGACATCACCCGTCTCTGTTTCCTTCTCCTGCTCGGAAACCTCGCTGCCGCCGCTGCCGCTGCCACTGTTGCCGCTACCCGATGCACCGCTGCCCGTCCCGTCGAGCAAAGTGCCCGGCCCGCGGATGTGAACATAGGGCACGG
>JBJXEK010000039.1:0-3096 GCA_046155055.1 Novosphingobium sp. | reverse complement strand
GGATCGTGGACGCTGCTCGAGCCGAACCTGATCCTGGCGGCACCTGCTTGCTCAAGCCCGTTTCCCAACGGAGTCGTCCGCTTTGTCGAGAACCGAGAGGCGCCGCCGAGCCGCGCCTATCTCAAGTTATGGGAAGCTCTGACCGTGATCGGCGTGAAGCCACAGGTCGGAGATCTTTGTCTCGACCTGGGTGCCAGCCCCGGCGGTTGGACGTGGGTTCTGGCCGGGCTCGGCGCCAATGTCATCGCGGTCGACAAGGCCCCGATCGAACCGGCCATTGCGGCAATGCCAGGCGTAACGGTGCGCACTGAAAGCGCATTCGGGCTCGATCCAGCGCGCGAGCCACCCGTCGACTGGTTGTTCTCCGACGTGATCTGCTATCCCGAGCGCCTGCTAGGATTGGTCCAGCGCTGGCTGGCGGCAGGCCGGGCACGCCGATATGTCTGCACGATCAAGTTCCAGGGCGCGACCGATCATGCGACCGCGAGGCGCTTTGCCGCCATACCCGGCTCGAAGCTCTTGCACCTGCACAACAACAAGCACGAGCTGACTTGGGTTAAGCTGTAGCCTGGCGTTAGGCCGTAACTCGAGGTTAAGCCGTAGTCGGACGTGTAGTCGTGAACGGGGATCCGCAGCGTTGAGACGAAAAACCGATGCCCGCCGTGATGGCCCCGGCTCCGATGGCAAACGGCCCGCGGCCAAGACGCGATCGCCATTCGACAAATCGAGAGGCGACACGCCCAGGCCAGCAGACAGCCGGCCCCCGCCGCTGGACACCAGCTTGCGGCTTTCGGGCATCGACGCCGTCAAAGCCCAGTTCGAGGTCGATCCCGGCGCCATCGAGCGCTTGTTCTTTGCGCCGCGCATGCGGATGGCGCTGGCTCGGATTACGACGCGGCTGAGCGCCGACCAGGTGCCGTGGCGCGAGGTGGATGACCGCGAATTGGAGCGCATCGCTGGCGCAAAAATGAATGGCGGCGTTGTTGCCATTGTCCGTGACCCGCCTTTGGATTGGGCAAGCGCTGGCGAAATCCGCAGCTGGGCCCCGAACGAGCAACTCGTCCTGGTACTGGACGGGGTCGGCAACCCGCAGAATATCGGCGCCATCGCTCGCACGGCGGCCTTCTTCGGGCTGCGGCGCCTGGTGCTGTCGGATCATCCCGATCAGGCGGTGCTGTCCGACGCAAGCCACCGGATCGCCAAGGGCGGTCTGCAGCATCTCAAGGTGGCACGGGTGCGCGATCTTGCCCGCGTGCTGGCCGGGGTTCGCCGCGACTACCGCGTGATCGGGACGGCGGCGCCGGGTCATCCACGAGCCCGGCCCCACGTGCCATCCGACCAGAAGCCGACGCTGCTGGTGATGGGCAACGAGGAGATCGGCCTGCCACCGGCAACACTCGCCGCTTGCGAACACGTGATCACACTGACCGGCGGCGGCGCGATGCAATCACTCAATGTGTCGGTGACGGCCGGTATTCTGCTGCACACATTGCTCAGCGAAATGGCCGAGCGCGCGCCCAAACGATAACGGCACGCCGCGATGGCGTGCCGTTATGGCGTTTGGGGATTGGCACCGGCGCAAACCGCGCGCAGTGCCGATCAGGGCGTCTCGATGATGAAGTCCGTACCCTTACCGGTTTCCGGGCTGATCGCTTCGTCCGAGATGATGAATGATGAGCCTGCCCGCATCGATTCAGCGATCCGCTGCAGAACAGCCGGCGGCAGCTCGATGCGATCCAGCGCGCGTGCTGCACCAGTGCCCGCAGCCGGGGCCGGCTCGAATACAGGTTTGCCGCGCTTCGGACCGGTCGCGGTGTCGCGGCTCTGCGCGGCAGGATCCGTGACGGCGACGACCGTCCACTTGGCCTGGCCGGCATTGTGGTCGACACCCATCACGGTGAACACAAACGTGCCGATTGGGGTGCGCGGATCCTTAATGGTGATCGGCATGTCGAGAACCGGCTCGAACCCTTGGCGCAAGTAGACGCGCTGCGTCTTGCGGCTCACAAACACGGAGATCGGCTTCGCCTTGCGGTCCAGCGCCCGTGCGGTCTTCTGAGCTTCAGTGAGGGCCGCCTCGGTTTCACGGATCGTTGCGGCGAGACGATCGATATCGGCCTTTGCCGCCAGCGCCGGGGCGTCACCGGTCGCCAGCGCTTGCACGGCCTGGTCGATCGCTTCCTGCGCCTTGACTTCGGCCTCCTCGGCGCGGACGGCCGCGGCTTCGGTCTTGGCCGCGGCACGCGCGACCTGAGCAGCGTTCAGCCGACGCTCAGCTTGGGCCTTCTGTTTCTCGGCCAGGGCGAAGCCGCGAATGACACTGGCAACTTCGCGTGCCTTGGCCGCATGCAACGCTTTGGCCTCTTGCAGCGCCTTGTTACGTGCGGCCACGGTCTTGTGTGCCTCGACCCGCTGGGCATCAAGCAGGCGCGCCGAAACAGCTGGCGGTATCGAACGCGGTAGAACCGGCGCCGGCGGCAACTCCGTTTCCGCAGGTAGCGGGGCGCCAAGTCGCATGGCAGTGGTGTCAGGCGGCATCGTGCCGGCAACCCGGATCGCAGGCCCCGCGGCCATCGGCGGCGCCACGTCCTCGGGTTTCGCTGGTACCGGCTCGCTTGGCGCGATGTACGTCGGCGAGAACAGGCGCGGATGCGAGAAGGCAACCGGCTCGGCGGCGCCGCTCGTCACGATCACCCGGGTTGCCATCGGCGTCACGTCGAACAGCTTCTGGGCGAAACTGTGCGGCATGCGGATGCAACCGTGCGACGCCGGATAGCCCGGCAGGTTACCGGCATGAAGGGCGACGCCCGACCAGGTGATGCGCTGCATGAACGGCATCGGCGCGTCATCGTAAAGGTTCGAGAAGTGCTCAGCGTTTTTCTGGATGATGCTGAAGATGCCGCGCGGCGTCTCGAAGCCACTGCGGCCGCTCGAGATCGGCGAGCGCGTATAAAGCCCGTTGTTGTCAAAGACCGCGATGTTCTGATTGCGCAGCGACACGACGGCGATAAACGGACCCGAGGCGGGGCGCGGGGCCTCCACCTGTGGCTTTGCGGCTGCGGGCTTCGCCTTCTGGGCGAGTGCCGGTGTCGCAGG
>JBJXEK010000038.1:0-7283 GCA_046155055.1 Novosphingobium sp. | reverse complement strand
GCCTCTCCGCGAAAGCCGAGCGTGGCGACCATTTCGATCGCCTCATCGGGGAGCTTCGACGTCGCGTGCCGTTCCAGCGCGAGCACGATCTCGTCGGCGCGCATGCCGCAGCCGTCGTCGGTGACTTCGATCAGCGCGAGGCCGCCCTCGGCCAGACGCACTGAAATCTGGTTTGCGCCCGCGTCGATCGCGTTCTCGACGAGCTCCTTGAGCGCGCTGGCAGGGCGCTCGACCACCTCGCCCGCGGCGATGCGATTGACGAGGCTTTCGGGCAGCCGCCGTATTGTTCGGAGAGTCTCGGACATCGAATGGCGCACGCTAGCGACCAAGCCGCGCTTTTTCGAGACAGGCGGCATGACTTATCCCGCAATCCTCGCACAAAATATTGGGTTTTGCGCTGAGTGCCTGCTAATGCGCCCACTTCGCACGACCCTCCCAAGCACCATGGGCGGCCCGCCCCGGCTGGCCAGACCGCAGATTAGTACGGATTTCCTGATGGCCTCGATGCTTTCCCGATTCTTCAAGTTCGGTTCCCAGAATATCGCAATCGATCTCGGCACCGCGAACACGCTGGTCTATGTGCAGGACCGGGGCATTGTGCTGAACGAACCTTCCGTCGTCGCGATCGAGACGATCAACGGCATCAAGCGCGTCAAGGCCGTGGGCGACGATGCCAAGATGATGATGGGCAAGACCCCGGACAATATCCAGGCGATCCGCCCGCTGCGCGACGGCGTGATTGCCGACATTGAAGTGGCCGAGGAAATGATCAAGCACTTCATCCGCAAGGTGAATGGCTCGAAAAGCCTGCTGCGCTATCCCGAAATCGTGATCTGCGTGCCTTCGGGCTCAACTTCGGTCGAGCGCCGCGCGATCCGCGATGCCGCGAGCAATGCGGGCGCGAGCCAGGTGTTCCTGATCCTCGAACCGATGGCCGCTGCAATCGGCGCCGACATGCCCGTCACCGAGCCGGTCGGTTCGATGGTCGTCGACATTGGCGGCGGCACCACCGAAGTTGCCGTGCTTTCGCTGCGCGGGCTGGCCTATACCACATCGGTGCGCGTGGGCGGGGACAAGATGGACGAGGCGATCGTGTCCTACGTGCGCCGCCATCACAACCTGCTGATCGGCGAATCGACTGCAGAGCGTATCAAGAAGGACTTCGGCATCGCCATCGTTCCGGCTGACGGGGTGGGCGAGATCATCCACATCAAGGGCCGCGATCTGGTCAACGGTGTACCTAAGGAAATCACGATCACGCAGGCCAACGTCGCCGAAGCGCTGTCCGAGCCAATCAGCGCGATCGTCGAGGGCGTGCGCATCGCGCTCGAAAACACCGCGCCCGAACTGGCCGCCGATATCGTCGATCAGGGTATCGTGCTGACCGGTGGCGGCGCGTTGATCCGCGGGCTCGACGAGCATCTGCGCGACGAGACCGGCCTGCCCGTCAGCGTGGCGGAAGACCCGCTTTCGTGCGTGGCGCTGGGCACGGGCCGCGCGATGGAAGATCCGATCTACCGCGGCGTGCTGATGACGGCGTGACGCCGGTTTCACGTGCATTGCGAATAGGGTCGGCGGACAGCGCGCAAGGTGGTTTTGCTGGGCGGTCCGGGAAGGAAGGGTAGCATGGCGCGGTCGCAGGACCGGCGCCCGGGCTTTTCGCGCAGGGCGCAATACGGGATATTCACCGGCTACGTCATCGCCGTGGCCGGTCTGGTCGCGGGCGCTGTGCTGCTGATCGTCTCGCTGGTCAATCCGGCCATGTTCAGCGGACTGCGCGGCGCGGCGAGCGAGATTGCGCGCCCGGCGGGCGAGGCTGGAGCGGAAACCCGCGCCACCGGCCAAAGCGTGATCGCCGCCATCGGCGCCTATTTCAACGCTGGCCGCCAGAACGCCGCGCTCAGCCGCGAAGTCACCGCCGCGCGCGCCAACGCGGTGACCATGCGCGCGCTGGAGAACGAGAACCGGCGGCTGAAGGCGCTGCTCGGCATTGTCGATCCGGCGGGCCGCCCGGTGGCAGCCGCGCGCCTTATCGGCTCGACCGCAGCGAGCACGCGCCGCTTTGCCGTGCTTTCGGCGGGTTCGGCGCAGGGCGTGCGGCCGGGACAGCCGGTGCGGTCTGCCGCCGGGCTGATCGGACGGGTGATCGAGGCCGGGCCGAACACCGCACGCGTCCTGCTCGTGACCGATCCCGAGAATGTCGTGCCCGTGCGCCGCGCGCGCGACGGCCTGCCCGCGTTCATCGAGGGCAAGTCGGACGGACGGATTGCCATCCGCCTCATCAACATGGGGGTCAACCCGCTGAAGAACGGCGACGTTTTCGTGACGTCGGGCTCGGGTGGCCTTTATCCGCCGGGCATTCCGGTGGCGGTGGTGACCGAAGTGCTGCACGACGGCGGACTTGGCCACCTCGCCAGCGATCCCGCCGATGCCGATTTTGTGGTGGTGCTGCCGGTGTTCCAGCCGGCGGCGGTGGCAGCACTGGGCGCGAGCCAGCAGGCCGCTGGCCCGGCACCAGACGGCAATGCGGGCGGGGGCGCAAACTGATGCCGCTGACCCGGCGATCGGTTCTGGCCCGCCTGCCCGTGCGGCCCGAGGATCTGGTGCCCGGCCGGATCAACCGCGCGCCCTCGCCGTGGGTCGCCGAGGGCCTGCCCTGGATTGCGGTCATGTTCGCCTCGCTGGCCGCGTTCTCGCCGGTGGTCGCCTCGGCCCCGGTGGTGCCGCCGCTGGCCTTCATGGTCTTTCTGGCCTGGCGCATGCTGCGCCCCAGCCTCCTGCCGGTGTGGGCGGGGTTGCCGCTCGGCGCGTTCGACGATCTGTTCAGCGGCCAGCCGCTGGGCAGCGCCATCGTGCTGTGGTCAGCCGCGATGCTGGCGATGGATGCGATCGACAACCGTTTCCTGTGGCGTAGCTTCCAGCAGGACTGGATCGCCGCGGGCCTGCTGCTGACAACCTATCTGGTGCTGGGCGCCGTTCTGGCCGGGATCGCGGCGGGCTATCCCCTGCCCCTGGTGATCGGCCCGCAGCTTCTCGTCACCTTGGCGCTCTATCCGCTGGTGACGCTGCTTGTTGCGCTGCTCGACCGGGTCCGCCTGCTGCCGCTGCGGAAGATCTAGCGCGATGCGCAAGGTGACCGGGCAGATGAGCAACACGCTGCCGATGACATCGGGGCTGCTGACCAATACCTTCGAGCGCCGCACCTTCGTGCTTGGCCTGGCGCAGGGCGGCGTCGGCCTGCTGCTCGCCGGGCGGCTCGCCTATCTCGCAGTGGCGGAGAATGCCAAGTATCGCGCCGCCTCGGAAAGCAACCGTGTCAACCTGACCCTGATCCCGCCCCGGCGCGGCTGGGTGATCGATCGCACCGGCCTGCCGCTGGCAGCCAACCGTGCCGATTTCCGCGTCGATCTGGTGCCAGACCGGGTGGTCGATCCCGACAAGACGCTGGCGACGCTCGCCGCGCTGCTCGGCCTGACCGCAGACCGGGTTAGCGATATCCGCGACAAGCTGGGCAAGGCGCGCGGGTTCCAGCCGGTCGAGGTTGCCTCCAGTCTTGATTGGGAGAAGTTCGCGGCGGTCAGCGTGCGCCTGCCCGAATTGCCCGGCGTGATCCCGCAGCGCGGCTTCTCGCGGTTTTACCCGACGGGCGCGGCGGTCGGGCATCTTGTGGGCTATGTCGGCCCCGCGTCCGCCGACGACTATGAGCAGGAGCGCAACCCGCTGCTCATCACGCCAGGCTTCAAGATCGGCAAGGACGGCCTTGAAAAGCATTTCGAAGCGCGCCTGCGCGGCGTGCCCGGTGCGCGGCGCGTTGAGGCGACCGCGAGCGGGCGCGTGGTGCGCGATCTCGGCACGCGCGAGGATGTGGCGGGGAAGCCCATCCAGCTCACGATCGATGCCGGCTTGCAGGACTATGCCGCGCGGCGGATCGGCCTCGAATCCGGCTCGGTCGTGGTGATGGACTGCCAGACGGGCGATGTGCTGGCGATGGTCTCGATGCCCAGCTTCGATCCCAACAGCTTTGCCGATGGCATCGGCCGCATCGAATGGAAGATGCTGGCGGAAGACGACCACGTGCCCCTGCGCAACAAAGTGCTGCGCGGGCTCTATCCCCCCGGCTCAACGGTGAAGCCGATGGTGGCGCTCTCGTTCCTCGAGGCCGGGCTCGATCCCGAAGCCAGCGTGAACTGCGGCGGGGGTCTGCGCGTGGGCAACCGGGTGTTCCACTGCTGGAACCACCGCGGCCACGGCACGACCAACATGATGAAAGGCATCTACCAGTCGTGCGATGTCTATTTCTATCATTTCGCGCAAGCGATCGGGATGGACACGATTGCCGCGATGGCCCGGCGGCTGGGCCTGGGCAGTGAATTTCCGATGCCCTATCCCGGCCAGTCTTATGGCACAGTGCCCGATCCGGCGTGGAAGAGCCGCAAATACGGCAAGGAATGGGCGATTTACGACACCGTGAACGCCACGATCGGCCAAGGTTACATGTTGGTCAATCCGCTGCAACAGGCGGTTATGGCCTCGCGCCTTGCCTCGGGCCTCAAGCTGATGCCGCGCCTGCTGATGAACCGCAATGCGCCGGCCACGCCATCGCTCGGCGTGAAGCAGGAGCATCTCGATCTGATCCACGCGGCGATGAACGAGGTTGTCAACGGGCGCGGCACCGCGGGCAAGGCACGCATTCCGATTCCGGGCGTGCAGATGGCGGGCAAAACCGGCACCGCGCAAGTCGTCGGGCTCAATGTCGGCAACGGCAAGGGCGGGCTGTGGAAACACCGCGATCACGGCCATTTCATCTGCTTCGCCCCATTCGACAAGCCGCGCTATGCCGCAGCTGTGGTTGTGGAGCATGGCGGCGGATCGGGCGCCGCCTATCCGATTGCGCGCGATGTGATGACCTTCCTGTTCGACCGCGCCAAGGCGATGGAAGTCCTTGAAGGCTATGAGAAGCAATGGGGCGGCAATGTGCAGGAGCGCATGGCAGCGCGCTACAACGCCTATGCCGCGCAGTTCGGCGCAAGTGCGCCCGAAGCGCCCGACGACACCCAGGCGGCTGAAGCGGTGGCGGCGGACAACACGCCCGTCGCCGAGCCCGCCGCGCCGCAGACCGATGCCGCACCCCCTGCACCCGAGCCGGAGGCGACGCCGGTGGCGGCCGAGACCAGTGTTCCTGCAGCCACCGCACCCGCCCCCGCGCCCAGCGTAGCCGCGCCCGCCACGCCGCCCACCAAGCCCTTGGCACAATAGGATGCAGCGCGCCTATATCCCCAGCGCCTTCGCGCGCCAGCCCTGGGGGGTGATCCTGCCGCTCACCGCGCTGGTGACTTTCGGCGGGGCAGTGCTCTATTCGGCGGCGGGTGGGCACTTCCAGCCCTGGGCGTTCATGCATGTGGCGCGCTTCTTCGTGTTCCTCACCATGGCGATGCTGATCGCGCGGATTCCGCAGGCCTGGTTCCGCCATGCGGCGCTGCCCTCCTACGCGGTGCTGTGCGTGCTGCTCGTTCTGGTAGAACTGCTCGGGCGGATCAGCGGCGGCAGCCAGCGCTGGCTCAATCTGGGGGTCATGCAGCTGCAGCCGTCCGAGTTGATGAAACCGTGCATCGTGCTCGTGCTCGCCTGGTTTTATAGCGTGCTGCCCGCGCCCGAGATCAAGACCTGGCGGGCGATTGTGCCCGCAGCGGCCCTGCTGGGCGTGCCGGCGGCGCTTGTGATGCTGCAACCCGATCTGGGCACGGGCCTTGCGATCAGTTTTGGCGCGGTGGTGATGATGTTCCTGGCCGGGCTGCCGCTGCGCCTCTTTGTGGGCGGGGTCGCTGCGGTTGCCGTCGCCGCGCCGCTCGCCTTCTTCACGCTGCTCCACGATTACCAGCGCAAGCGCGTGCTGGTGTTCCTCGATCCCGAGAGCGACCCGCTGGGTTCGGGCTATCACATCACCCAGTCCAAGATCGCGATCGGTTCGGGCGGGCTTTTCGGCAAGGGCTTCGGGCAAGGCTCACAAAGCCACCTCGACTATCTGCCCGAAGCGCACACCGATTTCGTGTTCGCGACGATGGCCGAAGAATGGGGCATGCTGGGCGGCCTGTTCGTGCTTGCGGTGTTTGCCGTAGTGCTGAACTGGGGCCTGCGCGTGGCCCTGCGCGCGCCGGACCGCTTTTCGCGCCTGCTGGCGGCCGGCATGGTCACCACGATCTTTTTCTACGTGTGCATCAACCTGATGATGGTCATGGGCCTCGCGCCGGTGGTCGGCATTCCGCTGCCGTTCGTGAGCCATGGCGGCTCCTCGATGATGACGAACATGATCTGCATCGGCACCATCATGGCCGTCGATCGCTGGTCCCGCCTGCAGCCTGGCGGGCTGCGCTGAAAAAGCCGAATTTTGGACTTGGCAGGCGGCAAAAAATCGCTAAGGGGGCTGCTCCCGGTGGCCGGTCACGGCGTGGGTATGGACGCATAGCTCAGTTGGTAGAGCAGCTGACTCTTAATCAGCGGGTCCTTGGTTCGAGCCCAAGTGCGTCCACCATTTTTCAAACACTTAGATGGCTTTCTGGCTCCCCAATCGGGCGACTGGCCTCTCTAGCAAGCACGTGGGCGATTTTCGCGCCAAGATCGCCTCCACCAGCGCGCCAAACCTAGGCCGACAACCAAGACGAGACGCCGTATGTCGGCCGGAACAAGAGGCCTAGCATTGCTAAACAGCTCTCTAGCCGAGATTGCTTGGAGGTGGCCACTGGTGCCGTTGAGGCACTACTGGTGGACAAGTTCCTGTCGCCATTGACGGCTCCAGCAAGCGTAGACGCGTTGCAGGCGGAGCGGTCAGACAACCATGAAATCGGCGTTGGTCAGGGCAAGGCCCGCCGAAAGCGTGGCGAATTGAATTGCGGCGTTTCCGTCAAGCCCGTCCGCATCGAACAGCAACGCGCCGGTTGCATCGTTGTAGATGATGCGATCGGCCGCAGCATGCGCCGCCGCGCCGATGAAGAAGGCCCCTGGATCAAGCAGCCCGGCAGCAAGGCCAGTGAAGATCGCTCGCGCCAACTGGATCGTATCGTCAAGCACGGAAAAGTCGCTGATCGTGTCGATATTGGTCGGGGCCAACGCGGTGGTGAAAGCGAAGGTGTCTGCCGCAGCGCCGCCGTTCAGGGTGTCCGCACCCTTGCCGCCATCGAGAACATCGGCGCCGCCAAGACCGCTGAGCGCGTTCGCGCCGTCGTTGCCGATGAGGTTGTTGATCTGGCTGTTGCCGGTGGCATTGATCGCAGTGGTGCCGGTCAGAA
>JBJXEK010000037.1:0-15678 GCA_046155055.1 Novosphingobium sp. | reverse complement strand
ATGGCCGACCCCGCCTACACGCACGCGCCGAAACCACACGGAGCAACGGGTGTTCTCGTGCTGGCCGATGGTTCGGTGGCCTGGGGCCGCGGCTTCGGCGCAGCGGGCGCCGCAGTCGGCGAAGTGTGCTTCAACACTGCGATGTCGGGCTATCAGGAAGTGCTGACCGACCCGTCCTACGCCGGGCAGATCGTGACCTTCACCTTCCCGCATATCGGGAATGTCGGCACCAATGCCGAAGACATGGAAAGCCATGACGTGCCGGGCGCCGTGGGCCTTGTGGTTCGCGAGGATGTGACCGAGCCCGCCAACTTCCGCAGCACCGAGCCGCTGCAAGCATGGCTCATCGCGCGCGGCAAGATCGGCCTTGCGGGCGTCGACACCCGCGCGCTGACACGGCGCATCCGGATGCTGGGTGCGCCCAACGCGGTGATTGCGCATGATCCGGCAGGGCAGTTCGACATTCCGGCGCTGATCGCGCAGGCTAGCGAATGGCCAGGACTTGAGGGCATGGACCTTGCCCGCGTGGTTTCGCGCGATGTGGAGCAGGATTGGGAAGGCTCGATCTGGCGGCTGGGCGAGGGCTATGGCCGATCTCCCCACAGCCCGCGCCCGCATGTCGTGGCCGTGGATTACGGCGCGAAAGACAATATCTTCCGCAATCTCGTGGCTGCGGGCGCAGACGTGACGATTGTTCCCGCCGAGACTTCGCTAGAGACCATTCAGGCGCTCTCGCCGGCGGGCGTGTTCCTCTCGAACGGCCCGGGCGATCCGGCGGCGACGGGCGTTTATGCCGTGCCCGTGATCCAGGGGCTGCTGGCGGCGGACGTGCCGGTGTTCGGCATCTGCCTCGGCCACCAGATGCTCGGCCTCGCGGCGGGGGCGAAGACGATCAAGATGCACCAGGGCCATCGCGGCGCGAACCACCCAGTGAAGCGCCATGCGGACGGCGTGGTGGAGATCACCTCGATGAACCACGGCTTCGCGGTTGATAACTCGGCGCTGCCCGAGGGCGTGGAGGAGACGCATGTCTCGCTGTTCGATGGTTCGAACTGCGGGATTTCGATTGCGGGGAAGCGGGCGTTCGGGGTGCAGTATCATCCGGAAGCGTCGCCGGGGCCGCAGGACAGCTTCTACCTGTTCGATAAGTTTGTGGGGATGTTGGGGTGAAGCGAGACTTCGACCTGATCCGTGAGATCCTTCTTCACGTTGAGCAAACGGCAAAACCGCTGTCGCCCGAATATTATTATCATTTTGAGCATGAAGACAGAGATGGCGTTGCCAATTCGCTGCAGTTGATGGCGGACAAAGGCCTAATTGAAGCTGAAGAAGCTCCGGTGCATGGCGCACATCCATCAGATTGGTATGCGCAAGTTCGGCTGACGTGGGACGGCTGTGATTTTCTGGACTCCATCAGAGATGATGAAATCTGGAAGAAGACAAAAGCTGGCGCTTCCGCGGCTGGAGGATTTACGTTCGACCTTCTCAAGGCTTTGGCCAAGGGATTGATCAAAAAGAAAATTGAGACGCACACTGGCGTCAATCTGGACATATAAACCATGCCCAAACGCACTGACATCTCCTCGATCTTGATTATCGGCGCCGGGCCGATTGTCATCGGCCAGGCTTGCGAGTTCGATTATTCGGGCACGCAGGCGGTCAAGGCGCTGAAGGAGGAGGGCTACCGCGTGGTCCTCGTCAATTCGAACCCGGCCACGATCATGACCGATCCGGACATGGCGGACGCGACCTATGTCGAGCCGATCACGCCCGAGATCGTGGCGAAGATCATCGCCAAGGAGCGCCCCGATGCGGTGCTGCCGACGATGGGCGGGCAGACGGCGCTGAATACGGCGCTGGCGCTGGCGAACGACGGGACGTTGGAAAAGTACGGCTGCATCATGATCGGCGCGGACGCCGAGGCGATCGACAAGGCCGAGGACCGCATGAAGTTCCGCGATGCGATGGACAAGATCGGGCTCGAATCCGCCCGCTCAGGCATCGCGCATACGGTCGAGGAAGCGCTCGCCGTGCTGGAGCGCACCGGGCTGCCCTCGATCATCCGGCCAAGCTTTACGCTGGGCGGCACCGGCGGCGGGATTGCCTACAACAAGGACGAGTTCGTCAAGATCGTGCGCGGCGGGATCGAAGCCTCGCCCACCAACGAGGTGCTGATCGAGGAATCGCTGCTCGGCTGGAAAGAGTACGAGATGGAGGTGGTGCGCGACCGCAAGGACAACTGCATCATCATCTGCTCGATCGAGAACGTCGATCCGATGGGCGTGCACACCGGCGATTCGATCACCGTCGCCCCGGCGATGACGCTGACCGACAAGGAATACCAGATCATGCGCAATGCATCGATCGCGGTGCTCCGCGAAATCGGCGTTGAAACAGGCGGTTCCAATGTGCAGTTCGCGGTTAACCCGAAGGACGGGCGGCTGATCGTGATCGAAATGAACCCGCGCGTCTCGCGCTCCTCGGCGCTGGCTTCGAAAGCGACGGGCTTCCCCATCGCCAAGGTCGCCGCCAAGCTCGCGGTGGGCTACACGCTCGACGAGATCATGAACGACATCACCGGCGCGACCCCGGCGGCGTTCGAGCCGACGCTGGATTATGTGGTCACCAAGATTCCGCGCTTTGCCTTCGAGAAGTTCAAGGGCGCGGAGCCTTTGCTCAGTACTGCCATGAAGTCCGTCGGTGAAGTCATGGCGATTGGCCGCAATTTCCAGGAATCGCTGCAGAAGGCATTGCGCGGGCTGGAGACCGGGCTCGACGGGTTTAACCGCGTGGTCGAGCTGGAAGGCGCGACGCGCGACCAGATAATTGCGGCGCTGAGCCGGGCGACGCCGGAGCGGCTGCTGGTGATCGGGCAGGCTTTCCGCGAGGGCCTCTCGGTGGAAGACGTCCACGCCGTCACCAAGTACGAGCCGTGGTTCCTGCGACTGATTTCCGAGATCATCGCCGAGGAAAAGGTGATCAGCGCAAATGGGCTGCCCATCGAGGCGGCTGGCCTCAGGCGGCTGAAAGCCATGGGCTTTTCCGACAAGCGCCTGGCGACATTGGCCGTGCGCTCGGTCGGCGTGGCGGGCGGCATGGGCGAGACGCAGGCGCGCCGCTCGGGGCTGCTGCATGATGTGCTGAATGCGATGGCGGGTGCGACGAGCGAGGACGAAGTGCGTGCGCTGCGCCACCGGCTGGGCGTGCGCCCCGTGTTCAAGCGGATCGACAGCTGCGCGGCCGAGTTCGAGGCGGTGACGCCTTACATGTACTCGACTTATGAGAGCGGCCTGTTCGGCGCGCCCGAATGCGAATCGGCTCCGACGGCGGCGAAAAAGATCGTGATTCTGGGCGGAGGGCCGAACCGGATCGGGCAGGGGATCGAGTTCGACTACTGCTGCTGCCATGCGTGCTTCGCGCTCGGCACCACCGATCCCGCCAGCGGCGAGCCCGGGGCCGGGTTTGAGACGATTATGATCAACTGCAACCCCGAGACCGTCTCGACCGACTACGACACCTCGGACCGGCTCTACTTCGAGCCGCTGACTGCCGAGGACGTGCTCGAGGTGCTTGACGCCGAGAAGGCGAATGGCACCCTGGTCGGCGTGATCGTCCAGTTCGGCGGGCAGACGCCGCTCAAGCTGGCGCAGGCGCTGGAAGATGCGGGCATTCCAATCCTCGGCACGTCGCCGGATGCGATCGATCTGGCCGAAGACCGCGAGCGGTTCAATCACCTGGTCGAAAAGCTCGGCCTGCTCCAGCCGCTGGGCGGCATGGCACGCAGCCGCGACGAGGCGGTCGCGGTGGCGACGCGCATCGGTTACCCGGTGCTGATCCGCCCGAGCTATGTGCTCGGTGGGCGGGCGATGGAGATCGTCGACAGCGAGGCGCAGCTTGATGATTACATCGCGACCGCGGTGAAGGTCTCCGGCGACAGCCCGGTGCTGATCGACCAGTATCTGCGCGATGCTATCGAGTGCGACGTCGATGCGCTGGCGGACGGCGACGATGTGGTCGTGGCCGGTGTGCTTCAGCATATCGAGGAAGCGGGTATCCATTCGGGCGACAGTGCCTGCACCTTGCCGCCATATAGCCTGCCGGTTGAAATCATTGCCGAGATGGAGCGGCAGGCCGTGCTGCTGGCCAAGGCACTTAATGTCTGCGGGCTGATGAACATCCAGTTCGCAGTAAAGGACGGCGAGGTTTATCTGATCGAGGTAAACCCACGCGCCAGCCGCACGGTGCCGTTCGTGGCCAAGGCGCTCGGTCAGCCGATTGCCAAGTACGCCGCGCGGATCATGGCGGGCGAAAAGCTCAGGGACTTGCCGCCGATCAAGCGCGACATCGGCTATATGGCGGTGAAGGAAGCGGTGTTCCCCTTCGCGCGATTCCCTGGCGTCGATCCGGTGCTTTCGCCCGAGATGAAATCGACTGGCGAGGTGATGGGCATCGATCTTTGCTTCCCGGTGGCTTTTGCCAAGGCGCAACTGGGTGCGGGCATGGTGCTGCCCGAAGCGGGCACGCTGTTCGTTTCGGTGAAGGATGCTGACAAGCCGGTGATCCTGCCTGCGGTGCAGAAGCTGGCGGGGCTGGGGTTCCGCATCTGCGCCACCGGCGGAACTGCGGATTACCTGAGTGCAGCGGGCGTGAAGTGCGAGCGCGTGAACAAGGTGGCCGAAGGGCGGCCTCATATCGTCGACCGGATCATCGACGGCGATATCGCGCTGATCTTCAACACCACTGAAGGCTGGCAAAGCCACAAGGATTCGCAATCGATCCGCGGATCGGCGCTTTACGGCAAGGTTCCCTACTTCACGACGGCGGCCGCTTCGGTGGCGGCGGCAGAAGCAATCGAGGCGCTGCGCAGCGCCGAACTTGCGGTCCGGTCGTTGCAGGATTATTATCAACTGGCTTCCACGTGATCCCCCGCATCGCGGCAGTGTGAGTCCGGCTTGGCGCGTTGCTGGCCGGAGGGGAACGGTTTTCCCTTGGCTCCGAAGGTCAAGGGATTGAAAGGAAAGAGGAATACGGATGGCAAGTGTTGAAAAGCTGCCGATGCTGGCGGAAGGCTATGCAAGGCTGACGTCTGAGCTGAAGGCGCTGCGCGAGGAACGGCCTTTGATCATCGATGCGATCGAGGAAGCCCGCGCGCACGGCGATCTCTCTGAAAATGCTGAATATCATGCCGCAAAAGAGCGTCAGGGCCAGGTTGAAGCCGCGATCGGCGATCTTGAAGACAAGATCAGCCGCGCGCAGATCATCGATCCGACGACGCTTTCGGGTGATCGGATCGTGTTTGGTGCGACCGTCACGCTGCTCGATGATGCGGACAAGCCGGTGCGCTACCAGATAGTCGGTCAAGCCGAGGCGGATGCCAAGGTCGGGCGAATCAGCTACAACTCGCCGCTGGGCCGGGCGCTGATCGGCCGCCGGGTTGAGGACGAGATTGAAGTCACGGTGCCTTCGGGCGACCGCTTCTACGTTGTCGAGAAAATCGAGTTTATCTAAGCCTTTGCAGGCTATTTCAAACAAAAAGGCTGCAGACCTTTGGTCGGCAGCCTTTTTGTTTTGCGCAGCGCTTATTGCGGCGGCAAATCCGGCTCAAGCAGCTTGTGGAGGTGGACGATGACAAACCGCATCTCGGCATCGTCTACCGTGCGCTGGGCGTTGCTGCGCCAGACTTCCTCGGCGCTGGCATAGTCGGGATAGACCCCGACGAGCTGGACGGCGTTCAGATCGACGAATTCGAGGTGCTGCGGGTCTTTGACCCGACCGCCCATGACAAGGTGGAGCTTTTGCATTGGCGACTTTCCATTCCGGGGAGAGGATGAGCCTGCGCAACTGGCAAAATGAGGCTGGGCGCGCAAGCCCCGCTTGTTTTGGAAACGACGCTACGGAGAACGCCCTTCAGTCCTACTTGCGCCCCAGTCTGCGGGTCAGCACTGGGCCGAGCGTCCGCAGGGCAGAGGCGGCAAGTCCGCTTATCCGGCGCGCTGGTGGTTTGGGTGCTTCCGCGGCGCCGGGTGAAGCGGGTTTGGGCGCTTCTTCGGCCACGCTGTCGGCACCGGCGGCATAGGCGGCGGCGAGTTCAGCACCAAGAGTAGCGAGTTGGACAGCGCGGCGCGCAAAGTTGCGCCGGGGCTTGGCGTCAGGCTTGCCTTCCGAAGAGCCTTTGGCGGGCGCGTCTTTGTCTGGACGCGACAAGGCCCCGGCGACCAGCGCGCCGAGCAGGATGCCGCCTGCCAGCATGGCCACAGGATGCTCCTCGACCAGTCCTTTGACCGCGCCGATCGCGCTCTCGCCCCCGGAAGGGGCTGGCCGGGTGTTTTCGTTCTCGCTCATTGTGATCCCTTTTCGCGGCCGAACCAGCTTGTCACAAACCGGATGATGGGACCGCGCAAAAACCAACCGGCAAGCGCAAGAATCACGCCGCCGATCACAAAACGGTTTTCAGCCGCCACGGCTTTAACGGTATCGACCGCGTCGATGACACGGTCTGCGGCGTGATCCTTCAGCCGCTTGGTAATGGGTCGTTCTGCAAGCCCGGCGCGCAATGCCGCGATGTCGCCGTTGACGCGGGCCCAGGCTTCCGTCCGGCATTCCAGCGCTTCGGCGAGATCGGCCTCGGCGCTCATGCGGCGTTACCCTTGCCGGCAGACCCTGTGAGGGCTCTACGCACCCTGCCGATGCGCCGGATCACACCGAGCACGCAGAGCCCGGTGATCACCAGCAGACCGCCGACGACGGCGGCGAGTGCGCCCCACGGCCCGATCAACGGCGCGAGCGCCAACAGTAGTCCCATGACCAGCGCCATGAGCACGAAGAACAGCAAGGCCAGCGCCAGCGCGGCGAGGCCAAGAATGCCCCTGGCGCGGCCGAGCACGAAGTTGACGCGCGCTTTCTGGAAGGCCAGTTCGGCCTCCAAAAGCGATTGCCCGTTCTCGAACAGCGCTTCTGCGCTGCCCGCCAGCGTGTGCAAGCGTGCTGCCTCTTCCGCCGCGATGCGAGCCTCAGGGTCTGCCACAGGAAGGATCAGGCGTCCGAAGAGTCGCTCGACGAGCCTGAACGGCGCAGCAGGCGCGAGAGCAGGAAGCCCGTCGCTGCCGCAATGCCAAGCGCCTTGACCGGGCTCTTTCGCACGAAGCCGGCGATATCCTCGCCGATTTCAGGAATATCCTTTGCCTCGAGGCTGGCGGCGGTCGATTGCAGCGTGTGTGCCGCGCCGCGCGCATAATCGCCGTATTGCACGCCGAGCTTTTCGTCGATCACGCCGGCATTGTTCTCAATCGTCTCACCGATCACACTGAGCGCGCCGGTGGCCTTGGTCTTGCCCTGGCGGGCGAGATCGAGCGCGACGACTTTGGCCTGCTCGGCATAGACAGTGGCCTTCTCGCCCAGATCGCTGGCAGTGGCGGTGACCGTGGCAGTGACCGTTTCGGTGAGTGCTGCGGTACGATCGAGCGCTTCGCCCTTGAGCGTGGCTGCGCTGGTCTTGGCGTCCTCGATGGCCTTGCCAAAGCGCGTGGAGGCGGAAGCTGTGGTTTCCTCGGCTGCGGTTTCTACGGCCTGAGCGACGTCCGCCGTCTGTTCAGCGACAGTGTCGACCACTTTGAGGGCGGCCTTCTTGCCTTTCTTGACCACCTTTGCAGCGGCTTCGGCGGCTTCCGCGCCAATGCCTTCTGGTGTCGTTTCGGGAGTGTCAGCCATGGAGCAATGATCCTTTGTGGAGCGATTCTGCCAGCGATATGGTTTCTAGCCCAATTGCCGCAAGTGCGAAAGGCGCGAAGGCCCGGTTTGGTTCCCTTTGCCTTGCCAGAAAGCCGACATGGCTTGCTTGGCAGGCGAAGCACCGATAGGGGCGCGGGGGACACCGGCGGGCCAAGGGGGGCCTGCCTGCCTGACAAATCATAAGACAGGAAACCGCCATGACTGCGATCATCGACATTCACGCCCGCGAGATCCTCGACAGCCGGGGCAACCCCACCGTCGAAGTCGATGTCCTGCTGGAAGACGGCTCGTTCGGCCGCGCGGCGGTGCCTTCGGGCGCTTCGACCGGCGCGCATGAGGCGGTCGAGCTGCGCGACGGCGACAAAACGCGCTACATGGGCAAGGGCGTGCGGCAAGCCGTGGCTGCGGTGAACGGCGAGATCGCCGAGGCGCTGACCGACATGGACGCCGAAGATCAGCGCGATATCGACCAGGCGATGATCGCGCTCGACGGCACCGAGAACAAGTCCCGGCTCGGCGCCAACGCGATCCTTGGCGTGAGCCTTGCAGTAGCCAAGGCGGCTGCGGACGCGCGCGGCTTGCCGCTTTACAGCTATGTTGGCGGAGTTTCGGCGCATCTGCTGCCGGTGCCGATGATGAACATCATCAACGGCGGCGAGCATGCCGACAACCCGATCGACTTCCAGGAATTCATGATCATGCCGGTCGGCGCCCCGACTTTGACCGAAGCGGTGCGCTGGGGCTCGGAAGTGTTCCACACGCTCAAGAAGGCGCTGCACCAGAAGGGCCTCGCGACCGGCGTCGGCGATGAGGGCGGTTTTGCGCCCAACATCGCCAGCACGCGCGATGCGCTCGATTTCGTGATGGCCTCGATCGAGCAGGCCGGGTTCAAGCCGGGCGTGGACATGGTGCTTGCCCTCGATTGCGCGGCGACCGAGTTCTTCAAGAACGGCAAGTACGAGATCAGCGGCGAGGGACTCTCGCTCTCACCCGAGGCGATGGCCGACTATCTCGCCGCGCTGACCGATGCCTATCCGATCCGCTCGATCGAGGACGGCATGGGCGAGGACGATTTCGAGGGCTGGGCGGCGCTCACGGCCAAGATCGGCAAGAAGGTGCAGCTGGTGGGCGATGACCTGTTCGTCACCAACCCCAAGCGCCTGACGATGGGCATCGGCAAGGGCCTCGCCAACTCGCTGCTCGTGAAGGTCAACCAGATTGGCACGCTGACCGAGACCTTGGAAGCGGTGAGCATCGCGCAGCGCAATGGCTATACCGCGGTCATGTCGCACCGTTCGGGCGAAACCGAGGATGCGACGATTGCCGACCTGGCGGTCGCGACCAACTGCGGCCAGATCAAGACCGGATCGCTTGCACGTTCTGATCGCCTCGCCAAGTACAACCAGCTGATCCGCATCGAGGAAGAGCTGGGCAATTCGGCGCGCTATGCGGGCAAGGGCGCGTTCGGCAAGCTGGGCTGACGGGTTGACGTCAATCGAGTTGGCCTGAATGAGGCGAATTTAAGCGGGCGCTTAAATTCGCTTCCTATCTGTTCTGCTCTCTGCCAGCTTGGCGGCAGGAGACGGACCTTATGGCAGAATTTCCAACCATGCCGGGCGCGGTGGATGCCGCTTGGCTTGAAGCGCAGCTCGGCAGGGCGGGGCTGCTGGGCTTGGCGCGGATTGCCGATTTCACGTGGGTTGCCATCGGGACCGGTCAGGTGGGCGATACCGCACGCTTCAACCTGACCTACGACCGGCCCTGCGCCGCACCTGCCACGCTGGCCGGCAAGTTCGCGGCGGCGGACCCGACCAGCCGGGGCACAGCGGCTGCGATGTCGCTATATGTCAAGGAAGTGGGCTTCTACCGCGAGCTCGCCGGGCTGATCGAGGTGCGTACGCCGCGCGTTTACGCGGCTGAGATCGCGGAGGATGGCACCGATTTCGTGCTGCTGTTCGAAGATCTCGCACCCGAGCGTGGCGGCAATCAACTCGAAGGCTGCACGCTGACCGATGCCGAGGCCGCGATCCGCCAGGCGGCGGCGCTGCATGCCGCGACGCGCGGGCACCCCAAGGTTCTCGGCGCGGATTGGCTACATGGTCGCGACGGGCTGCTGGTCGAGATCGGGCGGCTTTACCATCAGGCCCATACGATTTTCCGCGAGCGCTATGACGGGCAGCTGGCAAGTGCTGCGATGGTGCTGTGTGACTTGCTCGATACACGGGTAGAGGCTTGGCTGGGCCGGCAACTGCCCGATCGCTGCCTGATCCACGGCGATTTCCGGCTGGACAATATGCTGTTTGGCGTTGGCCAAAGAGATGGAGGCAGTGATGGCGAGCCCATCGCGATTGTCGATTGGCAGACGTGTGCTGTGGGCTGCGGGATGACCGACCTAGGCTATTTCATGGGCTGCGGCATTGGCAGCGACCTGCGCCGCCCGAACGAGGCTGCGCTGCTCGATCTCTATGCCGCGGAAATGACTCGCCGGGGTGTGCCGACCACCCGCGCCTGCCTTTGGAACCGCTATCGCCTCGGCGCGCTCCACGGCGTGTTCACCGCAGTGTTCAGCGCCGCCTTTGTCGTGCGCACCCCGCGCGGCGATGCCAACTTCCTCTCGATGGCGCGCGGCGCCTGCGAACTTGCGCTCGATCACGATAGCATCGCGGCGCTCGACCACTTCACGGAGACCGGCACATGCTGAGAGTAAAGTCATGCTGACGCGGGGCGACGATTTTCCGCTGCACCAGACCCCCGAACCGGTGGCGTATGCCGGAACCGACCGTAATTTCTACGACCGCTATTTCTTCAATGGCTATGCGAGCGATGGCTCGGACTTCTTCGCGGCCGCATTCGGAGTCTATCCGCATCTCAACGTGGTGGACGCCCATTTCTGCTTTATCCGGGGCGGCGTGCAGCATTGCCTTCACGCCTCGCGCGAACTCGCAATGGAGCGCATGGACCTTACGTGCGGGCCGATCGCGATCACGGTGGACGAGCCGCTCCAGCGCCTGACCGTGCGCGTGGACGGCGAGGGGGTCAAGGCCGAGCTCCACTTTACCGGCCGCGCCTTTCCCATCGAGGAGCCGCGCTTCATCCACCGCATCGGCCCCCGCACCTTCATGGACTACACGCGGCTGACGCAGAACGGCCATTACACCGGCTGGGTCGAGATTGATGGCGTGCGGACGGACCTGCAGCCAGGCACGGCGGGCACGCGCGACCGCAGTTGGGGCGTGCGGCCGATCGGCACAAGCGACACGCAGCCGCACGGGCACGGCGTGGTTCCCCAGTTTTTCTGGCAATGGACCCCGATCAATCTGCCGACGCGCAGTGTGTTCTTCCATATCAACGCCGATGCCCACGGCGCGCCGTGGAATACGCGCGCGGTAATCGCACCGGATGGGGCGGGGCATGACGGGTTTGTCGAGACGCCTTCCGCGCGCCTCGAAGCCCCGCTTGCACCCGGGACGCGCTGGCCGGCAGGCGGCGAACTGGTGATCGGGGGCGGTTCGAATGCGCTGACCCTGACCCTCGAACCGTTGGTGCGCTTCCAGATGCGCGGGCTGGGCTACACCTCGCCCACGTGGGGCCACGGGCTGTACCACGGGGTGCTGGATGTGGCGCGCGAGGACATCGTGCTGGCCGACATCGAACCGCAGCGGATGGACAACCTGCATGTGCAGATCGTCTGCCGCGTGACCACGAGCGCTGGCGAGACCGGGACCGGGGTGTTCGAGCAGCTGATCTTTGGCGCCTATGCGCCGATGGGGCTGGTTTAACCTCTCGTTCGCCGGGCCCTTGCCCCCAAAACGCCAGCGAGCCGGCCCGCGCTCTGCGGACCGGCTCGCCGGTATTCTTAGCCTTGCGTGCCTCGGATCAGAAGCTCTGGCGCACGGTCAGACCGATCTTGCGGGGGCTGCCGATGTTGTAGCCCAGGCGCGCGCGGCCGCCGCGTTCGCGGTCGAGCGAGAGCAGCGGGGTCTCGTCAAACAGGTTGTTGACATAGACCAGCGCCGAGAAGCCGCTCTTGGTGTTGATGCCCGCCGAGAGGTTGACGATGTTGTAGCTCGGCAGGATGTACGAGCCGAACGTGTAAGCCCCGCTGCCCGATGCGCCGGTCGCCGGGTTGTAGAACAGCGAGTTGCCGAACGTGCCCGCACCGGCTTCCTGATCGGCAGGCTGGGTATAGCGATTGCCGACATGCTGGAAGCTGGCGTTGAGCGCATAGTCGAAGGTGCTGGTCAGCGTGCCGGTGTAGCTGCCGGTTGCCGACATCTGGAACTGAGGTACGGTGGGCAGACGGTTGCCATCGCGGATGCCTGCGATGATGTTGCCACCTGCGTCGGTCACGTTGCTGTCGATCTTCGAGTCGATGTAGCTGCCGTTAAGCCCCAGTTCGAAACCTGGTGCGGGGCGAGCGGTGAACTCTGCCTCGACACCCGCGGAGTGGGCCTTGGCCACGTTGAACACCACGCGCGACGAACAGCTGCCCGCGTCTGCGGTGACCTGCAGGTTCTTGATGTCGTTGTAGAAGACGGCCGCGTTGAAAGTGACGAAGCCGCTGCGCGCCTTGATCCCGCCTTCGTAGTTCCAGAGCGATTCGTTTCTGTAAGTAGGCCGGTTGCCAAACGTTGCCGCATCACCGCCCGAGCACAGCGGGAGGTTGAGCGCATCGTTTACCCCGCCGAGGCGGAAGCCTTTCGAGGCCTGGACGTTGAAAGTCACGTCCTTGTTGGCTTCGTAGCTGGCGATGAAGCGCGGGTTGAAGCCCTTGCCGCTGGTTTTGTCGCCGCGGAAGGTATCGCCATTTGCGAAGATGCCGCCGGTGATGAAGTCGCGCGATTCCTGGAAGTGGTAGTAGCGGCCGCCTGCGGTCAGCTTGAACTGGCCGATCTTGTAGTTGGCCTCACCGAACGCAGCATACTGCTCGATGTTGTAGGGAATGTCGGCGTTGTACGGCGAGTCCGCCGGGAAGCCGTTGCGCGTGGCGCTGATGTTCGGTCCGCCGATGGCGTCGAGGAAGATCTGGCCAAACGCGTCGGAACCCGGGGTGGGCAGGCGCTGGGCATAGGTACGGTCGGCGTTGGTGTAGAAACCGCCGACAACCCACTGCAGCGGACCGTTGCCGCTGGACGACAGGCGCAGTTCCTGCGTCCACTGCTTCAGCCGGGTGGTGTCGAGCAGGTTGGACGGCAGCGCCGCACCGCCTGCCGCCGCAGCAGCCGCACCCGAGAACGAGACGTAAACCGAACCGGTCAGCGCAGAGGCATCGCGGCTGACGAGAATGTTGCGGTGGATGTACGAGGTGACCGAGGTCACGTCGATATTGTCCGCCACCGGCGCGCTGATCGTGAGATCGGCGAGCGTGGTTTTGTCGTGGAAGCGCTCGCGCAGCTTGAGGTACTGCGAGCGCTCGGCCAGCGGGGTCGAACCGGCGATCAGCGGGTTGTCGTAAAGGTTGTACTTTTCCTCGCGGTTGAAGCCGTTGACGTCGATATCCTGGTAGATGATGCGCGGAGTGATCTTGAGGCCCTCGATCGGCTCGAGCAGCAGCGCCGCGCGCACGCCGAAGCGCGCGCCGTCGTTGATGTTCTTGCCCGCTGCCGGTCCGACCGCGTTGATGAAGCCGGCATAGTGCTCGCCGTAGCCGACCACGCGCAGCGCAGCCTTTTCGCCGAGCGGCAGGTTAACGACCGCCTTGCCGTTATAGCCGACATCGCCGCCCTTGAGGACGTTGACGCCCGCCTCGACCGTGCCTTCGGTACGGCCAAGCTTGGGCTGGTTGGTAATGTAGCGCACTGTGCCGCCGACCGAACCCGAACCGAACAGCGTGCCCTGCGGACCGCGCAGAGTTTCCACACGGTTGAGATCGAACAGATCGAAATCGGGGGTGAAGAGCGAAAGCGAGACCACCGATTCGTCGAGGTAGATGCCGACCTGCTCCTTCACGCCGGGCTGATCGCGCACGATCTGGCCGGCGGAGACGCCGCGGATCGAAACCTGGCTCTGGCCGGGCCCGAGGTTTTGCACAGTTAGGCCCGCGACCGAGCGCGAGATGTCTTCGATCGAGGTCGCGCCAGTCTTCTCGATGTCAGCCGCGGTCTGCGCGTTGACCGAGAAGGGCACGTCCTGGATCGTCTGCGAACGCTTCGCGGCGGTGACGACGATTTCGTTGCCCGAGGTGGCCTCAGGCGCCGTATCCTGCGCGAAGGCAGGGGCGGCGAATGCGACGGCGGCAATGCCGGCCAACAGAATGGGGCGCACGCGGCGCAGTTGCAATGTCATGAGCTGTTCCTCCCGAAAGGCGCGGGGCCGTTGCCGCTTAACGCCTGAATGACGGCTATTTGGCGGTTTGCTGTGTGCGCGGCAAGGGGAGCCCCGGCGCAATGCCGTGATTTTGACAGTAATGATGCAGCAAGGCCACAGTATGTAGCAAAGTGTTGTTTTATCAAAGCTCTAATGTGTTGCATAGTAAACGCTATGAGGGATAATTTTCTCCATTGCGGGTCGCGCCTGTAACCTTTTTGCCCTTGTTGCCGACCGCGGAACCCACCATTTCAGGGCACCCGCCGCACCGGAATTGGTACGTTGCAGATATCCACCCCGCCAGCCGGGCGGATATAGAACGCATCGCGCCGGTTGGCGCGGGCATCGGCGTAGTGTGCGAAACTGGCACTTTCGGTGGATAGGTACTGGTAGCGCGGCAGATCGGGCACATCGGTGCCGATGCGGATCGACCGGATCGGGGTGCGTTCCTCGACCGTCTTGTAGAACCCGATATCGCCCGTGCCGCGCGTCAGGCTGGAGAGGTGCTCCATCCCCTCGATCACGCGGCCGACCACCGCGATATTCCGGTCCAGCTGGCGCGGGGCCTGGCCGATGACAGTGTAGAGCTCCGCACCCGAGCCGGTGTCGGGCGGATAATCGCGGCCCACCCCGACGGTGGCGTAGCAGTGGATGGGCCAGGCCTTGGTGAAGTCGCTTGCCACCGGCCAACCGCCTTCCCAACCCACGTAAGAGGCATAGCTGTCTCCATCGGAGCCAACGATGTGTGGCGGCGTTTCTCCAGCCTTCGCCGACGAGCCACCAGTGCCGAAGCCGCTAAGCAGGCGATAGACGTATGAGGCGCCTTTGCTGGCATTGCGATAGCGCGCAGATTTCAGCGCCGTATCGGCTTGCTCGTATTCCTCCGCCGGCACCACTTTAAGCCCCGCCGGCAGCGGCTTCGCCTTCGCCTTGTCCTCGCCGTCCGGATCGCCCCATTGCACGACATAGCCGTCCTGCACGCGTGTAACCGCCGTGCCGTCCCACCACTTCGCGGCGGCGAGCTTGCGGATATTGCCGATCCACCCTTGCGGGAACGGCGCTGGCAGCAGCTGGATCACCACGCGGCGAGCGGCACCCTTGGCACCCGCCGCAAGATCCATCACCAGCAGATCGGAGGGCGCGATGGGCGTCCAGTCCGCCGCTGGCGCTGCCGCGATGACCTCTGTCGGCGCAAGAAGCGCAGGCTCTTGCGTGGGGGCAGGGGCGGGCGCGGCGTTGCAGCTGGCTAGCAAGGTGACGCAAAGCAGAAGCGGATGTTTCATAGCAAACATCTTGTGCCAGCCTTCGCGCGCTTGCGAAAGCGCGTTCATGCGGTTAGGGCCCGCGCTTCCAGTGCATGCGGAGCGGTGGCCGAGTGGTCGAAGGCGCTCGCCTGGAAAGTGAGTATACGCCAAAAGCGTATCCAGGGTTCGAATCCCTGCCGCTCCGCCATCTATCCTATCCAGATCAATCCACGAGAGTCCGGAAAGCCGCAGAAATGCTGTTGATTTTCGGCCTTACTTGTCCGTTTCGTTCTTTATATGTTCCAATCATTCCAGGGCGGAGTGAGGGGTCTACCGCGCGGCCAAGGGCGCGATCCACGCGCTGAGCCGCGGCGTCGCGGTCCATTGCCGCGGGCAGGGC
>JBJXEK010000036.1:0-3643 GCA_046155055.1 Novosphingobium sp. | reverse complement strand
GCCGAGGCGAACGATCTCGATGTCACCGAGATCGAGGTGGTGGACGGCTATATCCGGATGACGGCGCGCGACCGTGCGGGTGCTCCCCCCACCGCGCGCAGTGCCGACGAACTGTTGAAGGCGACCGCAACCGGTGCGCTCGCGGCGCAGGACAGGCACTATACGCTGATGGCGAAGCGCGCTGCGCTGGTGGAGGCCCGCGGCAAGGATATCGCCAAGCATACCGCCACCATTGCCGATCTCAAAGCCGCCGCGGAAACCCGGGCAAAGGCCTTGCGCGAGCTGGAAGGCCAGCTCGCCAGCACGGGCGTGCTGCTTGAGCAGTCGCGTGCTGCCGATGCCAAGGCGCAGGCCGAACTGGCGGCCACGCGCAAGGCCGCCGAGGAGGCGGCAACGGCTGCGCAAAACGCTGCCAAGGCGGCAGCAACAGCGGCAAGCAAGGCGCTGGAGCAGGCTGAGACTGCCGGGCGCAAGGCCCTCGAGCATGCGGAGGCCGCAGCGCGCAAGTCGCTCGATCAGGCAGCAGACGAGGCACGCAGAGCGTCTAATCAAGCTGCCGAGGCGCTGTTGCATGCGCAGCAGGAAGCCCACGACACCAAGCTTGCCCTCGATGCTTCCCTCGACGAGGCCGCCCGTTTGCGCGCCGAGATCGCCGAGGCGAAAGCGCAGATAAGTGAGGCGCGGCTTGCAATCGACCGTACCTCGTCAGACCATGCCGGCACGCTGACCGAACTGGCTGATGCGCAGGCAGCGTACACTTTGCTGCAGGATCAGTTTGAGGAGATGCATGGCCTCGCTTTGGGGCTGCGGGAAAGCATCGCCCAGCAAGATATCGAGCACTTGCGCGCGGCAGAACAATCCGCGCTTTCGTTGAAGGAAGCTGACGCGCAACTGGCGGAGACACGGGACGCGCTGACCCGGGATATCGCCGCGCGCCATGCGGAAATCGCCCAGCGGGATCAGGAGATCGCCCAGCGCGTGTCCGAACTGGCCCGCCGTGATGCCGAGCTGGCCGAATCCAGGGCGAGCGCAGCGCGCGAGAAGCGCAGCGCGGTGATGTCCGAGCGCGCGCAGCAGCGCGCCCTGACGACGTATGAACGGCAAGCCAACACGCTGAAGCAATCCATCGCCTACCAGCTTGGCATGATCCTGCTTCAGGGCTTCAAGTCGCTCCAGGCCTTCTTCGCCATGCCCGGCAAACTCCTGGCACTGCGACGCGAGCACGCGCAGCGGCGGCGCATGCGCGGGGATCGCCCGGTGCGCGAACTCGGCGGGAAGGACTATCCCCACCTCCTCGCGCGGCTCAAATCCGATGGTTTCGCCGCAGCTTGCGGGATGATCGACGCGCTTGATCTGCCAGGCCCGGCGCGGGCCAACGCCTATACTGCGCTTGCCCGTCAGCTTCAGGGCAAGGATCCGGCGGCGTCTGCCCGCGCTGCAACCATCGGCCACGAAGCCGATCCGCAGCCGTGGCGGGCCAAGTGGCTTGCATATCGGATGTACGATGCGGGCCATCTGCTCGAGCCCGCGCGGCTGCTGCGCGAATTGCCGGACACAGTGGTGTTCAGCGCTTCGGAAGAATCGCGCACAGCCCAGATTGCGGCGCTCGCCGACCTGTTCGAGATCAAGCCCATTCTTCCTTACGTCGGCTCCGCCCAATATGAGGCGAAGCCGCGCTCGATGCTCTACATCGCTGCCAGCGCGATGCCTTATCATCTCAGCGGTTACACCGTGCGGACAGCCGCGCTGCTTACCGCGCTCAAGACGGCGGGGATCGAGCTCACGGTCGCGACGCGGCCAGGTTATCCCTGGGACCGGTCCGACACCGCCCAATCAGCCAAGGCGAACCAGACAGACTTCGGCGGCCTGACCTATCACCATTTCCGGCAACCGGCACAGGACATGCCGCTCGACGTCTACATCGAGCGCAGTGCAGCCGCGATCGCCCGGTTGGCCCGGCAGAAGCAGGTAGGGGTAATCCACGCGGCGTCCAACCACGTCAACGCCTTGCCGGCGCTCATTGCCGCGCGCCAACTCGGCATTCCGTTCCACTTCGAGATGCGCGGCCTTTGGGAAATGAGCCGGGCCTCCAACGTGGAGGGGTTCGAAGCGAGCGAGCGGTACCAACTCGGGCTCGATCTGGAAAAGTTCGTCGCCCGCCATGCAGACCGCGTCTATGCAATCTCGCAGCCGCTGGCCGAATTCCTGCGCGACGACTGGGGCGTCGAGCCCGAGACAATCGCCGTGCTCGCCAACGGCATCGACAGCTCGGTCTTCAGCGCATTGACCGCCCAGCCGCCATCCCAGTTCACCATTGGTTATGCTGGCGCGCTGGTCGCCTATGAAGGGCTCGACCTGCTGCTCGATGCCGTCGCGCAGCTGCGCGCCGGAGGCACGGCAGTCTCGCTCGTCCTTGTCGGCGACGGCGTTGCGCGTGAAGCGCTGGAAGCGCGCGTACGCGCTTTGCGGCTGGAAGGTGCAGTTGAATTCACCGGCAAGATATCGCCCGAACTCGCCCGTGCCCGGATCGCCGCCTGCTCGCTGGTGTGCCTGCCGCGGCGTCCCGATCAGGTCTGCGAGCTGGTTCCGCCGATCAAGCTGGTCGAAACGATGGCGCTGGGCGTGCCGCTGGTCGTGCCCGATCTTGCCGCCTTCCGTGCCGAAGTGGAGAACGGCGTCACCGCGCTTTTCTTCCGCTCTGGTGACAGCGCAGATCTCGCCCGGGCCATCGCGGCGGTGCACGCCGATCCTGCCGCTGCCGGAGCTAGAGCCAATGCGGCACGGGAGCGCGCCTTGGCCGGACGGGACTGGAGTTTGGCAGCGGCATTGATCGAGGCAAACCTTGATCCGGCCAAGCGGCAGCTGCTGCCATCGGTGGAAGCACCACGCGCACGGCGCACGGCGCGCAAGCAGAGCGATGCGGGCAACGAGAGCCTCGCGGCACTGCTGGCCGATCAGGAGCGGCTTACCGCCGTGTTCGAAGAGCACGGCATTGCGCCGTTCGTCGCGGAAATCGACCGTCAGCCTGCTCTCGTCGGCAAGGCCCGCGCGCACGAACTGATGCGTATCGGGCGTGCGCTGACCGATGCCGGACTGGGCAAGGCTGAAGCCGGACTCGTCGACGAGGCCCTTCAGGCCGACCGCAGCCCCGGTGTGCTCATCTGGGCCTACAATACCTATCAGCGGCTCGGCGAGTTCGAGCAGACCGAACCGGTTCTGGCCGAGCTGGAGCGCCACCCTGTGGTGATCGCCAACCCAGCCGAACAGGCCCGCGTCGAAAAGCTGAAGGGCGGCCTGGCCTATCAGCTTGCAATGCTACGCCTCATCGAACCGCGCCGATCGCGCGCGTTCGAACCGGTCGGCAACCGGATCTGCTACATGCTGCACAACAGTCTGCCCTATTCCTCGGGCGGCTATGCGACCCGGTCTCACGGGGTTGCAACTGGGCTGCGTGATACCGGATTCGACGTGATGGTCATGACTAGGCCGGGCTTCCCGAACGACACCGTCGCCGGGCTCGAGGATCAGATGGTGCCCGAGATCGACGAGATCGACGGCATTTCCTATTGCCGGACGTTCGAACCGCAACGCCGGTCGATGAAGTTCATGCACTATGTGCCGGAGGCGGCCCGGGTGCTGGAAG
>JBJXEK010000035.1:0-3663 GCA_046155055.1 Novosphingobium sp. | reverse complement strand
CCTACCGCGCATTGACGCCGTGGCAGAAGACCCAGGTCGCGCGCCACCCCTCGCGCCCCCATTTCCGCGACTATGTGACCCGGGCCTTCACTGGCTTCATGCCGCTCGGCGGCGACCGCAAGTTTGGGGAGGATGCCGCGATCATCGGCGGATTTGCCGAGCTTGAGGGCCGGCCGATCATGCTGATCGGGCACGAAAAGGGCCATGACACGCAAAGCCGCATCCGCCACAATTTCGGCATGGGCAAGCCGGAGGGCTATCGCAAGGCCATCCGCCTGATGGAACTGGCGAGCCGGTTCGGCCTGCCGGTGGTAACACTGGTCGATACCTCGGGCGCTTTTCCGGGTGTGGAGGCAGAGGAGCGCGGCCAGGCCGAAGCGATTGCTCGCTCGACCGAGGCCTGCCTCGCGCTAGGTGTACCGATGGTCGCAACCATCGTTGGCGAAGGCGGTTCGGGCGGCGCGGTCGCGCTCGCCAGTGCCGAGCGGGTGCTGATGCTCGAACATGCGGTCTATTCGGTGATCTCGCCCGAAGGCTGTGCCTCGATCCTCTGGCGCACAGCCGAAAAGGCACCCGAGGCGGCCGAAGCCATGAAAGTCACCGCGCAGGACCTGCTGGCGCTGGGGGTGATCGATCGCATCGTGGCCGAACCCGTCGGCGGCGCGCACCGCGATCCGGCGGCCATGGCGGCGGCGCTCGGCCAGGCCATCGCCGAGGAGCTGAACCTGCTGGCTGGCAAGCCTGCCGAAGCGCTGCGCCAAATGCGCGCCGAGCGGTATCTTCAGATCGGCGGCTGACGGACATTTTCCGTCAGCAAAATTGCTCTCGCAATCTGCACTGGCCTTTGCGCCTAAGCCCCGGCTAGATTGCGTCCAGACTGTCACGATCGAGGCCACGGCACACCCCGTGGCCACCGCTGACCGAGGGGAGAGACAATGACCATTCGCCCGATTCGCGCCGCCACGCTGCTTGCCGGGGCCGGCGGTCTGGTGCTTGCCGCCTGCGCCGTGCCCGGATCGCCCGTCGGCGCAGCGAGCGAGGTTTCCGCCATCAGCGCGTCCGACAAGCAGCAAGGCGCAAAGGCGCATCCCCAGCTCCTCAGCGAATTTGGCGGCGCTGTCACGGGGCCGCAAGCGACATATGTCGAGGGTGTCGGCAAGACCATTGCGCTGCAATCGGGCCTTGGCAACGCGCGCAGCGACTTCACGGTGACCTTGCTCAATTCGCCGGTGAACAATGCCTTCGCGATCCCCGGCGGGTATGTCTATGTCACGCGCCAGCTTGTCGCGCTGATGAACAACGAGGCGGAGCTGGCCGGCGTGCTCGGCCACGAGGTTGGCCATGTCGCTGCGCGGCACGCGTCAAAGCGTGAAAGCGCTACCACGCGCAACACCATTCTCGGCGTGCTGGGATCAGTACTGGCGGGCGCGGTTCTGGGCAATTCGGCGCTGGGCCAACTCGGCCAGAAGCTGTTCTCGACCGGCAGCCAGCTGCTTACCCTCAAGTACTCGCGGGCGCAGGAGAGCGAGGCCGATTCGCTTGGCGTCACCTACTTGCGCCGTGCCGGCTACGATCCGCGCGCGATGGGCACCGTGCTGGCCAGCCTAGCCGCGCAGACTGCGCTTGATACCCAGCTTTCGGGCTCGGCAGACAAGGTCCCCGAATGGGCGAGCACGCATCCTGACCCAGCCTCACGCGTGAAGGCCGCGCTCACGCTCGCCGGAGCCAATGCGCGCGGGCAGACCAATCGCGACATGTTCCTTACACGGGTCGACGGTCTGACCTACGGCGACGATCCCAGGCAAGGCGTGGTCGATGGCCGGAAGTTCGTTCACCCGGCCTATCGCCTCGCATTCCAGGCGCCGGCCGGCTTCTACCTCGTAAACGGCACCCGCGCGGTCTCTATAAGCGGGCAGTCAGGCAAGGGCGAAATGTCGACTGAAGCCTATTCGGGCGATCTGGGAGCTTATGTGAAAACCGTGTTTGCCGGACTTTCAGATCAGCAGCGCCTTGTGCCCGAATCGATCCGCACCACGACAGTGAACGGCATCCCGGCGGCCTATGGCACGGTCCGCACCAACACGGACGAAGGTGCGCGCGATGTTGTCGTCTATGCTTATGCCTGGAGCCAGAACCAGGCCTTCCACTTTACGACCATCAGCCAGGCCGGGCAGGCAGGTGCATTCGAGCCGATGTTCAGCTCGATGCGGCGGATCTCGATCGGCGAAGCGGGCGCGGTGCGCGCGCGCAAGCTTGCTGTGGTCACGGTGCGGAAGGACGACACGTTACAATCGCTCGCGCGGCGCATGGCCTACGACGATCGCCCGCTTGACCGGTTCCTCGTGCTCAATGGCCTTGCGGCCACGAGCCGGCTGGTACCGGGCACGCGGGTGAAGCTGATCGTTTACTGAGAAGGGATCAGAGCCGGCTGGTCTGCAACTAGCTGTGCGGGCGGGAGCAATCGCGTCCGCACAGGCTGCCGGCCCGATACGCCTCGCTCTTAGAACGGACCCTTGCCGTCTTGGGCGTTGCTCATCTTCGTCGAAATTTGAGTGAAGGTGTTCGAGAGCGAGTTGCCCAGCGCACCCATAGAGACAATGGCACCCGTCGCAATCAGCGCGGCAAGCAAGCCATACTCGATGGCTGTCGCGCCTTCCTGATCTTCTATGAGGTTACGGAAAAGCGTCATGACGAAAAGTCCTCCAGAAAGCGTTAGCGCTGCACAGCGGCCTGTTTCGGAATTCACCGACCCCCCGGTCGATTCAACAGACGCTGTAAAAATACCCGGCATTCCCTGACAAATCCTTAAGCGGATAAGTTCGTTTACGCCGCGCAAGGGCTGGGCTTGCAACGCGACGCGCATCAGTCGCTGTTAACCAAGATTAGCGGGACTTGGAGATTGCCATAGGAAGTATCGTTCATCTGGATCGAAACCAGATTGACCGTATTCGAGAAGGAGTTGCCCGGTGCGCTCACGGCGACATCGCACAGAATTTCATAAAGAGGCAGCATGACGAACGGCGCTCTGCAGTTTTGCCGCGAAACTCTCACAAAACTTTCAGCGGCCAGTGAGGATCATGATCCCGTCGCGCCCCTGACCGTAGCGGCGAGGTCACGCTCAGCGCACGCCGCGGGTTATCTCATGACTTCACGGTCGTCGGGGAACGCGCCACGATGTCAGTCCAGACCGAGATCAGCTGGTTGGTAAACGCGCTCATGCCGAAGAACAGCGACATCGCAATCACGCCGATGAGCATGCCATACTCAATGGCTGTGGCGCCGGACTGATCCACCAATGGCTTGCGGACAAAGTCCAACATCAAACGGATTCCCCTGTCCGGCACTCGCCTTGTGTAGTCATTGTGGCCTAACAAAGAGTTGAGAGGCCCTAACGGTATGACAAGTAATCCGACATTGCTGACTGTTGTCGCGGTCGCCCTGATCGATGAAGCGGGCCGGGTGCTGGTGCAGCAGCGCCCGGCGGACCGCGCGCATGGCGGTTTGTGGGAATTCCCCGGCGGCAAGGTCGAACCGGGGGAGGGGCTCACGGAGGCCCTTGTCCGCGAGATCGCTGAGGAACTCGGGATCACGCTTGCCGAGGAAGACCTGTTTTCAGTCAGCTTTGCCGCGAGCGGGACCGATGCGGGTAAGCGGCCGCTTGTG
>JBJXEK010000034.1:0-14739 GCA_046155055.1 Novosphingobium sp. | reverse complement strand
TTCTCCTACACCAATCACGAGGAGGATCAGCCCTGCCACCTCGTCCTCAAGGACCCGAGCGTCCCGACCGCAATCAACCTGCCGATCTACGCCGGACCAGAGGCGCGGTTCTGCCCGGCGGGGGTCTATGAATTCCTCACCGACGATGCGGGTTCTCCGCGCCTCCAGATCAACGCCCAGAACTGCGTCCACTGCAAGACTTGCGACATCAAGGACACAACGCAGAACATTGAATGGGTTACGCCAGAAGGCGGCGGCGGCCCCAACTATCCGAATATGTGATGGACAAGCCCTCCCCTCAACGGGGACGGCACCAGTGATGCGCGAAACCGCTTACGCCAAGATCAACCTCGCTCTGCACGTCCGGCGGCGGCGGGAAGATGGCTATCATGAGCTCGAGACCCTGTTCGCGTTCGTCGATGCCGGCGATGAATTAGCGGCCACCTCTGCCGCGCAAGACAGCCTTCATGTCAGCGGCGAGTTTGCGACTGGCCTTTCAGATCCTTTCGGCAATATCGTCGCCAAGGCGCTGAATTCCTTGCCGCATGGGCCGGGCTTGGCCGTAAGACTGGAAAAGCGGCTACCGGTCGCAGCAGGGCTCGGCGGCGGCTCGGCCGATGCGGGCGCGGTGTTCCGAATGATTGAGCGCACGCACGGACTCCCGGACGACTGGGCCGCGCGCGCCGCCAAACTTGGCGCAGATGTCCCGGCCTGCGTGCGCAGCGAGGCCTGCATCGGGCGCGGCACCGGGACCGAACTGGAACCGATTGCCAACGACCTTGCCGGAACCTCGGTCCTGCTCGTCAATCCACGCATACCGCTTGCCACCGGTCCGGTTTTCAAGGGCTGGGACGGGATCGACCGCGGCCCCATGCCGCCAGGGGACTTGCGCGCCATTGCCCTCGAAGGCCGTAACGATCTTGAGCCGAGCGCCTTTGCGCTGGTGCCTCAAATCGTGGACGTGCTCGCAGCGCTGAAGACCAGCGGTGCCTGGGCCGCACGCATGTCCGGTTCTGGCGCAACCTGCTTTGCGCTCTACGATACGCTCGAAGCTTGCACCGCAGCTGCAGCCGCGCTGCCGACGTCATGGTGGCGGCTGACGGGAGCATTGAGATGATCGAAGCCTACCAGATACTGGGCACCCCGCGCTTCGGCGGTATTCTGGTCGTCTCCGATCACGCCTCGAACCGCGTGCCTGCCGACATTGACCTCGGCATTGATCCCTCGCTGTTGGAACAGCATATCGCTGTCGATATCGGCGTGGCGGGCGTCGCCGCAGCGATGGTCGAGCACCCCGGTATCGCAGCCTATCTCGGAGGCGTCAGCCGCCTCGTTTGCGATTTCAACCGCGACGAGCATGGCCCCACCGTCTGCCCCATCGCCAGCGACGGCCACGCCATCCCCGGTAATGCGCTGGATTCTGCAGGCCACGAAGCGCGGCTCGCGCGCTTCTACCGGCCCTATCACGAAGGACTCGCCGCCCTCCTCGACGCCATGCCGCCTGCGCTGATCCTCTCGCTCCACAGCTTTACGCCGCAGCTCGTCAGCGATCCCGCGCAGCTGCGCCCATGGCAGGTCGGCGTGCTCTACAATGAGGACGACCGCGCCGCGCGCATAGCCATCCCTTTGCTTGAGGACGAAGGGCTCGTGGTAGGCGATCAGGAACCCTATTCCGGCCGCCTGCTCAACGCGACGATGAACCGCCATGCCGAGGCGGAAGGACGGCCCTATCTCGGCATCGAGGTACGTCAGGATCAGATCGCCGATCCCGCGAACCATGCAATATGGGCCGAACGTCTTGCGCGCATAGCCAACCAAGTGGCGGTCACCATCGGAGGCTAAACGCTTCCAGATGGTTGCCGAGATAACTTTCGACGGTTTTCCAAGCTTGCGGTAGGTGCAATCGCATGTCGCCATGCGGCGATTCTCGTGACGGAGAGAGATGCTATGCCGGTTTATCGTTCCAGAACCACCACACACGGCCGCAACATGGCGGGCGCGCGCGGGCTTTGGCGCGCGACGGGCATGAAGGACAGCGACTTCGGCAAGCCGATCATCGCGGTGGTCAACAGTTTCACCCAGTTTGTGCCGGGTCACGTCCACCTCAAGGACCTTGGTCAGCTGGTCGCGCGAGAAATCGAAGCGGCAGGCGGTGTCGCCAAGGAATTCAATACCATCGCGGTCGATGATGGCATCGCCATGGGCCATGACGGCATGCTCTATTCGCTGCCCAGCCGCGACCTGATCGCCGATAGCGTCGAGTTCATGGTCAACGCCCACTGCGCCGACGCCATGGTGTGCATCTCGAACTGCGACAAGATCACGCCGGGCATGCTGATGGCCGCGCTGCGCATCAATATCCCGGTGGTGTTCGTCTCGGGCGGTCCGATGGAAGCGGGCAAGGTCGTGCTCGGCGGCAAAGAACATGCGCTCGATCTGGTCGACGCCATGGTGGCGGCCGCCGATGAAAGCATGAGCGACGAGGACGTTACGGCTATCGAAAAAGCTGCATGTCCCACCTGCGGCTCTTGCTCGGGCATGTTCACCGCCAATTCGATGAACTGCCTCACCGAGGCGCTGGGCCTTTCGCTTCCCGGCAACGGCTCGGTCCTGGCGACCCATTCGGACCGCGAACGCCTGTTCCGTGAGGCAGGCCGCTGTGCAGTCGAGCTATGCACGCGTTATTACGTCAATGATGACGAAAGCGCCCTGCCGCGCGCGATCGCCAGCTTCGCCGCGTTTGAAAATGCGGTCTGCCTCGATATCGCGATGGGCGGCTCGACCAACACTGTGCTGCATCTGCTTGCCGCCGCGCACGAAGCGGGCGTCGTTTTCACCATGGCCGATATTGACCGGCTCTCGCGCCGCGTGCCGTGCCTGTCCAAAGTCGCCCCGACCAAGTCCGATGTGCATATGGAAGACGTCCACCGCGCCGGCGGGATCATGGCGCTGCTGGGCCAGCTTGAGCGGGCGGGCCTGCTCCACACCGACTTGCCGACCGTCCACAGCGCGACCATGGCCGATGCCATCAACAAGTGGGACATCTCGCGCAGCACCGATCCTGCCGTGCACGAGTTCTACCGCGCCGCGCCGGGCGGTGTCCCCACGCAGGTCGCCTTCAGCCAGTCGCGCCGCTGGAAAGAGCTCGATCTCGACCGGGAAAACGGTGTGATACGCTCGGCCGAACATGCCTTCAGCAAGGATGGCGGGCTTGCGGTGCTCTATGGCAATATTGCGGTCGATGGCTGCATCGTGAAGACTGCGGGTGTCGACGAAAAGATTCTCGTCTTCAGCGGCCCGGCCAAAGTCTTCGAAAGCCAGGACGCATCGGTAACCGCAATCCTCACCGGGCAAGTCGTCGCCGGCGATGTCGTGGTGATCCGCTACGAAGGTCCGCGCGGCGGGCCGGGCATGCAGGAAATGCTCTATCCGACGAGCTACCTCAAATCCAAGGGCCTCGGCGCGGCCTGTGCGCTGGTGACCGACGGGCGCTTTTCCGGCGGTACGTCGGGTCTTTCGATCGGCCATGTCTCGCCCGAGGCAGCCGAGGGCGGTATGATCGGGCTTGTCGAGGATGGCGACCTTGTCGAGATCAACATCCCGCAGCGTTCGATCCACCTCGCGGTGGACGATACCGTGCTGGCCGAGCGCCGCGCTGCCGCGGAGGCCCGCGGATGGCAGCCGATGAAGCCGCGCCCGCGCAAGGTTAGCCTCGCTCTGCAGGCCTATGCCGCCATGACGACGAGCGCCGCGCGCGGTGCGGTGCGCGATCTCACCGGGCTCACCCGGCTTGGTGTGCCTGTGGGTCGCGGGCCAGTGGATGCAGGCTGATTCGCGCCTCGCGCAAGTACTTGACGTCACCGCGATGCGCGCGGCCGAAGCGGCGTTGATCGACGCAGGCACCAGTGTTGAAGCGCTGATGGAAATTGCCGGGCGCGCGGTCGGCGAATGGGCGCGGCGGCTCGGCGCGGGCCGGGCGGTCACCGTCCTGTGCGGCCCGGGCAACAACGGCGGCGACGGTTATGTTGCGGCGCGCCACCTGATGGAGCACGGCGTGCCGGTGACGGTCGTTGCCGCGCGCGAGCCCGCCACGCCAGCGGCGCGCAATGCCCGCTCGCTCTACGCTGGCTCGGTTGTGGGCCCGGGGGCTTTCCCCAAAGGCGACGTGCTGGTCGATTGCCTTTTCGGCAGCGGGCTTACGCGGCCGCTGGCCGACGATATGTTCTTCCTGCTCTCCGGTCTAGCCGAGACGCACGCCTTGCGCATCGCTGTCGATCTGCCGAGTGGGGTCGAAGCGGACAGCGGCACGTGCCTCAATGATGACCTGCCAAAGTTTGACGTTACAATCGCCCTCGGTGCTTGGAAACATGCGCATTTTACCATGCCCGCCGCACCTCTGATGGGCGCGCTGAGACTTGTGGATATCGGCGTGGCGGCGGTTCTGCATTCGGCACAGCTTCTCGGCCGCCCGCTTATCGACCGGCCCGCCGTCGACGCGCACAAGTACCGCCGCGGCCTCCTTGCCATTATCGCAGGCCAGATGCCCGGCGCGACCTTGCTCGCGGCAGAAGCCGCGCAGCGGGCGGGGGCCGGATACGTCAAACTGTTCGCTCCGACGCGGCCTGAGGGGGTGCCACCAGCGCTGGTTTGCGAGACGGGCGATCTCAGTGCGTTGGCCGATCCGCGCATCAATGCCGTACTGATCGGTCCCGGCCTCGGCCGCGATGCCTCCGCCTCTGCTCGCCTTGCTGCCGTACTGGCGCAGGATCACCCCGCCGTCATCGATGCCGACGCGCTAATGCTCTTGCGTCCGGATATGCCCGGCACAGCACCCTGTGTGCTGACCCCGCATGAGGGCGAAATGGCCGTGCTCGAAGCCGCGTTCCGCCTCAGCGCAAACGGCCTTCGCCGTGACCGCGCCAAGGCGCTTGCGGATGCCTGCGGCGCAATCGTGCTCCTTAAAGGGCCGGACAGCCTAATCGCAGCCCCTGGCGGTGACATCACGCTTGCCCCGCGCGCCTCGCCGTGGCTTTCGGTTGCGGGCAGCGGCGATGTGCTCGCCGGGATGATCGCAAGCCGCCTCGCGGTCCACGGGGATGCGCTGCTCGCCGCGCGCGAAGGCCTCTGGCTCCACGGCGAGGCCGCGCGGCTATCCGGTCCTGCATTCACCGCGGGAGACCTTGCCGCGGCGACCAGCCTTGCCGTAAGGGCCGGCTGTTCTTGATTGAAATTTCCCATGACTGAAATCTCCCATGACTGAAACCACGCCTCCGGGCCTCATCATCCGCGTCGCCGCCAAGGGCGAGGGCGCAACCGCCGATGGACGCTATATCGGGCTTGCCGCGCCTGGCGACGTGCTTGAAGCCGATGGCTCGCTGACGCTAGGCCCCGATCACATTGATCCGCCTTGCCGCCATTTCCCCGCATGTGGTGGCTGCCAGTTGCAGCACCTCTCGGAAAGCGCGCTGGCGGCCTATGTGGGGGACCGCGTGGTCGGAGCCGCGCGCGGGCAGGAGCTCGATCCCGGCCTCGTCGCACAGCCGCACCTTTCGCCGCCCGCCACGCGCCGCCGCGCCACACTCCACGCGCAAGCGATTGGCAAGCGCGTCGTGATCGGCTTTCACGAGCAGGCCTCGCACCGCATTGTCGATATGCGCGAATGCCTCGTGATGGAGCCAGCTCTCTTCGGTTTAGTTGCGCCATTGCGCAAACTGCTTGAGGTGCGCGGCGACCGGTCGCTAGGTGTCGATATCGCGATGACACTTGCCGATCAGGGGCCAGCGGTGGATCTCGCGGGCCTCAAGATGGAGGGTCTCGCCCAGACTGAAGGCCTGCTCGACTTCGCGCCCGAAAACGCGATTGCGCGCCTCACGCTCGATCAAGGCGACGGACCCGAGACGGTGTGGGAGCCTGAACCTGTAACAATCACGCTGAGCGGTGTGACTGTCAGCTTGCCGCCGGGTGCGTTTCTCCAGGCGACCCACGACGGCGAGGCGGCTCTTGTCGCTGCCGCTCAGGAATGGCTTGCAGGCGCGGCCACGGTTGCCGATCTCTTCTCTGGCCTCGGCACATTTGCATTCGGGCTAGCCGGCCCAAAAACCAAAGTGCTCGCTGTGGAAGCCGCACGCGACGCGCACATGGCTTGCCAGGCCGCGGCACGCATGAACGGAAAGCCGGTGCACAATCTCCACCGCGATCTGTTCCGCAATCCGCTGCAGCACGAAGAGCTGAATCGCTTTACCGCCGTTCTGCTCGATCCGCCCCGCGCCGGCGCGCGCGAGCAGGTGCTGCTGCTGGCCGGCTCAGCCGTTCCGAAAGTGGTTTATATCAGCTGCAATCCGGCCAGCTGGGCCAAGGACGCTGTCGCGCTGATCGCCGGAGGTTACCGGCTCGCCGAGCTGCGACCAGTGGGCCAGTTCCGCTGGTCCACCCATGTCGAGCTGGCGAGCCTGTTCATCCGTTAGCGTCCGTATCGGCCTAGCCAGAACAGGGACGGCACCAGCCTTCTACCTAGCTGGAACAGACCCTAAACGCTGAACACCGCCATCGCGGCGTGCAGTATCAGCGCCATCAGCGCGAGGCTGGATAGCGCAAACAGCGCAAAGCGCGGCGCTACCTTGTTCACGGTCGACTGGAAAATCGAGTGGACCACGCGCAGGGCCACATAAACCCAAGCAATGATGAGGTTCACGCCGCTACCCTGGCCGATCAAGGCCAAGACCAGCGCCACCGCATAGAACACCGTAGGTGCTTCATGCAGATGATTGTAATTATGTGCTTTCCACTGTATGCTTGGCTTCAGCAAGCCTTCCAGCTTCGCGCCCGTCCAGCCTACATCGGCGTTCGGATTATCGGACTTGGGCAGCGCGCTGATCGCTGGGATGCGCGTGACATACATCCACAGCCACATCACCATCGTCCAGATCGCCAGCGCCACCACCGGCTTCAGAATTTCCATGCCTGTCATTGCCAGTCCCCCGCTTGTTATTGACAGCTATGTGAACAGCGCCAATTCGATTGTCAATTGCAACTGATCACTTTGGCAAAAGCCTCCGGATCTACATTCCCGCCCGAAAGGATCACCGCCGTCCGGCCGTCGCAGGGCACCTGACCGCTCATCACTGCCGCCAGCGCTGCCGCACCGCCCGGCTCGACCACAACGCGCAGCTTTGCAAAGGCATACGCCTGCGCCGCGCGCACGTCCGCCTCGGTTACCGCCACGCCTTGCATCCCGCGCGACGTCATGACCGCAAAGTTGATCGGGAACGTTGCCATGGTCTGCAAGGCATCGCAGGCCGTTGCCGGCGGATTGGCCTTGACGCTCACAATTTCACCGCCTGCCAAGCTGCGCGTCACGTCATCCCAGCCTTCCGGCTCGACGGGCACAATCTCCGCCTCCGGGCAGGCCAGCGCAAGGCCCGAGGCCAACCCGCCACCGCCGCAAGGCGTCACGATCCGCGTCGGTGGTCCGCCCGCAAAGCAGTCCATCTGCGAGGCCAGTTCGATCCCGGTGCTGCCCTGGCCCTCAATCACCCACGGATCGCCATAGGCGTGGACCAATACGGCCCCGAACTCCGCGCACAGCTGTGCCGCAATGGCGTCGCGCGACTGGGTTAACCGCTCATAGAGCACCACGTCTGCCCCAAGTCGCCGCGTTTCCGCAAGCTTCACCCTCGGTGCATCTGATGGCATGACGATGGTCGCCGCAATGCCGAGCCGCCGCGCCGCCCAGGCCACACCTTGCGCATGATTCCCGCTCGATACCGCGACCACGCCGCGCGCGCGCTCCGTCTCGGTCAGGTCAGTCATGCGGTGCCACGCGCCGCGGATCTTGAACGCACCCATTGGTTGCAGGCTTTCCGCCTTGCACCACACCATGCCGCCATCCGGCAGTTCCAGCGGCAGCAAAGGTGTCTGCGGGAGAAGTGCGGCTACTTTGGCCGCCGCGCGCAGCACTCCCTTCCGCGTCGGTTCACGGACTGAAGGGGCAGGGGCGAATTGGGGACTTGGGTTTGTCATGCCCATACCTTAAAGGCGCTGTTTTCGAAGCGCCAGCGCGGCTGCGGCGCGCATCGGTTTGGGAGTTCCCCTTATGGCTAAAGTTCTGGTTATCGGCGCAGGCGGCGTCGGTTCGGTCGCCGTCCACAAGATGGCGATGAACAGCGATATCTTCAGCGAAATCGCGCTCGCGAGCCGCACCGTCTCAAAATGCGAGGCGATTGCCGCCTCGGTCAAGCAGCGCACCGGCGTCACCGTGGCCACCTATGCGCTCGATGCGGACGACGTCACGGCCACCACTGCGCTACTGAACGCGCTGCGCCCCGACCTCGTCGTCAATCTCGCGCTGCCCTATCAGGACCTTCACATCATGGACGCCTGCCTTGCGGCAGGGGTCAACTACATGGACACCGCGAACTACGAGCCGATCGACGAGGCCAAGTTCGAATACCACTGGCAGTGGGCCTATCAGGAGCGCTTCAAGGCCGCCGGGCTTACCGCGCTGCTGGGTTCGGGCTTCGATCCGGGCGTGACGTCAGTTTTCGCCACCTGGCTGCGCAAGCACAAGCTCGACACGATCCGCACACTCGACATTCTTGATTGCAACGGCGGCGATCACGGCCAGCACTTTGCCACCAACTTCAACCCGGAAATCAACATCCGCGAAGTAACCGCCCCGGCGCGCCACTGGCTGAACGGCGAATGGGTCGAGACGCCTGCGCTGACCATCCGCCAGAGCTTCGATTTCGAAGCGGTCGGACCCAAGAACATGTACCTGATGTATCACGAGGAGCTCGAAAGCCTCGCGCATCATCTGCCCGAGATCGAGCGCATCCGCTTCTGGATGACTTTCGGCGATGCCTATATTACGCACCTCACCGTGCTGCAGAACGTGGGCATGACGCGGATCGACCCGGTGATGTACGAGGGCCGCGAGATCATCCCGCTGCAGTTCCTGAAGGCCGTGCTGCCCGAGCCTGCCAGCCTTGGCCCTACGACGAAGGGCAAGACCAATATCGGCGATATCGCCACGGGTCTGAAGGACGGGACCGAGAAGACTTTCTACATCTACAACATCTGCGACCACGAGGACGCCTATGCCGAAACCGGCAACCAGGCCGTCAGCTACACCACCGGCGTCCCCGCGATGATCGGCGCGGCGCTCTTGGTGCAGGGTATCTGGTCGGGTGCGGGCGTGTTCAACATCGAACAGTTCGATCCCGATCCCTACATGGACATGCTGAACATGCATGGCCTGCCTTGGCAGGTGAAGGAACTGGACGGACCGCTGGGCTTCTGACGTCCTTAGTCTTCTCCCCCTTTAGGGGAGAGGATTGGAAGAGGGGCTAGCCACTAACAAACTGGGCCGGTGCGGGACTGCCCCTCTCCCCGGCCATCTCCCCCGAAGGGGAGAGGGAGTAGCAATGGAAACCAGAGCCGGCGATCCGGGCGCGTTCGCCCACTTTGACCTGGGCCGCGTCGATAGCCCCGCGTTCGTCGTGGATGCGACAAAACTGCGCGCCAATCTGGCGGTACTGGCCGATATCCGCGACCGCGCCGGGATCAAGGTGCTTGCCGCCATGAAGGCGTTCTCGATGTGGCGCGTCGCGCCGGTCATCGGAGAGTATCTCGACGGCGTCTGCACCTCGGGCCTGTGGGAAGCGCGCCTTGCCGACGAGCATTATACCGGTGAGGTCGCGACATACTGCGCGGCCTATAAGGCCGAGGACCTGCCCGAAATCCTACGCCTCTCTGATCACGTGATCTTCAACACCCCCGGCCAGCACGCCCGATTCGCACCCGAACTTCAGGCGGCACGTGAAACTGGTGAGACCTTCGATATCGGCATCCGGATCAATCCCTTGCACCCTGAAGGTGAAGTGCCGCGCTATGATCCTTGCGCGCCGCATTCGCGCCTCGGCTTCCCGGTCGATCAGCTGAAACCCGACCATCTCGAAGGCGTAAGCGGCCTCCATTTCCATTCGCTGTGCGAACAGGATTTCGAACCTCTCGAACGCACTTGGGCGACGCTCAAGCCCCACATCGCGCCCTACTTCGGCCAGCTCAAATGGCTCAACTTCGGCGGCGGCCACCATGTGACTCGTGCGGACTACCAGCGCGACGATCTTGTTGCTTTTTTGCAGGCAGTTAAGGCAGAAACCGGATGCGAGATCTACCTTGAACCCGGCGAGGCCATCGCGCTCGATACGGGCATTCTGGTCGGCACTGTGCTCGATACGCTGCACAACGGCATGGCGCTCGCCGTCACCGATATCTCCGCCACCTGCCACATGCCCGATGTGATCGAAGCGCCCTATCGCCCCGCCATGCTCGGCGAACTGCCCATCGACGAGTACGAGGACGGAGCAGGCGATGCGCCCGTCCGCCTCGGCGGCCCCTCGTGCCTCGCGGGTGACGTTATCGGCGATTACCGTATGGGCGTGCCTTGCGCGCCCGGCACCCGCTTCGCTTTCCTCGATCAGGCACACTACTCGATGGTCAAGACCACAACCTTCAACGGCGTGCCGCTGCCCTCGATCTGGCTCTGGGACAGCGAAACCGATGCGCTCGAATGCGTGAAGCGTTTTTCGTGGGAGGACTTCCGCGACCGCCTTTCCTGACGCCCTTTCCTGAGGCATCGTCTCCGCAGCGAAAAACAAAAGCGGAGAATGCGGATGTCCGAAGTGCAGCTTGATGGCGTGACCAGCGATCCTGTGGTGATGGGCTGGATGGTCGGCGCGCCGCCTCCGCCTGAAAAGCGCATCCTCGCTGCCCGCGCCGATCATATGCGTTTTCCGATGATTCGCTGGGCTTATTCGAACATGCGTAGCTTTGCCGCGACAGCCAATGTCGCGGCGAGCGGCACGGGGACGCCGTTCCCGCGGAACCTCAAGCCCGATCTGGCTGCCATGCGCTTCATGCCGACCGGGTCAGGCGCCGAGATCACCTTCGAGCAGGCGCTGATCGAGGCCTTCACCGATGGTATCCTCGTGCTCCACAGGGGGCAGGTGGTGTTCGAGCGCTGGTTCGGCGTCACCGGCCCGCAAACGCGCCACATCGCCTTCTCGGTGACCAAGAGCTTTGTCGGCACGCTGGTGCAGATGCTGGTAGGCGAAGGGCGCATCGACCTCTCTGCCCGCGTCGACAGCGTGATCCCCGAACTCGCCATCAGCGGCTTCGGTAGCGCCACCATCGGCCAGGTACTCGACATGACCTCGGCGCTGGATTTTTCGGAGGACTATGCCGATCCGAACTCGGGCATTGGGGCATACAGCGCCGCGCTCGGCCTCACACCCCGTCCCGCCAGCTACACCGGGCCGCACAACCTGTGGGACTATCTGGCGACAGTTCCGGGGCAGGGCACTCACGGCGAGTCATTCGTTTACCGCACGCCCAACACGGATGTGCTCGCGTGGATCATCACGCGGGCGGAGGGAAAGCCACTGCACAAAGTGCTGTCCGAACGCCTGTGGCAGCCGCTGGGCATGATCGGCGATGCCGATCTCATGGTCGACGAGGCCGGTTCCCCATTCGCGGGCGGCGGACTGAACTTGCGGCTCGAGGATTTGCTGCGCTTCGGCGAGGCGCTGCGGCTTGATGGGGCAGGGGTGATCCCCGAGGCCGACGTTTCTCGCATCCGCAGCGGCGGCAATCCGGCGCATTTCGGCACAGCGGCGTATCCGCAACTCCCGGGCTGGAGTTACGGCAGCCAATGGTGGCATGCGCATGACAACCATGGCTGTTTCAGCGGGCGCGGCATTCACGGACAGACGATCTGGATCGATCCTGTCGCCGAAATGGTTATCGCGCGATTCGCCTCGCACCCCACCGCGGCGAACGGTGCGAACGATCCGCAGTCGCTGCCCGCCTGGCGCGCGCTGGCAGACACGCTGAACCCCTAGGAAAACCGCCAATCCGACAAAAAATGTTTCATGTTTGTGACATCAACGTGAACTACCCCTTTTTTCACTTGATGTTCAGGAGGGGGGGGCTATTTACGCCCTCGCTGCCCCATGGGGACTTCCAAACCGCAAGGCAGCTTTTTGGCAATTTTCCGTTTGGGGGTCCCTTGAGTTGCACATCTATCCTGACGCATTGGCTGTAGTTGGCGCATCCGCGCCTGACCAACCCGCCATTCTGAACCGACCGCACGCCGCGGCGCGCGCTGCCCGGTTCTTCGCCCAGAAGTTTCCGGGGCGCTCGCTCTACGCTGTGAAGGCCAACCCGTCGCCGGACTTGCTCCGTGTGCTGTGGGACGCCGGGATCACGCACTACGACGTTGCTTCGGTTGCCGAAGTGCGCATGGCACGGGCGACTTTGCCCAGAGCCACGCTGTGCTTCATGCATCCGGTCAAGACGCCGACTGCGATCATCGAGGCTTACCGCGACCACGGTGTCCGCGTGTTCAGCCTCGATTCGCTCGAAGAACTCGAAAAGATTCGCGACGCCACGACTGTGGCGAACGGCGGCGTGCTGCCTGAGGATTTGACGCTTTGCGTGCGCCTGCGCGTCTCGTCGGAGTATTCGGAGCTCAGCCTCGCCTCGAAGTTCGGCTGCGACCTTACCGGCGCGGCGGAACTGCTTCAGGCCACGCGTCAGGTCGCCGATTCGCTCGGCATCTGCTTCCATGTCGGCAGCCAGTCGATGAGCCCGCACGCCTACGTCCAGGCGCTCGAGCGCGTGCGTGCAGCGATCGTCGATGCCTCTGTCACGGTCGACATCATCGATGTCGGCGGCGGGTTCCCGTCGATCTATCCGGGCATGGAGCCGCCGCCGCTGGAAGACTACTTCGGCGTGATCGACCGCACCTACGAATCGCTGCCGGTGTCCTATTCGGCCGAACTTTGGTGCGAGCCGGGCCGGGCGCTGTGCGCCGAGTACAATTCGATGATCGTGCGCGTTGAAAAGCGCCGCGGCACCGAACTGTATATCAACGACGGGGCCTATGGCGCGCTGTTCGATGCGGCACACGTGGGCTGGCGCTTCCCGGTTCGCGTGCTGCGCGAAGGCGCAGCGAACGAGGATAGCGAAGTCGAGCTTGAGCCGTTCAGCTTCTGGGGCCCGACTTGCGACGACATGGATCATATGGATGGTCCCTTCGCGCTTCCGGCGGACATCAAGGCGGGCGATTTCATCGAGATCGGCATGCTCGGTGCCTATGGCGCAGCGATGAAGACCGCGTTCAACGGCTTCGGCGCGACCGATGTGTTCGAAGTCTCGGACGAGCCGATGGCCAGCCAGTACCGCGGCGATCGCCGGGATCCGCGCGTGAGCGACAACGTCGTCTCACTGCGTTAAGGGTCGTCTCACTACGTTAATCGATAAGAACCGGGCTTACCGGGTCGCAAAGGAAGGGCCTCGCGAGTAGATCGCGGGGCCCTTTCTGCTAAGGGATGCGCTGCCCACTAAAAAGGGCCCTGTGCGAACAACACAGGGCCCCTGATTTCAGAATTGGCCTATCTCAGGTCAGAACCTGGCGCGTGCACCCGCGTAGAACGACCGGCCGCTTGCTTCGGTCGGATAGGTGGTCGAACCAAGATCCGGCTTCTGATCGAACAGATTGTTGATGCCGCCATAGAACTCGAACTTCGGATTGACCGTAAAGCTGGCCGAAGCGCTGTGGACCCAGCGCTGCTTGTACCAGGCGTACTTTGGATCGACATAGTTCGGATTGCCAGCGAGCCTGTCCGCCGAGTAGCGCCGGGTCTTGCCGAACCACGAAACACTGTAGTTCAGAGCCACTGGCCCAGTCGCATAGTCGGCGCTGACAAAAGCCTGATACCGCGGTTCGTAGGTATCGCCCAGTTCGCTGCGCGGCGGCGCCCCCGGTGAATCGACGAAGGACAGTGCGTTTAGATAGGAGCCGATGAACTTAACCCCGAAGTTACCGACCTTCTCGATCTTGAACGTGTAGTTAAGATTCACGTCAAGCCCAGCTGTATGGAACTGCGCAACGTTCTGCGGCTTGACCGTGTAGTCGACGATAAGGCCTGTGCCGGCCTCGCGCACCAGCGATGCGCAGAACGGGTTGTTGATCGTTGCCTGATCAACGCAGAGTTCTGCAAGCTTCTGAGCATCAACGGTGTTGATCGCCTGCTTCAGCTTGATGTCATACCAGTCGATCGATAGCTGCAGGCGCGGAATGAAGCGCGGTTGAAGCACCACACCCGCAGTCCAAGTCTTCGCCTTTTCAGGCGAGAGTGCTGAGTTGCCGCTCGATGTACCTGCAATGTTGACTGAGCGCGTATCCTCGAAGCCGGCGATCTGAGCCGGCGTCAGGCCTGCCTGTGCAAGAATCGCATTGCAGTTGGCCGGACGGGTCGTTTTGCCGAGGCCCCGGTTGGAAGGAAGGCACGGATCGTCGAAAAACGTATAGGTCTGTCCGGCCGCGCCGTAGAGTTCGCCAATATTGGGCGCGCGCACGGCTTGCGAGATCGTGCCGCGAAAGCGGATATCGGCAATCGGAGCCCAAGCCGCATCGATCTTCCATGTCGTCGCTTTGCCGGTGGACGAGTAGTCGGCGTAGCGCACTGCGCCGCTCAGATCGAGCACGTGAATGAACGGCACGTCTTTCACCAGCGGCAGATCAAGCTCGCCGAACACTTCCTTGACGTCGAAGTTGCCCCTGGTGATCCCCAGCTTGTTACTGAACGTATAGCCCTGCTGCTCCAGCACGTCCGGCACGAAGCTCGAACTTTCGCGGCGGTATTCGCCGCCGACGGCAAAGCCGACGGGACCGCC
>JBJXEK010000033.1:0-7838 GCA_046155055.1 Novosphingobium sp. | reverse complement strand
GTTTTTCGCTATCTTGATGCGTTCGAGCGGCTGGTCGATCTAAGATTGGCGAGCGATCTCGAAAGTGTCGCTGGCTGGCGACGAAACCTTGCGGACCGACCGTCGGTTCGCTCGGCTATCAGTCCCGACTATGTGCAACATCTTGAGGCATTTCTCCGCGCGCGAAAGTCGCACCTCGGCCATTTGCTTTCCTAGGATCGGGGTTATGGTGCCAAGGGTTACGGTGCCGGGTTACGGTGCCACGTGCAACAACCCCTAAATACCAACCCGCTCACTATGCCCCGCCCAGCTTCTCGATTTCCGCCAGCAGCGCGAGCATGGCTTTGGTGCGGCGTGTGTCGCCGCCCGCGCGGAATGGCGATAGAGCGGGTTTCGGCGCGCAGGGCGGCGCGGCATTCAGGCTTGGCTTCAAGCGTGGTCGGCCAAGGCAAGGTCTGCAAGCTCTTGAAGGCAATGGTTGCCTGCCGTTTCATCGCGGATACGCACGTCCATCTACTGTAGGTCGATGCCGGGGTGAAGCCGGAACACTTGCCGCACCAGCGCGTGAGCACGCACAATTTCCTACATCCCCCAAGTCTGTCATAAGCCCCCCCGCCATGCCCCAGTCCGCCCCCCTGCCCCCAGTTTCTCTGGCCGTCGCCGCGCTCTATCGGTTCGCGCGCTTCGACGACCCGGCCGCGCTCAAGGGTTCGCTGCTCGCGCTGTGCGAGGCGGAAGGGATCAGGGGCACCCTGCTGCTCGCCAAAGAGGGGATCAACGGCACCATCGCGGGCAGCGCGGAGGGCATCGCCCGCGTGCTCGATCACATCCGCGCCCTGCCCGGCTGCGCCGATCTCGATGTGAAGTTCTCCGCCGCACCTGCGATGCCGTTCGGCCGCATGAAAGTGCGGATCAAGCGCGAAATTGTCAGCATGGGCCAGCCGGATATCGACCCGCTCGCCAGCGTCGGCACGTATGTGTCGCCGCTGGACTGGAACGCGCTGATCGCTGATCCCGAAACCATCGTGATCGACACGCGCAACGCCTACGAGGTCGCCATCGGCACATTCCCGCAGGCCATCAATCCCGAAACCCGCAGCTTCCGCGAGTTTCCCGGCTGGTTCCGCCGCGAGCGGGAGCGCCTGCTCGGCACCGGCAAGACCCCCAAGGTCGCGATGTTCTGCACCGGCGGCATCCGCTGCGAGAAATCGACCGCCTTCCTCAAGGCCGAGGGCGTGGAGGACGTCTACCACCTCCAGGGCGGCATCTTGCGCTATCTTGAAGTCGTGCCGCCTGCCGAGAGCCTGTGGCGAGGCGAATGCTTCGTGTTCGATGAACGCATTGCCCTCGGCCCCGAACTGGCGCTGGGGACAAGCACGCAATGCCAAGCCTGCGGCGGCGCGGTTCCGGCGGGCGAAAGCTGCTCCGCCTGCCGGGATGCGGCAGGCGGGTAGCTCCGCTCACTCCACCACAAACGTCAGCGCGCCATCGCCTTCGTCGATGCGCACCGCGCTGCCATCGGGGATCTCGCCCCCCAGCAGCCGCTCGGCCAACGGGTCCTGCACATAGCGCTGCACCGCGCGCTTGAGCGGCCTTGCGCCGTAGACCGGATCGTAGCCGACCCGGCCCAACCAGCGCTTGGCCGCATCGGTGAGGTCGAGTCCGATCTTGCGGTCCTTGAGCAGCGCTTGCACCCGCGCCACTTGCAGTTCCACAATCGGGGCCATGTGTTCGTGGCCGAGGCGGTGGAACAGGATGATCTCGTCCAGCCGGTTGAGGAACTCCGGGCGGAAGTGTCCGCGCACCACTTCCATCACTTGCGGCTCGACCTTGCTGACATCCTCGCCCTCTTCCAGATTGGCGAGGTATTGGCTGCCCAGGTTCGAGGTCAGAATGATCAGCGTGTTGGTGAAATCGACCACGCGGCCCTGCCCGTCAGTCAGCCGCCCGTCGTCGAGCACTTGCAGCAGCACGTTGAACACGTCGCTGTGCGCTTTCTCCACCTCGTCGAACAACACGACCTGATAGGGCCGCCGCCGCACCGCCTCGGTCAGCACGCCGCCCTCGTCATAGCCCACATAGCCCGGCGGCGCACCGATCAGGCGGCTGACCGAGTGCTTCTCCATGAACTCCGACATATCGATGCGTACCATCGCACTGTCGTCGTCGAACAGGAAGCCCGCGAGCGCCTTGGTCAGTTCGGTCTTGCCCACGCCCGTAGGGCCGAGGAACAGGAATGAGCCCAGCGGCCGGTTGGGGTCCTGCAAACCCGCCCGCGCGCGCCGCACCGCTTTGGAGACGGCGACGACCGCATCGCGCTGGCCGATCACGCGCTTGCCGATGGTGTCCTCCATCTTGAGCAACTTTTCGCGCTCGCCCTGCAGCATCCGCTCCACCGGCACGCCGGTCCAGCGGCTGACTACCCCAGCGATGTCGTCGGCGGTCACTTCCTCGCGCAACAGGGCGTTTTCGGCCATACCCTGCGCGTCGGCCAATTGCTTCTCCAGCTCGGGAATGCGGCCATAGGCCAGCTCCCCCGCTTTGCCGAGATCGCCCTGCCGCTGCGCCTGTTCCAGCTCCATCCTTGCTCCGTCGAGCGCTTCCTTGATCTTGCCCTCGGCGGCGATCTTGTCGCGCTCATTCTGCCAGCGGGTGGTGAGTTCGCTCGATTGCTGTTCCAGATTGGCCAGCTCCTCGCGTAGCGCCGCCAGCCGCTCCTTGGAGGCGCTGTCGCTTTCCTTGGCCAGCGCCATGTCCTCGATCTTGAGCTGGATGATCCGCCGGTCGAGGTTTTCGATCTCCTCGGGCTTGCTCTCCACTTCCATACGCAGGCGGCTGGCAGCCTCGTCCATCAGGTCGATCGCCTTGTCGGGCAGGAAGCGGTCGGCGATGTAGCGGTTGGACAGCGTCGCTGCCGCCACGATCGCGCCATCGGTGATGCGCACGCCGTGGTGCAGTTCGTACTTTTCCTTAAGGCCGCGCAGGATCGAGATCGTGTCCTCCACGGTCGGCTCGCCCACGAACACGGGCTGGAAGCGCCGCTGCAATGCGGGGTCCTTCTCGACATACTTCTGGTATTCATCGAGCGTGGTCGCGCCGATGCAGTGCAGCTCGCCGCGCGCCAAGGCCGGCTTCAGCAGGTTGCCCGCATCCATCGCGCCTTCGCTTTTGCCCGCGCCGATAAGCGTGTGCATCTCGTCGATGAACAGGATGATTTCGCCTTCCGCGCCCTTCACTTCGTCGAGCACGGCCTTCAAGCGCTCCTCGAACTCACCGCGATACTTTGCGCCCGCGATGAGCGAGCCCATATCGAGCGACATCAGGCGGCGGTTCTTCAGGCTGTCGGGCACATCGCCATTGGCGATGCGGATGGCGAGGCCTTCGGCAATCGCGGTCTTGCCCACGCCCGGCTCGCCGATCAGCGCCGGGTTGTTCTTGGTCCGGCGCGCCAGGATCTGGATCGTGCGGCGGATTTCCTCGTCGCGCCCGATCACGGGGTCCAGCTTCCCCTCGCGCGCCGCCTCGGTGAGGTCGCGCGCGTATTTCTTCATCGCCTCATAGGCGTTCTCCGCTCCGGCGCTGTCCGCCGTGCGCCCGCCGCGCAGCGCGGTGATCGCCGCTTCCAAGGCCTTCGCGGTAACATTGGCGGCCTTAAGCGCCTGACCCGCCGAAGTGGTCGAGGCGAGCGCCAGCGCGACAAGCATGCGTTCGACCGTGACATAGGCATCGCCCGACTTCGCCGCAATCTGCTCGGCGGAATCGAGCACGCGCACCGCGTCGTTATCCAGCCCCGGAGTCTGCTGCGCACCTGCGCCCGAAACCGCCGCGATCTTCGCCAGCGCCTTGTCCACCTCCGCTTGCGCCAACGCGGCATTGCCGCCCGCGCGCTGGATGAGGCCGGAGGCCATACCCTCGCTGTCTTCCAGCAAGGCCTTCAGAATATGATCGGGCGTGATCCGCTGATGGTTTATGCGGATCGCCACGGTCTGCGCTGCCTGCAGGAAACCCTTGGCGCGATCGGTGAATTTCTCGAGGTTCATGGGTGAGTGCTCTCCTGTTACCGCGAAAGGTAGTGTGACTTTTCGGCCACACAAGGATCTGGATCAAAATTTGCGGGCCCCAGCGCGCAATTCTCCACCGTCAGATCTGGTGCAAACGCGCTCGGAGGTCGGTCGGGCCCGCTCCGGTCGATGGGAGCCTCATATGATGGAGGGAGATGCGCCGCGGGGCGTGGTGGGGAGGCACTGCGCCTGGGCATTGGAGCACCTTTCCTACAGCGCATGTTCCTCGCTATAGCGAACCCGATGTTCCGCCGTGCTGCTCAACAGCCCTGCCTGCCCATCGATCTGCTCGATCAGGCAGACGGATATCAGGGGGTCGGACATTTTGCTCAGGACCGTGTCAACCGTGTCAACCTGCCCGTCTGGCAGCCTCTCCCCAAGGGGTATTCCGGCCAAAACCGGCGGACATGCTGATTTTGCTTCTGTTCAGGCAGTCCGTGTTCTGAAAGAAGGCAGCCTTGCCAAGGCCCCCATCGCCTCACGTGATCACAGGATTCCCATGAACCGCTCCTTGATGGCCCGTTTGCTCGCTCTTCCGGTTCTTCTTGCCGCCGCGCCTGCGCTGGCTGCGCCCCCGGCAACCCCGGTCGTCAGCGCGGTCAAGCCCGCCCCGGTCGCCGATCTGGTGAAGGCGGTCGACATTCCCTACGAGCGCTTCACGCTGCCCAACGGCCTCACCGTGTTGGTCCATACCGACCGCAAGGCCCCCGTGGTCGCCGTATCGGTGTGGTACAAGGTCGGCTCGAAAAACGAGCCGCGCGGCAAGACCGGCTTTGCGCACCTGTTCGAACACCTGATGTTCAATGGTTCTGAACACGCACCGGGAGACTATTTCCAGCCGATGAAGGAGATCGGCACGACCGATATCAACGGCACGACCTGGTTCGACCGCACCAACTACTATGAGACCGTGCCGACCGCCGCGCTCGACCGGGCGCTGATGCTTGAAAGCGACCGCATGGGCCATCTGCTGGGCGCGGTGACGCAGGAGAAGCTCGATAACCAGCGCGGCGTCGTCCAGAACGAGAAGCGGCAGGGCGACAACGCCCCTTTCGGCCTGATCGAATACGAGGAGTATGAGACGCTCTACCCCGCAGGTCATCCCTATCACCACACCACCATCGGCTCGATGGCGGACCTCGACAGCGCCTCGCTGGATGATGTGAAAGGCTGGTTCCGCGATCACTACGGCCCGAACAATGCGGTGATCGTGTTGGCAGGCGATATCGACCTCCCGACCGCGCAGGCCAAAATGATCAAGTGGTTCGGCGCGATCCCCGGCGGGCCTGCTGTCCAGCCGATCAGCGCCCCGGTGCCGACGCTGCCCGCCCCGGTCGCGCGCACGGTGCAGGATGCGGTCGCAACGACACGGGTTTACCGCATGTGGGCGATCCCCGGGCTCGACAATCCCGACTACCTGCCGTTGCAGGTCGGCGGGCTGATCCTGGGCGGCCTTGCCAGCTCGCGGTTCGATGATGCGCTGGTGCGCGGCAGCCAGATCGCCGTCGCGGCTTCCGCGAGCGCGGATATCTTCGCACAGGGTGGGCAGTTCGTCGTCCAAGCCGATGTCAAACCGGGGCAGGACCCGATCGCGGTCGGAAAGGCGCTCGATGCCGAGATCACCCGGCTGGCGACGAGCGGCCCCACCGCTGATGAACTCTCACGCGCCGCCACACAGTTTGCCAGCAGCGAGATCCGCGGGCTGGAATCCGTCGGCGGCGGGGGCGGCAAAGCGGCAACGCTGGCCGAAGGCCTGTTCTATTCAGGCGATCCGGCACACTACCGCAAGGAACTGGAAGCGATCGCCGCGCTTACGCCGGAAGCGGTGCGCGAGGCACTGCTCAAGTGGCTCTCGCGCCCGGTCTTCGCGCTAACGGTCGTATCCGGGAAGCGTACCGGCGGCGGCGAGGCGCGCGGCGGCGATGCCGGTCTCGCTCCGGCCGCGCCGCCTCCGCCGGCACCGGCCACTGCGGTTGCTGTGGGGACCGACCCCGATCGCAGCACGCTGCCCCCCGCCGGCGATGTGCCCGCACTCGATTTCCCGGCGATCGAGCGCACGACACTGGCCAACGGCATGAAAGTGGTCTTCGCGCGGCGCAGCGCGGTGCCCATTGTCTCGGTGCGCGTCTCGTTCGATGCGGGCTATGCTGCCGATCCCAAGGACGCGCGCGGCACCACCGCGTTGCTGCTGCGGCTGATGAACGAGGGCACGCAGAGCCTCGATTCCTCTGCGCTGGCCCGCGCCAAGGAAACGCTGGGCGCCGCGATCAACGGTTTCGCAGTGCCCGACAGCACCGGCTTTGAGCTCAACGCGCTGACCCCCAATCTCGCTCCATCGCTCGATCTCCTCTCTGAATATGTGCGCCACCCCATGCTCAGCCCGGCAGAGCTGGAACGCGTGCGCACGCAGCAACTCACCGACATCAGCGCCGAAAAGAACGATCCCTATGCGCAGGCCACGCGCACGCTCTATCCGGGGATCTATGGGCCGGGGCATCCTTATGGCTATGCGCCGAACGGTACGGGTGATGCGGCAGTCGTGAAGCGCCTCACCCGCGCCGATCTCGCCGCGTTCCACGCGCGCTGGCTGCGGCCCGACCGCGCGACGATCTACGTCGTGGGTGATACCACACTCGGCGCGGTCATGCCGCTGCTCGAGCGCAGCTTCGGGGATTGGAAGGCAAATCGGGCGGCCCCGCCGGTCAAGAATTTCGCGGTCGCCATTCCGGTCCCGCGCCCCCGCATCGTGCTGATCGACCGCCCCGGATCACCGCAATCAATGATCGTGGCCGGCAGCGTCATCAGCGCACGCGGCGTCGACGATACCGTCACCCTGCGCACCGCGAACGATGTGCTCGGCGGCGATTTCCTCTCGCGGCTGAACCTTAACCTGCGCGAGACCAAGGGCTGGTCCTACGGCGTCTCAAGCCTGATCAACGACCGCGCCGGGCCACTGATCTTCATGCTCTATGCCCCGGTGCAGACCGACAAGACCGGCCCCTCGATCACGGAACTGCGCGGTGAGATGGCGCGCTACCTTACCAGCGCCGGAACAACGCCCGCCGAAGCCAAGCTGGCCACCGACGGCAGCGCGCGCGAACTGCCGGGCATGTTCGAAACATCGGGCGCGGTGCTGGAAGGCATGGCCAAGATCGAAACCTACAAGCGCCCCGATACCTATTACGAGACCCTCCCCGCCCGCTACAAGACGATGACCGCCGCCGATCTGGATGCGGCGGCACGGGCGATCATCGACCCATCCAGGCTGGTGTGGGTCGTGGTCGGCGATGCGGCGAAGGTGCGCGCGCAGCTCGATGGGCTGGGCCTGCCGGTGGAGGTGGTGAAGGGGGAGTAGGGCCTAGTCAGGCTGCGCTCGCGCTCGCCAAGATCGCTTCCAGGAGGCGGTTCACCGTCTGCCGCAAGATTTCCTCAGGTGCCGCAGCATCTGCGTGGGCAACATCCAGTGTGACTTCGGCGGTGGCATGATGCTCACGCGAGGGGCGGACAACGGACCAATCAAAGGTGACTGTGGCAGTGCCCGTCAGCGACACCCGGTCGCCTTTGCCGAACGCTCCCCATGAGCGGGCGCACAGCTTCGCCTTGATGCCTTTAAGACTGATGGTAAGCGTGGTGCCGTCCGCCACAAGCACTGCGGCTTTTGGCTTCATGTCCTGCAAGGCCTGATCGACAATCGACTTGAACGCGAAGTTGCTGGAGACGAAATCCCGCACCTTCATCCCGCCATTGGGCATGCACAACAACCCCGCCCGCCGCTGTCCGGCATGATCGCCCAAAGCC
>JBJXEK010000032.1:0-37491 GCA_046155055.1 Novosphingobium sp. | reverse complement strand
TCCAGCGTATCCGCGAACTGGCGGTCCAGGCCAAATCGGCGACGTATCAGCAATCCGATCGCGATGCGATGCAGTCGGAAGTCGCCAACCTCACTTCGCAGGTCAGTGAAGTGCTTGAAAAGACCACATTCAACGGCACCAAATTGTTCACCGTGGTCGGAGCGGTTCCGGTACCGGCGGACGACAAGAAGTTCGCGATCCAGACCGGCGGCAACACCAACGATACGGTCGATCTGGTAAGCAAGGCGATCAACGGCACCAAGCTGTTTGGCGGTACCAATACCACCTATACGGCGGCGACCGTTCCGCAGGCGCTCGATGTCAGCTCGGTCGCGCTGTCCAGCACCACGCTGGACAATATCGATGCCTCGCTGACCGCCGTCAACGCGGCCCGCGCCCAATTCGGCTCAGGCCAGAACCGGCTGGAATCGGTGGTCAACAACCTCACCGACAACGTGACGAACCTCTCGGACGCGCGCAGCCGCATTCTCGATACCGATTATTCGGCCGAAACCACGATGATGGCCAAAGCCCAGATCCTGAGCCAGGCCTCGACCGCGATGATCGCACAGGCCAACCAGGCCCAGCAAAACGTGCTCTCGCTGCTGAAGTAAGCGCTTCCCACCCCCTTCCCCTCTCGCCTGCGGGAGGGGAAGGGGGTGGGCTTTCGGCTGCGCCGCCCTGAACTCAGCCACGCTTGCTCTGCTGCTCCAGCAACAGCCCTTCGAGCCGCGCCACATCGGGCACCCCGGCGATCTCGAAGCGCTCGGTCACCCGGTCGCCGTCGCTGTCGATGCCGGTGCCGGTCTGGATGCGCAGCGTGCCATAACCTTCGCCATCCGCGCTGACATCGATCGGCCCCATCTGGCCCAGCATCACGCTGGCGCTGTCGCGCTTCGCTCCCGCTGAAACGCGCAGTATGCGCCGGTCTGTCAGTCCGTAAATCGTTTGCGCCGCCTTGCGCTGCACCTTGAACGGCATCCACAGCATTGCGCAGCCTACCGCGATGAACGGCAGGCCGAACAGTGGAAACACGATCCCGAAGCTCCACTTCATCGCATCGGGCGTGTGCGTGCCGGCATACCAAGGCATGAACGCCATCGCTTCCCAGAACAGCGCAAACGCGGTCCAAGGCACCGCAAACAGCCAGATTGCGTAGGCGGCGCGCAGCTTTCGCGGTGCGGGGCTGGCGCTCCACAGCAGCCGTTCGCCGGGCAACAGCTCGCGGCGCAGGATCGAATCGAGTTCGGGCGAAGGGGCCAAGGGCGGGGAAGGTGGTTGCATCATCACACACCCGAGAATGCCACAGGCTGGTTATGCCCTCGTTACTGGCCTCGTTATGGGCCTTCAAACCCCACAAACGTGGCTGCCTCGCCCACCGACTTGCGCTCCGAGACCACGGCATTGGCGGGGAACGTTTCGTCCGGCCAGCCGAGCGCGATGCTTTTCATGATCACTTGATCGTCCGAGATTCCGGCATGCTCGCGCACCACCGGCGATTGCATGATGCCCTGGCTATTGATCACTGTGCCGAGCCCGCGTGACCACGCGGCATTGACCAGCGCATTGGTCACCGCGCCGCAATCGAACGGGGTGTCGTCACTGCCATCGAGCACCTTGTCATAGGTCACGATCACGCAGACCGGCGCGTCGAACTGGCGAAAGCCGCGCAGCACCCAATCCTGCCGCTGCTCGGCGTTGTCGCGCGCGATGCCCATCGCGGCGAATAGCTGCTTGGCGACGCCGATCTGGCGCTCGCGGTGCGGCCCGGCAAAGGCGACGCCCTTGCGGAACTCGCGTGAGTCCGGCACCCCCGCAAGTGTCCGCTCGGTGTTGCCAAGCCGGATACGGGCAAGCGGTTCGCCGGTGATCACATAGAAATTCCACGGTTGCGTGTTCATCGAAGTGGGCGCGCGCATGGCCATGGTCAGGACTTCCTCGATCAACGCGCGCGGCACCGGGTCCGGCTTGTAGCCGCGAATGCTCCGCCGCCCGAGCATCACCTCATCAAACTGCATAACTTCTCCCACCAGACATTTTTTAACCGGTACCGCATTCCGTGCGGCTTGAAACCCCACTTGATTGAGCAGGCATCAAGCTTTTCCTTGCGCTGACGTGGGCCATCCGCAAAAGGTTCGCGCTATGGACACCGCCGAAACCGTGACCGCCTTGATCTTCCAGACTGCCTCCCAGACCTCCAAGGCCTGGCCGTTCGAAGAGGCGCGCAAGCTCGTCAAGCGCTTCCCTGACGGCAAGCGCGATACGAGCGGCGCGCTGGTGCCGGTCATTTTCGAGACGGGTTATGGTCCTTCGGGCTTGCCGCATATCGGCACCTTCCAGGAAGTGCTGCGCACCACTTTCGTGCGCCGCGCCTATGAGACACTTACAGGCGGCCACCCCACTCGGCTGATCGCATTTTCGGACGACATGGACGGCCTGCACAAGGTGCCGGACAACGTGCCCAACCCGGGTCTGCTCGCCGCGCATCTTGGCCAGCCGCTCAGCCGCATCCCCGATCCCTTCGGCACCCACGAGAGCTTCGCGCATCACAACAACGCGATGCTGCGCCAGTTCCTCGACCAGTTCGGCTTCGAATACGAGTTCGTTTCCGCCAGCGACCGCTACGATGCGGGGCTGTTCGACGATGCACTGCGCGGCGTGCTGCGGCAGTTTGACGCGATCATGGACATCATGCTGCCCACTTTGCGCGAGGAGCGCCGCCGCACTTATTCGCCTGTCCTGCCCGTCTCGCCCACCAATCACCAGGTGCTGCAGGTGCCGGTCACCGTCGTCGATGCCGAAGCCGGGATCGTGCGGTTCGAGGATGTTGGCGGCAGTGTGATCGAGCAATCGGTGCTGGGCGGCCGGTCCAAGCTGCAGTGGAAGGTCGATTGGGGCATGCGCTGGACCGCGCTCGGCGTTGATTACGAGATGTGCGGCAAGGACCTCACCGACAGCCATCTCTATTCGGGCCGCATTGCGCAGGTGCTGGGCGGACGGCGGCCCGAAGGCCTGATCTATGAACTGTTCCTCGATGAGAACGGCGAGAAGATCTCCAAGTCCAAGGGCAATGGGCTCACCATCGAGCAGTGGCTCGACTACGGCAGCGAGGAAAGCCTCGGCTTCTATCTCTTCCGCGAACCCAAGAGCGCCAAGTCGCTGCACGGCGGTGTGATTCCGCGCGCTGTGGATGAATACTGGCAGTTCCGCGAAAAGCTGCCGAGCCAGCCGGTCGAGCAACAGATTGGCAATCCGGTCTGGCACTTGCTGCGCACCAATGGCTATCACGGCGGAGACGGCGACACCTTGCCCGTTACCTATGGCCTGCTGCTAAACCTTGTCGGCGTGCTTGGCGCGCAGGCGACGCGCGAGCAGGTCTGGTCCTATCTCGGCAACTATGTGGCCGATGCTGATCCGGCGGCGCACCCGGCGCTCGATACGCTGGTCACGTGCGCGCTGACCTATAACCGCGATTTCGTCGCGCCCACGCTCCAGCGCCGCAAGCCCGAGCCGAACGAGGCCGCCGCGCTCGCCGCGCTCGACACCGAGCTTGCCGCTACCGACGAGGCCGCTACCGCCGAGGAGCTGCAGACGTTGGTCTACGAGATCGGTAAGGACCCGCATTTCGGAATCGAATCGCTGCGCGACTGGTTCAAGGCGCTTTACGAGACGCTGCTCGGCTCTGCGCAGGGCCCGCGCATGGGCAGCTTCATTGCGCTCTATGGCGTGGCAAATACCCGCCGGCTGATCGCCGAGGCACTGGAAGGCGTGGCGCTGCCGCAGGACTGACACCCGCTCAGCACCAGGGGCGGACGCGGTACCACTTGGTCACGATGTACTTCGTCCCGCGCTCTACCGGCATCCCGGCGTGGAGGCTCAGCGGGTTCGGCTTCCCGTCCGGCCCCATGTTGTTCCACACCAGTAGCGCGCCTGGCTGGGGCGGGACCGAGAGCGGTACGCGCGGAAACTCGGTCGCGCCGCCGGCCTCGACCGCACTTAGGTAGCCCATGGCTGTCCAGCTGCGCTGGCCGCCGCGTTCGCGCTCAGTCGGCCAATAATCGGCTGCGGTGTTAAAGAAGTCAAAATGGGCGCGAAATTCTTGCCCCGGTGCATAGCGCTGGCCCTGGATCACTTCGCCGCGATTGGCCTCAATTCCCATCAGATCGTCGATCCGGCGCTCGAGCATGCGGATGAACGGATCCCCCGGATTAACGTCGCCGCTGTAGCTGGTGCGGCCCCCATCGCTGACACTGCCGCTGCTGGCCCGGTAGGTCGGGGAAGGGCGCGCCACGGCGTCGACCAACGCGATCAGGCGCGCGCATTCGTCGGCCGAAAAGAACTCGGCCACGCCGTAAATCTCAATGGCATCAAAGGGTAAACGATAAACCGAAGCATCTGCAGCCAGCCGCGCGCGCACGCGCTCACCCACTTTCGCAAGCGCAGGCGCGTCGGTATCGCGCGGGGAGGAGCGGCGAAGCAAAGCCATGTGTGCGCGCAAACATGGCGCAAGTTTTCAACTATGCCAAGCCAGTGCGGTGCTGCGGGAGCCTCAAGGACATCGAACCGCGCGCTGTTTAGCAGGTTGCCTAAGGTCAGAGTTCAATCCGTTCCGGATGTTATTTGTACAATTGCGGACATCCTCCGCGCTGATTGCCTTACCTTAAATAATGTGGTTGAAGTCCTATGAACTCAACCAAATTTTGAGGTCGCGATTGGGATACGGCTGCACAAGTATAGTCTCCCACTGCCTTTCGGTAACCCTGCGGCGGGGCGAAGGAAAGTAGCGGTGCGAAGCAAAGCAGCGGCGCGACACGATGGACAGTGAGGAGTTACCGATTGGACGCGCTGATTGAAGTTGACGCCGAAAGTTTGCGGATTGCCAGATCACTCTACGATGCGCGCCGCCGCCGGGATGCAGCAAGCTCGGTCAAAGGTCTTTTCGGAGAACCCGGCTGGGACATCTTGCTGGATCTGTACATAGCCCGCAAGATGCGCACTGCGCTTCAGGTTTCGAGTGTCTGCGCTGGCGCTGGCGTGCCCTCGACCACGATCCTGCGCTGGATCGCCCGGCTGGAGCGCGAAGGCCTGGTTGTCCGCGTCGCGGATCGGGAAGATGCCCGCCGCCGGTATGTGAGCCTGACGGCCAAAGGCCTGAAGCTCACCGACGGTCTGATCGATGCGATCGGAACGCATGATTGACCTTAGCGGGTCTGGGTGACTTTAATAAATTTCAGGGTAAGCGGCTGAGCACGTCCCGCGCGAATTGCGCCAAGGTATCGTCGCGCGCGCCCATGATCACGATTCTGTCTGGCGGCTGGTTGGCTGGCTGGTCACCGGGGCGGACAAGCGCGGCGATCCGCGCGGCGCAATCCGCGCGGTCAGCAATGTATTCGGCAGCGCCGCCATGGGCGCGGATCAGCTCGGCAATGCGTTCGCTGCCCACCGAGCGGTCGACCGTGCCGCCGAAATAGACCGGATCGCACAGCAGCGTGACGTCCTCGGGCCCGAGGCGGTTTGCCAGCACTTCGGCAAGCTCCGCACCCATCTGGCGCAGCGGCCCGTAGCCGTGCGGCTGGAAGAACGCGATAACGCGGCCGGGATGCGCTTTCAGCGTGGCGAGCGTGGCGGCGACCTTTTCCGGATTGTGCCCAAAATCGTCGATCACTGTCATGCCTGAGGCGCTCGTGCCCACCACATCGAACCGGCGCGCGAGGCCGGCATAGTCTGCGAGGGCCGCGACCGCTTCAGCCAGCGGCACGTCGGCCACATAGGCTCCTGTCAGCGCCGCCAGCGCATTGGACAGGTTGTGCAGGCCTGGGACCTTGAGCGCGAGGGCATGGGTTTCGTCCGTGAGGCGGTTGCAGACCATCGCGGCAATGCCTGTCGGCGAATCCAAAATGCTGCCCGCCACCACGCCGATATCGGCATCCGGGTTGTTGACTCCGAAGGACAGGAAGGGCTGCTTTGCGCGCGTACCCAGCGCGGCGCTTTCCGGATCGTCGAGATTGATCACCGCCACATCCGCCGCCGCGAGAAAATCGCCAAACAGCTCGCGCAGTTCCTCCAGACTCTTGTGATCGAGGCTGACGTTGTTCAGCACCGCGATCGTGGGCTGGTATTGCGCGATCGAGCCGTCGCTTTCGTCGACCTCGGAAACGAATGGACCGGACGCGCTGCCCACGCCTGAACTCACTCTGGCGCTGGCAAATGGCGCATCGGGGCCGGCGAAGTTCTTCATCACCGCGCCGTTCATGATCGTGGGATCGCGCCCGCAGGCGGTCATGATCCATCCCAGCATGCCCGTCACGGTCGATTTGCCGCTGGTCCCGCCGACGGCAATGCGCGTTCCGGCGGCGTTGAACAGCGCGGAGAGCAGATTGGCGCGGCTCATCCGGTGGCAACCCAGTTCACGCGCGCGCACCATTTCCGGCACGGTGTCCTCGACCGCGGCCGAGGCGACCAGCACCTGCTCCGCTGACGTGATCCCGCTGCCGTCCTGCGGGTGCAGCATAAAGCCCAGGCTTTCGAGCCACGCGAACTTTTCGGGTGTGCGCCCCTGATCGCGGCTGCGGTCCGATCCTGCGACGCTTGCGCCGTGGCCTTTCAGGATCAGCGCCAGCGGCAACATGCCGGATCCGCCGATGCCGCAGAAGAACCAGGGGTGGGCCAAAAGGTCGGAAGGGCCGGGACTGCTCATGTTTCCTCCGGTATGCGCCCTTGCCTGCCAGCGCAACCGGGTTAGGAAAGCGTATGATCCGGATTGCCATCTGCGCGCCCGCGCGCTCGATCACGCGCGAAGATGCCGCGCGCGTCACCGATCTGGCGGCTGGGGTGCCAGGTCTGGATATCAGCTTCCACCCGCAATGTTTTTTGAACGAAGGGCATTTTGCGGGCAATGATGCGCAGCGGCTGGAGGCATTTCTCGAATGCGCCAACGATCCTGCGTTCGCTGCCGTATGGTTCGCGCGCGGCGGATACGGATCGAACCGCGTTGCCGAAGACGCCGTTGCCCGCCTGAACGCCCCCGCGCATGATAAGGCCTATCTCGGCTATTCCGACACAGGCTACCTCCTCGCCGCGCTCTACCGCGCTGGTATCGGCCGGCCCGTTCATGCCCCAATGCCCGGCGACATCCGCCGCGACAGCGGCGATGCTGCGGTGCTGCGATCGCTGCGCTGGCTGAGCGGTGATCGCTCTGGCGAGGAGGGCTCGCTGGGAGCGCATCCGACTGCCGCGTTCAACCTCACAACGCTCGCCATGCTCTGCGGCACCACGCTTATGCCCGATCTCGCCGGGCATGTGGTCCAGATCGAGGACGTGTCCGAGCATCTTTATGCGGTCGACCGGCTAATTTTTCACGTGACCGCGCAGCTTGGCGGCGTGGCTGGTCTGCGACTCGGCCGGCTCGGCGATGTACCTGAAAACGATGTGCCTTTCGGGCAGGACGAGGAGGTTATTGCGCAGCACTGGTGCGCACGCGTTGGCATTCCTTACCTTGGCCGCGCCGATATCGGTCATGATGTTGATAACAAGATTGTCCCCTTCGGGCTTGAGAGCCGCCGCATCTGGGACTAGGCGCGCTGCTTCGTTAGGAGTGTGTTGATGCGGGCATTCGTTTTTCCGGGGCAGGGCAGCCAGAAAGTCGGCATGGGGGCAGAGCTTGCCGCCGCCAGTTCCGCCGCGCGGGAAGTGTTTCAGGAAGTCGATGACGCGCTGGAGCAAAAGTTGTTCGCGCTGATGACCGGGGGCCCCGAAGAAGAGCTGACGCTGACCGCCAATGCCCAGCCTGCGATCATGGCCAATGCGATCGCCGTGCTGCGCGTGCTGGAGAAGGAAGGCGGCCTCCAACTGGCCGACAAGGCCCAGTTTGTCGCAGGCCACAGCCTTGGCGAATACACCGCACTCTGCGCCGCAGGGTCATTCTCGCTCGCCGATACCGCACGCCTGCTGCGCCTGCGCGGGCAATCGATGCAAGCCGCCATGCCTGTCGGCGAAGGCGCGATGTGCGCGCTGCTCGGTGCCGAGATCGACCAGGCCACGGCGCTGGCGGCTGCGGCTGCTGAAGGTGAGGTCTGCACTGTCGCCAACGACAACGCGCCGGGCCAGATCGTGCTCTCGGGCCACACCGGTGCGATCGAGCGTGCTATCGCGCTGGTCAAGGAAGCTGGCAGTCCGTGGGGCATCAAACGCGCCATGCTGCTGACCGTCTCCGCGCCGTTCCACTGCGCGCTGATGCAGCCCGCCGCCGATGCCATGGCCGAGGCGCTGGAGGCCACCCCGCCGGGGCCGCTGCGCATCACGCTCCTTGCCAATGTCACCGCTGGCCCCGTTACCGATCCCGGCGAAGTGCGCCGCCTCCTCGTCGAGCAGGTTACCGGCCGCGTGCGCTGGCGCGAAAGCATGCTCACACTGGGCGCAGCGGGAGTGGAGCAGTTCGTCGAGCTTGGCGGCAAAGTCGTCGGCCCGATAATCACGCGCACGGTTGCTGACGTCTCGGTTGCCAGCCTCGTCGGCATGGCCGATATTGAGGCATTCGCGAAGGGACTCTAAAGCCATGGAACACCGCCTCTTCGATCTTACCGGCATGACCGCCCTCGTCACCGGCGCCGCCGGCGGCATCGGTTCGGCCATCAGTCATGCGCTCGCCAAGCAGGGCGCGCGGCTGGCGCTCTCGGGCACCAATCCGGCCAAGCTGCGCAGCTTTCGCGAGGAGCTGAACGACACCTACGGTCATGACCACGTGGAGATCACCTGCGATCTCTCGAACACCGAGCAGGTTGAGCACCTCATCCCTGCCACGATCGACACGCTCGGCAAGATCGATATCCTCGTCAACAACGCCGGAATCACGCGCGACAATCTCGCGATGCGGATGAAGGACGAGGAGTGGCACGCGGTGATCCGCGTCAATCTCGAGGCCGCGTTCCGCCTGATGCGCGCCGCCTCCAAGCCGATGATGAAGGCGCGCTTCGGCCGCATTATCTCGGTCACCAGCGTCGTCGGCGCGACTGGTAATCCGGGGCAGGTCAATTACGCTGCGGCCAAGGCCGGCCTTGTCGGCATGTCGAAGAGCCTCGCCCAGGAGCTTGCCACGCGCGGTATCACGGTGAACTGCGTCGCCCCCGGTTTCATCCGCACCGCGATGACCGACGTGCTGCCCGATGCACAGAAGGACGCGCTCAATGCGCGCATCCCGATGGGCCGGATGGGCGAGGGGGCCGATATTGGCGCGGCCGTCGCCTATCTAGCCAGCCGCGATGCCGGGTACATGACCGGGCAGACGCTGCATGTGAACGGCGGCATGGCGATGCTCTCCTGAGCCTGATGCGCCCCAATTTTCTTGAACGCCTGCTTCTGCTGGTGCTGCTCGTCGTGCCGTGCATGGCGCAGGCCCGCGCGCCTCAGGCGCTCGCCTGCGCGGTCATTGCCGCGCCGGAGGGGTTAGAGGCACGGCTGGCCGACACCGCACTCAGCCTTGATGCCGAGCGCAACAAGCCCGCGCTTGATGCCCTGCACGCGCTGGTCGATCGCTGCGCGGCGGACCAGTTCCTGCCGGACAAGGAGCGCGAGGCCTATTTCGGCTATGTTCTTGGCCGCATGGCGCGCGATGGGCTTGATCCGCGTCTCAAGGCTGAAGGCGTGCCGTCCGCGCTGATCGACAGCGCGCTCGATATCGGACCAGGCAATGCCAACAACCCGGCCACCCAGGTCACCCAGGGTGATCTCAGGCGCGTGGCCAATGCGCTCACCGATGCGGGCCATGATCCGGCCAAGGTCACGCCGGTGGGCTGGGGGCTGATCTCGGCATGGATCGTCTCGACCGCGCAGATGTTCGATGCGCAGCGCGTGCTCGATTGAACGACGAGCGCAAAACCGCCGCATTCGCGCCATTTATGCACAGCTTCACGTCCATCATGGCCAGTTGCGCTTGCCCGTGGCGGGACGGGCATTAAACAAGGCCTTGCAAACCTAACCATACCCCGCGTGATTCCTGTCGTGTGGGGTGCCAGTGACACGGCCTTGCCGGGCCTTCAGGGCCGGCCAGGCGGGGGACAAGAGACGAGAATGAAGGCAACGATCGAACGCGCCACCCTGCTGCGCTGCCTGTCCCACGTGCAATCGGTGGTCGAGCGGCGCAACACCATCCCGATCCTTTCGAATGTGCTGATCGAGGCATCGGCCGATGCCACGGTGCGCCTGATGGCGACCGATCTCGATCTCCAGATCATCGAGCGGATGCCCGCGCGTGAGGTTGAGCGCGCCGGAGCAATCACCGTCTCCGCACACCTCCTGTTCGATATCGCGCGCAAGCTGCCCGACGGCAGCCAGGTCAGCCTCGAGACGGCGGACAACCGCATGGTCGTCAAGGCCGGTCGCGTCCGCTTCCAGCTTCCGACCCTGCCGCGCGACGATTTCCCCGTGATCGTCGAAGGCGATCTGCCGACGAGCTTCGAGATTCCCGCGCGCACCTTGGCCGAACTGATCGACCGCACGCGCTTTGCCATCTCGACCGAAGAGACGCGCTACTACCTCAACGGCATTTTCCTGCACGTTGCGGACGAAGCGCAGCCGGTGCTGAAGGCCGCCGCCACCGATGGCCATCGCCTGGCGCGCTACACAATCGCGCGCCCCGAAGGCGCCGAGGGCATGCCCGACGTTATCGTGCCGCGCAAGTGCGTGGGTGAGCTGCGCAAGCTGCTGGAAGACGTGCTCGATACCAGCGTGCTGGTCGATCTCTCCGCCAGCAAGGTGCGCTTCACGCTCGGCGGTGAACACGGCGTTGTGCTCACCAGCAAACTGATCGACGGCACGTTCCCGGACTACAGCCGCGTCATCCCCACCGGCAATGACAAGCTGCTGCGGCTCGATCCGCGCAGTTTCTTCGAAGGCGTGGACCGCGTCGCCACGATTGCCACTGAAAAGACCCGCGCAGTCAAGATGGCGCTGGAGAATGACAAGGTCACGCTTTCGGTCACCAGCCCGGAAAACGGCACCGCCGCCGAAGAAATCGCCGCCGAATACAGCGCTTCGGGCTTCGAGATCGGCTTCAACGCCAATTATCTCAAGGACATCCTCAGCCAGATTGACGGCGACAGCGTGGAACTGCACCTCGCCGATGCCGGCGCACCGACTTTGATCCGCAAGGACGACAAGTCGCCTGCGCTTTATGTGCTGATGCCGATGCGGGTGTGAGCCTGGAGGCTGGTCCGGCTTCTGTCTGGCTGACCTCGGCATTGTCACTTAGGTGTTGCTTTAGCTGATTGAACCCATGTTTAGGTAATCCGATGTGGTTGGTTCCGGGAAAGGACAACCATTATGGATACCCGTGATATTGCCAAGAAACTGGCGTTTTTCTCGATCAAATCAGAAGATACGGCGCGGTTTCCAGGCATAGGCAAGGCGGTCGCCCGCTGCGCGCCTAAAGCGCTCGATGTGCTCTACGGCCGCATCGCCAGCACGCCTGAAACATCGGGCCTCTTCTCCTCGCAAAGCTCGATGGACTCGGCGCGGGCCAAACAGATCGACCATTGGCAGGCCTTGTTTGCCGGCAGCGCGGATGCCAGCTATTTTGCGCGAGCCGAGAAGATCGGCAAAGTCCACGCCCGCATCGGCCTGTCGCCGCAGTGGTATATCGGCGCTTATGCCAGCGTGCTTGAGGCGATGGTCGTCGAGATGGCTGGCCCGCTCGCACGCGGCAAGTCCAGGAAGATCGCCACCTTGGTCAAGATGGCGCTGCTCGATATGGAAATCGCAGTTGAAACCTATTTCGCGGTCGAGGAAGAACGCCGCAGCAAGGTGATTGACTCGGTCGGCGCGGCACTGCGGCGCATGACCGACGGCGATTTCAGTGTCCCGCTTGAGGGGCTGCCGCCGGAATTCGCCGCAATCCAGAACGATTTCGAAACGATGCGCGCGCAAGTCGGTGCAGCGCTCGGCGATGTCGCGGAGACTTCCAAGGCGGTCGATATGGGCGCTCAGGAAATCCGCCAAGCCTCGGATGACCTGGCCCGGCGCACCGAACAACAGGCGGCCAGCCTCGAAGAAGCTTCGGCGGCGATGAGCACGCTGGCCGCGAGCGTCGGCAGCACGGCAGGCGATGCCGTGCATCTCCGCGATTCGGTGCAGAGCGCCCACGGCGACGCGCAGGCGGGCGGCGGGGTTGTTGACGAGGCAGTGCAGGCCATGACCGACATTCATCATTCTGCGCAGGAAATCGGCAAGATCATCGCGGTGATCGATGGCATCGCCTTCCAGACCAACCTGCTTGCGCTTAATGCCGGAGTAGAGGCGGCGCGTGCCGGGGATGCCGGGCGCGGCTTTGCCGTCGTCGCCAACGAAGTGCGCGCGCTGGCGCAGCGCTCTGCCGAGGCTGCACTCGATATCAAGACGCTGATCGGACAGAGCTCGGTGCAGGTCGAACGCGGGGTGGCGCTGGTCGGCCAGACTGGCGACACATTCACGAAGATCGTCGGCAAAGTCGGCGAGATCGCGGGGCTTGCGAGCAATATCGCCAATGCCGCGAGCTCTCAGGCCACCAATATCGGCCACGTGCGCGAGACGGTGCGCGAGCTTGACGTCATGACCCAGCAAAACGCCGCGATGGTGGAGGAAGCGACCGCCGCTTCACGCAATCTGGCGGGCGAGGCGGATCGCATGGCGGCGCTGGTTGGCCGCTTTGCGCTCGGCAATTCTGCGCAGTCCAGCCAAGCGAACATGCGATACGCGGCCTGACCCGGCAGAACCCTCCCCCGCAAGGGAGAGGGTTCCAGGCGGCTTCAGAGATCGACGATAATCTTGCCGAAGTGCGTATTGCTCGCCTGATGGCGGAACGCGCCGGCCAGGTCGGCCAGCGGGAAATGGCTGTCGATCACTGGGCGGATGCCAGTGGCTTCGATCCCGGCGATCATGGCTAGCTGCATCGCGCGGCTGCCGACGGTCAGCCCCTGCACGCGCAGGTTCTTGGCCATCAGCAGCGCGGTCTGCACCGGCCCCGCAAAGCCAGCCAGCACGCCGATCAGCGCGACATGCCCACCCACGCGGGTCGCCAGCATCGACTGGTCGAGCGTGCCTGCGCCGCCGATTTCGACCACACAGTCGACGCCGGCACCGCCAGTTAGTTCCAGCGCCTTGAGGCCCCAGGCGGTTTCCGTCTTGTAGTTGATCAGTTCGTCCGCGCCGAGTGCGCGCAGCCGCTCCAGCTTGGCATCGGACGAGCTTGTCGCAATCACCCGCGCGCCCGCCGCCTTGGCCATCTGCAGCGCGAAGATCGAGACGCCGCCGGTGCCCTGTACCAGCACGGTTGAGCCGGGCTTGACCGCGCCGTCGACAAATAGCGCGCGCCATGCGGTAAGGCCCGCGCAGGTCAGAGTCGCCGCCTCGGCACACGAATAGCCCTTGGGGACGGGGGTAAACCAGCCTGCGGGCGCTGTGATCTCGGTCCGCGCATAGCCGTCGATGCCGTCGCCCGGCACGGTGGTGAAGGCGGTTGGGGGCGGCACGCCGTCATCCCAGTTGGTGAAAAAGGTCGAGACAACAAAGTCGCCCGGCCCATAATCGGTCACGCCATCGCCCACGGCCAGGACCTCGCCCGCGCCATCCGACATCGGAATGCGCCCTCCGGCGGCAGGTAACATGCCCGTCACCACGGCAAAGTCGTGGAAATTGAGCGAGGAGGCGCGCAGCCTTACATGAATCTCGCCCGGGCCGGGCGCGGGGCAGGCCGGAAGCTCGGCAAGGTGCAGCGAATCGAGTGTGGCGGGGGCGCCGATACGGATGGCGGAAACGGTCATTCTGCAGCCTCCAGAGCTTCAACGCGTTGCGGCCCGCGGATCAGCCCGCCCGGCACTTCGCCGGTCCACGTGCCGTTCTCGAACGTCACCACGCCCGATTTGATCGTGCAGACATAGCCATCAGCCCTCTGCAGCAGACGCTTGCCGCCTGCGGGCAGATCGAACGCCAGCCACGGCTTGCCCAGCTTGAGCGCGTCCATATCGATCAGGTTGATATCAGCGAGCATGCCAGGCGCGATCACGCCGCGATCATCAAGGCCATAAAGCCGCGCCGTGTCGCGCGCCTGGCGCTTCACCGCCTGCTCCAAGGTCAGCCGCCCGCCGCGCTTCCGGTCACGCACCCAATGCTCCAGCATGAACGTGGGCGAGGCGGCATCGCAGATCGTGCCGCAATGCGCGCCGCCGTCCGAGAGCGAATTGACGCAGTCGTCGCGCGCCTGCAGCGCCTCGAGGAAATCGAGATTGCCGTCGATATAGTTCAGGATCGGCAGATAGATGAAGCCGGTGCCCTCGTCCGCCAGCATCAGATCGTAAGCATAGGCATCGGGCGAAACGCCCTTGGCCGCCGCACGCGCTAGCACGCTGGCATCGGCCTGCGGCTCGTAGTCGAAGCTCTCGTCCATCTCGAATTGCCACGCCCAGCCTTCGCCGATTGCGCGCAGGAGGTGGATGATATCGCTCTCGGGATAGGCGTTCGCCTCGCCCAGCAGCTGTGCCTTGAAAGCGGGATCGCGCAAGCTCGCGAGTTGCTCGTCCCACGGCAGCGCTTCGATCTGGGCCCAGGAAGGGCGGAAGCGGAACGGGTGCACCGTGCCGCGCCAGTTCATGACGATGCCGTTCCCGCGCAGCGCGATCTGCGCAACGATATTGGCCCCGCTCGCGTTCTGGCGCGTCATTTCTTCGATCTGCTCCGCCAGCGACAGTTCCTTGCCCATCGATTGCAGCGCGGCGAAAGTAACGGGCAGGCCCGTCTCGCGGCTCAGCGCGCCCATCCAGCCGAACTCGTCCCATTCGCGCTTCATGTCGCTCGCCATTTCGAACACGCCGTGGCCCACGCGGCCCATCGCGCGGCCGATGCGGATCAGCTCTTCGGCGGTGGCGGTGGTGCCCGGCACCACTTCGCCGTCAATCGACTTGTGGATCACTGTGCGGCTGGTGGAGAAACCGAGCGCACCGGAGCGCAGGCCTTCCTCGACAATCGCGGACATCGCCTCGATATCGGCATCAGTCGGCACCGCGCCGGGCTTTTCGCGGTCACCCAGCACATAGGCGCGCACCGCGCCGTGTGGCACGTGCGTCGCCACATCGATGCTGCGCGGCAGGCGTTCAAGCGCGTCAAGATACTGCGGAAAGCTCTCCCAGTCCCACTTCAGCCCTTCGGCGAGCGCCGTGCCGGGGATATCTTCGACGCCTTCCATCAGCCCGATCAGCCAGTCGTGCCGATCCGGCGCGGCGGGCGCGAAGCCAACGCCGCAGTTACCCATGACCACAGTGGTCACGCCGTGCCACGAACTGGGCGCCATTTCCTGATCCCAGGTGGCTTGGCCATCATAATGCGTGTGGATGTCGACCCAGCCGGGCGCGACGACTTTGCCGCTTGCATCAATCTCTTGTACGGCAGATCCGGAGACCTTGCCGACCACTGCAATCAGCCCGTTTGCTACTGCGACATCGCCGGTAAAGCGCGGCCGCCCCGTGCCGTCGACGATCGTACCGCCGCGGATGATCAAGTCATAAGCAGGCATAAGCGCTCCTCTTCGCGGTGCGCGCACGACTCATCTGGCCAGCGCTGCGTTTAATCGTGCGATTAAGTCAGAGGTTCGCCTGCGGGTCAATCCGCAGCAGTTCAGGCAGGCCCATCCAGGAACCCCTTCAGCTTCGCGATGAACGCGTCGGGCTGCGAGAGCATGAACAGGTGGCCGCCGCCTTCAGTCATCTCCAGCTGGCTATGGGGAATCGCATTGTGCAGGAAATGGGCGTTGGCCGGCGGGATGAGCTGGTCGTCGGCATCGGCCATGATCAGCACCGGCATGCCCAGCAGCGGCAGGAACGGCGCGCTGCTCCAGCCCGCAAATGCGGCGAGCTGGCAGCTCCAGCCGAGCGGTGAGGGCGCGGTTGCGGCATTGAGCGAAACCTGCTCCGCCCCGCCTCCGTTGTAGAACATCGCGAGGTTTCGGCGCAGCGACTTCTCGACGGAATACTCCATCGGATCAAGCATCTTGCTGATCATGGAAGGATTGCCCGGAATCATCGTGCCGCCCGCCGAAGTGGCCGCCAGCACCAGCTTGCCGGTGCGTGCGCGGTGCTGGAACGCAAACTGCTGCACCACCGCGCCGCCCCAGCTCACGCCCAGCAGGTCGACCGATTCAATGTGCAGCCGGTCGAGCAGCGCGGCCAGCGTCAGCGCCATATGCGGGATCGTGTAAGGAAAGATCGGATCGGGTGACTGGCCGATGCCCGGCATGTCGAAACTCAGTATGCGGCGGGCAGGCATGCGCGCGGCAATGGGTTCGAGCATTTCCATGTTCATGCCGATCCCGCCGAAAATCACCAGCGGGCGCTGGGCGGCGTTGGGTGTCTTGCCAGACCGGGCAGGTTCGGCATGCCATTGGCCCACCCGCAGGCGCCGCCCGGCAACGCCGATCATCGAATAGCTCGCGGTCGAGTTCACACTATATCCTTGGTAAGCACGCCCAACCGGACGCTTGCGCCGCCCCTAGCACGCTCGCATCTGCAGCAAAAGAAAACCATCAGAAAACCGCAGAAAATCGCCGCCAGCTCGCTTCTGCTTAACGGTTTCTCAAAGCAGTCTAGCGCAATTGGAGCGGATGAACCAATTGCCCGGAACCCCAGGCGGACCGCAGTCCGAACCGCTGCGCGGAGCGCGTAATTACGCGCGCACGCAGCGGCGGCGCGAACGGGTGCCGATCGCCCCGGTGAACCGTGCCGACGTGGCGGGCGCGGCGTTCCTGTTCGGGACCGGCCCTGGCCGCGGCTTCATTGCGCGCGAGTGGCCGCATATGGCGCTTCCGATGGCGCTCGGGGTAGGCGGGCTCGCCGTTGCCAACGGCACGGTTCAGCCCTCTATCGCTCCGATGCTTGCACTGCTGGCTTCGGCACTGATGTTCGTGGCGCGCTTTACCTCGAACTACGAGAGCAAGGCCGATCATTCCACCGCGATGCGGATGGGGCTGATGGGGGTCTCGATCGGCCTGCCGCTCTTGATCTATGGCATTGCGATCGGCCTGTGGGCGGCGAGCGGCGCGGTGCCCTGGGTTCAGGCCATGACCCTGCTGGTCACGATCTCGCTGCTTGCCACGGTCACGGAATCGGGCCGTCTGGCCGGCATGCTGACCGCCGAAGTCGCGATGTGGACCGGCGTCACCTGGGTGATCAGCCTTGCTGGCGGGATCGTCTCGCTACTGATCGGCGGGGTGATCGCGGTGGCGGCCTACATGCGCCAACATGAGATCGATCTCAAGGTCCGCGAAGCGGTCGAGGAGGGCGTGCGCTTGCAGACCCGCGCGCAAGAAATTCTCGCCGACTACGAAGAGACCGGGCAGGGCTGGTTCTGGGAAACTGACCGGCGCGGCCTGCTCACTTATCTCTCCAGCCCGGTTGCCGAAACGCTGGGTCGCAATGTTGCTGCGCTGCTGGGCCGTCCGTTTGCCGAGCTGTTCAATCTGGCCGAGAAAGCGGGCGAGAAATCGGGCGAAGGCGAACGCACGCTTGCCTTCCATCTATCCGCCCGGTCCAGCTTCAGCGAGCTTGCTGTCCGGGCTGCGGTGATGGACGAGGAACGCTGGTGGTCGGTCACCGGCCGTCCGACGTACGATGCTTTCAACAATTTCCAGGGCTTCCGCGGATCGGGCACCGATCTTACCGAAAAGCGCCGCTCGCACGAACATGCCTCGCGCCTCGCGCATTTCGATTCGCTGACGGGCCTGTCGAACCGCTTCCAGATGTCGCAGACGCTGGAGAAGATCCTCACTGCACCGCAGGCGCAGAACCGCAACTGCGCGGTGTTTCTGCTCGATCTCGATCGGTTCAAGCAGGTCAACGATACGCTTGGCCACCCGGCGGGTGATGCGCTGCTCAAGCAGGTGTCGCAGCGGCTGGAGCGCGTGGTTGGCACGGTCGGACGTGTCGGCCGTCTTGGTGGTGACGAGTTTCAGGTGATCCTCGCCAGCAAGATCGGGCGCGAGCAGCTTGCGCACCTTGCCGAACGGATCATCGAGCAGCTGAGCCAGGCCTATTCGATCGAGGGCAGCCGCGTGATAATCGGTGCATCGTTGGGCATCGCCATTGCGCCCGACGACGGGGTGACCAGCGAAGCGCTGATCCGCAATGCGGACCTTGCGCTCTATGCTGCCAAGGATGGCGGACGCGGGCGATACCACTTCTACGCCGCCGATCTCCACAGCGATGCCGAGGAGCGCCGCCAGCTCGAGGAAGACCTGCGAGATGCCATCACGCAAGGCGATCTGGAGCTTTACTACCAGCCGGTGGTGCAGACCGCGACCGAGCGGATCACCGGGTTCGAGGCGCTGCTGCGCTGGAACCACCCGAAACACGGCTTCATCTCGCCCGCCAAGTTCGTGCCGATTGCCGAGGATGCGGGCTTAATTGTCACGATCGGTGAATGGGCGCTGCGCACTGCCTGTCAGGACATGGCCGAGTGGCCTGTGGATGTGCGCGTCGCAGTTAACGTCTCGCCGCTGCAGTTCGCCAATCCCGCACTCCCTGCGCAGGTGACCAGCGCGTTGGCGCAGGCCGGCGTGGACGCGGACCGGCTCGAACTCGAGATCACCGAGAGCGTGTTCCTTAACGACGACACCGGCACCGAGGCGATGTTCCGTGCGCTCAAGGGCATAGGCGTGCGTCTCGCGCTCGATGATTTCGGCACCGGCTATTCCTCGCTCGGCTATTTGAAGCGCGCGCCGTTCGACAAGATCAAGATCGACCAGTCGTTCGTGCGCGGCGCGACCCAGCAGGGCAGCCGCAACGGCGCGATCATTGCCTCGATCGTGAGCCTGGCCGAAGCGCTGGGCATGGAGACCACGGCGGAAGGCGTGGAGACGCTCGACGAACTCGACCTCGTTCGCATGCTCGGTTGCAGCCACGTGCAGGGCTATATCTACGAGCGTCCGCTGTCGTGTGAGAGCACTGCCTCGCGGCTTGCCACTGGCCTTATCGCCATCGCGCGGGGGCCGCGCTCGGCCCGCGCCTCGCGCCAGGCCATGCTGCGCCGCGTTGTGCTGGATCACGGCGGGCACAGCTACAACGGCACGGTGCGCAACATGTCGCTGACCGGCGCGCTGATCGAAGGGCTGTGGAACGTGCCGCCGGGCACGATCTTCCGCATTCAGCTGTCCGACGGTCACTCGGTTACCGCCACTTGCCGCTGGGCAAGCGATGACCGCCAGGGCGTCGAATTCTCGCAGCCGCTCCGGCTCGACGAGGATGGCCGCATCGCCGCGGTTGCGATCAAGGCGTCGCAACCTATGCCGGACCCGGCCGCCGCCCAGCGCAAGGTGGGGTAAGGTTCACGCTGGATCAGGGCGCGAACCGGTTCGCTGACCTCAAGGAAGTGCGCTGGAGCGCTTGCGGTGTCTGGCAGGGCAGGATCGGCGGGGCGGCAGCTCAGTTGCACGCCCGCCGGTTGTGCCCGGTCTGTATGGGACCGCGGGGCCAATGCCGCCAGGCGGCTAGTCCCGCCCGAATATTTTCGCGATCAGCGAACTCCCGGTGCCCAGCGGATTGGCCCGGATCGCGCGTTCCTGCTCGCCGAGATAGAGGAACACCCCGTCGCTGGCCTTCTGCGTGACATAGCCGGTCAGGTCCTTCGCGCCGAACGTGCCTGCGGGCAGGCTGTTCCTGGCGGTAAAGCTGTCAAGCGCGCGGAACGCCTTCACGCCGGACAGGGATTTCGCCACCACGGGGCGCATTTCGGTCTGCAGGCTTGGCCCCATCGTACGGCGGAAAAAGTCCGTGGCCGAAGTGTCGCTGCCCGTCACGATGCCCAACGCATCGGTAACCGTCATGCGCGTGATCGCGGTTTTGAGCAGCGGCAGCGCCTTGCCCACCGCGCCCTCTGCCGCGGCGTTGAGCTTGCCGGAAAGTCCGTCCGTAACGCCCACCGTGTCGAGCACCGAGAGCAGACCGCCCAGCTTGCCCAGCGGGCCGGGCAGCCCGATCCGCACTTTGGGGTCGTCTGCAAAGCCGCCCGGCCTGCCGAGTTGCCCAACGACCGTTTCGGCCGCCTTGCCCAGCGCAAGTTTGAGCCCCTTGGAGGCTTCGGTGCTCGTCACATTGGGCGGCGGCGCGGGATTGGTCGGGGCGGTGGCATTTGTCGGCGAACCCAGAATCCGGCCCAGCAAGGCGCCTGCGTCCTGCGCGGATTGCGCCGCCGCTGGCACCGCGCAAAGCACGGCCATGCCGCTGGCAATCAGGATGAAACGCGTGTTCATGGCTGAAGTCCTCTCGCTGATCTTGCTTCTGTCTGCGCTGTCTGGGCCGGTTCGACAAGTAAACGGTTGTACCACCCACGCAGGCCGCGCATTCGCCAGGCTAATCAAATCGCCAATGGCGGGCGCAAGCGGCGCGGCCTAGCCCCCGTGCAAACCGCACCATCGAGGGGATTTCCGCCATGCCGCACACCAATCGCCGCGTCTTCATCAGGCAATACCGCGAAGGCATGCCGCTGCCTGAGGACTTCGGGATCGAGGACAGCGAGATAACGGATGTGCCAGCGGGCCATGTCGTGGTGAAAGTCGATACGCTCTCGATGGACGCGTGGATCCGCACCACGCTGACGCCGGGCAGCTTCCATGAAACCGCCGGTCTCGGCTCGACCATCCGTGCTCTCGGGGTTGGGCAGGTCGTCGAAAGCGCCAGTGATACACTCGCTGCCGGTGATTGGGTCTATGGCCTGCTCTCGGCGCAAACCCATGCCATGGTGCCGGCCGCGGCGCTGACCAAGCTCGACCTATCAAACAGCCTCCAACCGCGTGATTTCGTCGGTCCACTGGGCGTGACGACAGGCCTCACCGCGTGGGTTGGCCTGATCGCGGTGGCCGAAGTGCAGGCAGGCGATGTCGTGCTCGTATCGGGCGCGGCAGGCGGGGTGGGATCGATGGTCGTGCAACTCGCCAAAGGGCGAGGTGCGCGCGTGATCGGCATTGCCGGCGGGCCTGAGAAATGTCGCTTCCTCACCGAGACGCTCGGCGCGGACGTCGCGATTGACTACAAGAACACCGATGTCGCTGCCGCGCTGGCCAAGGCCGCGCCTGGCGGCATCAACGTGTTTTTCGACAATGTCGGCGGCGAATTGCTGGATATTGCGCTCGACAATCTCGCCCCGGAGGGCGCGCGCGTCGCGATCTGCGGTGCGATCTCGCAATACGCCGATCTCAAAGATGTACGCGGCCCCAAACTCTATCTGCGTCTTGCCGAACGCAACGCGATGATGAAGGGCTTTGTCGTCAGCCATTATGCCGCACGCTATCCCGAGGCGATCGCCGAGATTACGGGGCTGATGCAAGCGGGGAAAATCACGCTGCCCGAACATGTGGTCGAAGGTATCGACCATTTTGCCGAAGCCTTGTTCGTGCTGTTTGCCGGCGGTCACTCCGGCAATTTGCTGGTGCGGCCCTAGATGGTGCAAGCCTGACCGAAACACCGCTGTAACCGTTACGTCATTGCCGTTACCTAGAAGTGGGGCGACGTGAGGTGAGGGCATTGCGGGCCATGGGGCTATCGAAACTCTGGGCGTGGGGAATCAGCCTGACGGCGCTGGTCGCTGCTGGGCCACTGCATGCGCAGGCAGCGGATCAGGCACAAGCGGCAGACGCGCCCGCTGCGCCGGGTGAGATCATCGTCACCGCACAGAAGCGCTCGGAAAAGCTGCAGGATGTGCCGCTTTCGATCCAGGCGCTCGATACCCGGGTGCTCGAACAGCGCCAGGTGCGCACGTTCAACGATTACGCCAAGCTCCTCCCCAGCCTCTCCTTCATCAGCTACGGCCCCGGCCAGGCCGAAGTGTTCTTCCGCGGGCTGAGCAACGGCAACCGTCTTTCCACCGGCTCGCTACCCACCGTGGGCATCTATCTCGACGAGCAGCCGGTCACCACGATCGGCTCGAACGTCGATGTGCATGTCTATGATTTTGCGCGGGTCGAGGCGCTGGCCGGGCCGCAGGGCACGCTCTACGGCGCGAGCAGCGAGGCGGGCACTATTCGCATGATCACCAACAAGCCCGATCTGAAGGGCTTTTCGGGCTCGGTCGACCTGACTGCCACCGCCGTAACGCATGGCAAACCCGGCGGCATCGCGGAAGGGTACGTCAACCTGCCGCTCTCCAGCCGCATCGCTCTGCGTGTGGTCGGCTTTTACCAGCACGACGGCGGATACATCGACAATGTGCGCGGGCCTGCGCAGCGCTATCCCACTTCAGGGATCGTGCGAGACAACCGCGCGCTCACCGGCGCGGACCAGAATTCGGTCGATACCTTTGGTGGGCGCGCGGCGCTCAAGGTCGAGCTGGACGATAACTGGACCGCGACAGTGTCCGCCATGGGCCAGGACGAAAGGGCGCGCGGCTTTTTCGGCTACAAGCCCTCGCAAGGCGATCTCAAGATTTCGCGGTATTTCCCGGAAAATCAGAAGGACCGCTGGGGGCAGGCCGCGCTTGCGATCGAGGGCAAGATCGGCTCGTTCGATCTGACCTACTCGGGGGCATATTTCGAACGCACTGCCGAATACACTTCGGATTACAGTGACTACGCCTTTTTCTACGACACCGCTTACGCCAGCACCCCCGAGTACTTCGGCAGCAACTTCTACGACAATTCCGGCAAGTTGATCAGCCCCGCCCAGCGCGTGACGCAGGCGGAGCATTTCACCAAGCAGAGCCACGAGTTGCGCTTTGCCTCGCCGTCCAGCGACCGGCTGCGGCTCGTTGCCGGGCTGTTCTACCAGCGCCAGACCAACAACTGGCGCAATCTATATATCGTGCCGGGGCTGGCGGACAGCCAGTCTGTCACCGGGCTGCCCGGGGTCAACTACGCCAATATCCAGTACCGCACCGACCGCGATTATGCCGCCTTTGCCGAAGCCGCGTTCGATGTCGTGCCGACCCTGACGCTGACCGCGGGCCTGCGCGCCTACAAATTCGACAACGACGTGGTGGGCTTCTTCGGCTTCAACGCAACGCGCTCGGGGGCGGGCGAGGCGCTGTGCTTCCCCGCGACCATCGGGAAATACGGCACGCAGCGGCCCTGCGACAATATCAACACCAATGCCAAGGGCGAGGGCCTGCGCCACAAGCTCAACCTCAGTTGGAAGCCCGCGCCGGGCAAACTGGTCTATGTCACATGGTCGACCGGTTTCCGACCTGGCGGGATCAACCGCCGCCCCGCCGCGCCGCCCTATACGGCCGAGAAGCTTTCGAACTACGAGATGGGCTGGAAGACGACGTGGGCTGGGGGCAAGTTGCGCCTCAACGGCGCCATTTTCCTCGAAAAGCTCACGCAGGCGCAATTCGCCGTCACAAGCGATCAGAACGGCATCACCGATATTATCAACGCAGGCCGCGCGCAGTCCAAGGGCATTGAGGCCGATCTCACGCTCAACCTGGTCAAGGGCCTCTCGCTCCAGACCTCGGGCACTTATGTCGAAGCCAAGTTGACCACGGACGTCCCGGGGCGCGCGCCGGCCGGCACGCGCTTCGCCGGCTCACCGCGCTTCAAGATCGCGGCCAGTGCGCGCTATGACTTTGCGGTAGGCGGCTCAGGTCTCTATCTGCAGGCCGCGCTTTCGCATCTCAGTTCGGTCACCCCCGATCTTGATGTTAGCGATGCTTCGGCCATTGGCATCCAGCGGCCCTATACCACGATCGATCTTTCGACCGGGATCACGCGCGGCAACTGGTCGGCCTCGCTTTCGGCCGAAAACGTGTTCGATGTGCGCGCTGAGCAAAACCGCCTCTCGACCTGCACGATCTCGATTTGCGGGCCGGATTCGGTCGTGGTCTATCCGTTGCGTCCTCGCTTCATCAGCCTGCGCCTGGGCCGAAAGTTCTGACCGGAAGGAAATTCCTCATGCGCCGGTTTCTGCTCGTTTTCCTGCTCTTGCTGTTTCCCTCGCTTGCGGCAGCGCAGCCTGCCGATGATCAGCGCCTGATCCTCGTCACTATGGACGGCACGCGCTGGCAGGAGGTGTTCCGCGGTCCTGATCCGGCGCTGGTGGCGGATGCGCGTTTCACCCATGCCGACATGAAGGAGGCGGTCGAGAAATCGTGGAAGACCGGCTCGGATCTGATGCCGTTCCTCCATAGCCTGCCTGCCCAAAACGGCGTGCTCACCGGCAACCGTGATGCCGGCCAATGCATGGCCGTCACCAATTCCATGTGGTTTTCATACCCCGGCTATAACGAGATTTTCACGGGCCGTGCCGATCCTGCAATCACCAGCAACGACAAAAACTGGAACCGCAACAAAACCTTCCTCGAATGGCTGAACCAGCGCCCCGGCTTCGCAGGGCAAGTGCTCGCTTTCGGCAACTGGGATGTTTTTCCTTACATTATCAATGATAAACGCAGCGGCGTACCCGTCAATCCGGGGTTCGAGGGCCGCTACCCGACCGAGACGCTGACCATGCGCTTCGCGCTCGACGCGCTGCGCGAAAAGAAGCCGCGCGTGCTCTATGTCGGCCTCGGTGATACCGACGAGTTCGCGCATATGGGCCGCTACGACGACACGCTCACCGCGATCAACCGTGACGACGACTTCATTGCCGAACTTTGGCGCATTGCGCAGGCCGACCCTGCCTATCGCGGCAAGACGACCCTGATTGTCACCACCGATCATGGCCGCGGATCGGCGCCCAAGGTTTCTGGGGGCGCGGCGTGGACCGAACACGGTAGCGCGGAATCGGTGCGGCTTGATCCTGCCTTTTTCACCATTCCCGATCCGGCAGGCTTCCCCGGCTCCGAGCAAATCTGGCTCGCTGCGATCGGTCCGGCGGTGCATCCGGTCATGCTGATGGGGCTGAAGTCGGGGGCCTGCCTCGGCCAGAATCAGATCGCCGCGAGCGCGCTCACCGCGCTGGGCGAGGATTGGAAAGCCTTCGACGCCGGGGCAGGGTCACCTCTGCCGTTTGTCATCAAGCCCTGAGCCGGGCCGACTACTTCTTGCGCACCCACTTCAGGTCGTAATCCTGCGTCCAGGTCGCGCCGCCGTCCTCGGTGCCGATCGCCAGTTCGCGCACCGTGCCGTCGGGCATGGCGTAAAGCGTCCAGTACCGCAGCCGCACCCTCTTTTCTCCATTTGGCCCGCCGGGCAAGGGCTTTTCCGTTATGTAACGGATCTCGCCGGGCTTCACGAGGTTGCCACGAAAACTCGTTGCCGCGCCGTCGTCTGTCGCCCAAGTATAACCCCACGATCCCAAGAGCCGCGAATAGTTGAACAGGCCGATGCCATTGCCGGTTGGCTTGCCGTCGGTCTTTCTCCAATGCTCCTCGATCGCGCAATCGTTGAGGATTAGTGTCATCGTGACTTCATCGGTCTTTGTGTCGCCGGTGTAGACATCCCAGCTGCCGAGCGTGAAATCCTGCTCGCGAAACTTCGGATCATTTTTGCACGTGTCAGCAGTCTGCGCCGCCGCCGCAGTGGTGGCAAACGCACCCAATGCGGCAAGCAGCCAGGCAGTCCATCGGCGTGTCATCAGCAATCTCCCCGGCAATTGGCCACTTGCGAAATCCCGTCAGGTCTTGGACAAGTGATCTAACGGGAACAGGCCTCGCGGGCAAATGGGGAGATAGAGGATGCCAGAGAAGTCCGGGACTCAATGGTCTGATCGGGAACTGGGCCTCCATCTGCCCATCGCGCGCCGCGATTTCATCGGCGGCATGGCGGCAACGGCGGCGGCGCTCAGCACCAGCCCCGCGGCGCTCGCGCAGGGTATGGCGGCAGCGCCTGCCGCTCCCTCTGGTGCCAGTTATCCCCCGCTGCTTACCGGCCTGCGCGGCCAGTACCCCGGCTCGTTCGAAGCCGCCCATATGGCGCGCGACGGTGAATTCGGCGGCACGCTCTCGGCGGACGATTCCGGCGAGCACTATGATCTGGTCATCGTCGGCGGGGGCATCTCGGGCCTCGCGGCTGCCTATTTCTACCGGCAGGCACTGGGCGACGACCGCAAGATCCTGATCCTCGACAACCACGACGATTTCGGCGGCCACGCCAAACGCAACGAGTTCAAATACGAGGGCCGCACGATCCTCGCTTACGGCGGTACGATGAGCATTGAATCGCCGTTTCCGTATAGCTTCACTTCGAAGAAGCTGCTGGCCGATCTCGGTGTCGATCTGACGAGCTACGAACGCTATGAAACCAAGGCCTACGAAGGCCTCGGCTCGGCCACGTTCTTCGACAAGGAGCACTTCCTGGCCGACAAGCTCGTGACCGGCACGGGCAGCAAGCCGTGGCCGCAGTTCTTTGCCGAAGCCCCTTTGACGCCGTCCGTGCGCGCAGACCTGACGCGCATCTACACCGCAAAAGTCGATTACTTGCCGGATATGGGGCCTGAGGCAAAAGCCCAGTATCTGCGCCATATCAGCTATCAGGACTATCTCGTGAAGCACGCCAAGATGCTGCCCGAAAGCCTGCCGTTCTTCCTCGGCCAGTACTTCCGCAACAACAAGCGTGTCGATACGCTGCCGGCCTGGGAAGCCGCGCTCGGCGGGCGATCGCCCGGGTTTGCGGGGATGAAACTGCCCGAGCAGATCACCGCAGAGGCGCAGCATTTCCACTGGCCGGATGGCAACGCCACGGTCGCGCGCCTTTTGGTCAATCGCCTGGTCCCGGGCGTGTTTCCCCAAGGACCTTCGGGCAAGCTCGATCAGGAAAGCGTGGTGCTTGCGCCCGCCAGCTATTCGGCGCTGGACAACCCGGCGAATCCCACGCGCATCCGCCTTTCCAGCATGGTGATCCGCGCCGAACATATCGGCGAGACAACGCGCAACACCGAACAGGCAGTGCGCATCGTCTATGTGAAGGATGGCAAGCGCGTCACCGTCACCGGCGCGAACGCGATCATGGCCTGTTTCAACATGGTCATCCCGTTCATCGTCCCCGCGCTGCCCGCCGCGCAGAAAGAAGCACTGCACTATGCCTCCAAGGTGCCGATGCAATATACCAATGTGCTGGTGAAGAACTGGCGCCCCTGGGCCAAGCTCGGCGTCAAATCGATCAGCGCGCCCAATGGCTATCACATCGGCGCCTCGCTCGACACGCCGATGAACATCGGCGGCTATGCCAGCGCGCTGACGCCCGATGAGCCGGTGGTGATTCACATGGTGCGCAACCCGAACCAGCCGGGCCTGCCGCGCAAGGAGCAGAACCGCATCGGCCGCGCGCAGATGCAGGCTGAAGAGTACCCCACAATCGAGCGCGAAATCCGCACGCAGCTGCAGCGCATGCTCGGCGGTGCAGGCTTCAATGCTGCGCGCGATATCGCCGCGATCACTGTCAACCGCTGGCCCCACGGCTATGCCTATACCTACGACACACTTGGCGATCCCGATATCCCGGACGAGCAGCGCCCGCACATCCTCGGCCGCCAGACTTTCGGCCGCATCGCCATCGCCAACGCCGACGCGGCAGGCAGCGCCTTCACCAACACAGCCATCGACATGGGCGAACGCGCCGTGCAGGAATGCCTGATCAGCAGAGGCCTGATCTAGGACGATGATTGAACTTTACCACTGCTACAACGCCCGCTCCTTCCGCGCGCTCTGGGCGCTGGAAGAGCTCGACCTGCCTTACAAACTCCACATGCTGCCATTCCCACCCAGAATGCTGCAGCCCGAATACCTGCAGCAAAACCCCCTCGGCACGATCCCACTGCTCGTCGATGGCGACACGCGGATGACCGAGTCCAGCGCGATCCCGCAATACCTCGCCACCCGCTACGGCCCCACGCCGCTCGCTGTGAGCCCCGAAGAACCAGACTACGGCCTCTGGCTTGACTGGCTTCACCGCAGCGAAGCCACGCTCACGTTCCCGCAAACCATCGTGCTGCGCTACACCCGCTTCGAACCCGATGAGCGCAAGCTGAAGCAGGCTGCCGACGACTACACCCAGTGGTTTTTCTCGCGCCTCAAGCACCTGACCCGCGCGCTCGAAGGCAAGGACTGGCTCTGCGCCGGCCGCTTCACCATGGCGGATGTCTGCACCGCCTACGCCCTGCTCCTCGCGAAGGATCTGGGGCTGGACTACAAGTTTACCCCCGAAATCGCTGCCTACTGGGACCGCGCAACCTCGCGCCCGGCGTACCTTGCTGCGCAGGCCGCACAGGACAGAAAACAACCCTAATCCGGAGCCCCCATGAAGCGCCTTTCCCTTGCCTACTTCAGCGCCCTCCTCCTCGCCTCCCCGCTCGCCGCGCAAGACCGTACCGCCGATTTGCTTCGCGATCTTTCCAACGCCGCAGGCCCGCCGGGCTTTGAGGAACCCGTGCGCAAAATCATGGTGGAGCGGATGAAGCCGCTCGCGGACGATCTGCGTTTTGATGGCCTTGGCTCGGTCATCGCGCGGCAGGGCAGCAGCGGGCCGCGGATCATGCTCGATGCGCATATGGACGAACTTGGCGGCGTTGTGCGCCGCGCCACACCCGATGGTTTCCTCACCATGCAGATGCTCGGCGGCTGGCTCGATCAGGCGCTCGCCGGCCAGCGTTGGATCATCATCGGCAGCAAAGGGCCGATCCATGCCGTCACCTCGATCCGCGATATCCACCTCGCGCAGGCCGACGAGCGCGGCACGCTGATCAAGCGCGATGCGGTGTTCCTAGATGTGGGCGCGAAGGATGCGGCGGGCGTCGCCGCGCTCGGCCTTTCGCCGGGCGATCCGGTGGTGCCTGATAGCCCGTTCCTCGATCTCAACGGCACTGGCAACTATGCCGGCAAGGCGTGGGACGACCGCGTCGGCTGCGCGGTGCTGCTGCTCGCGATGGAGCGCCTAAAGGCCAGCGGCCATCCCAACCAGGTGTTCTTCACCGCCACGGTGCAGGAGGAAATCGGCCTGCGCGGCGCGCGCACGGCCTCCGCGCTCATCAAGCCCGATATCGGCATCGCCATCGAAGGCGGGGTGACGGGCGATTCCGGCGGCGCAAAGCCTGAGGAAAGCCAGGTCAAGCTGGGCGCGGGCCCCGGCATGTTCCTCTATGACAGCAGCGCGCTCCCCAATCGCCGATTGGTCGCGCTGGTGAAGGACACCGCCGCCGCCGCCAAGCTGCCGCTCCAGCTCGATCTGGTGCAGGGTTACGGCGACGATTCCGCCGAAATGCAGGCCGCAAACGGCGGCGCGCCCACCGTGAATCTCGTCGTCCCCGCGCGCTACACCCACGTCCACACCGGCGTAATCAACCGCCGCGATTTTGATCAGACGGTCGATCTGGTGGTGGCGTTGATCAAGCGGCTCGATGCCAAGACGGTGGAACGCCTGCGCGATTTCACGCCGGAGTAAAGGCCCAGATCAACGGCCTGTTTGCGATTGCTCGCCGATCCGGCGGCACCCCGCGTACTGTGCCTTGTGTCAAAAACCCGCATTCACCAACTCAGCACAACCTTGCCCGAGCGCCCGCTGCGCATCGCATCGAAGCCGGACTGGAATTCCTCGCGCGGCAGGCGGTGGGTGATTATGGGTTGCAGATCCATGCCGCCCTCGAGCAAGCCGAGCATTCGCTGCCAGGTACTGAACATCTCGCGCCCATAAACGCCGCGCACCGTGATCGCCTTCATGATCACGGTGTTCCAGTCAAACTCCATCGTGCCGTCCGGAATACCCAGCAGGGCTAAATTGCCGCCCATCGCCAGGGTGTCGATCGCCTGGAGCAGGGCAGGGGCTGCACCCGACATTTCCATCGCCACATCGAACCCATCCGCGATGCCCTCCTGGTGCATGACATCGCGCAAGTCTTCTTCGGCCACGTTGACCGCACGGACATTGGCGAGGTTGCTGGCCAGCGCAAGACGGTACGCGTTGATATCTGTCAGGATCACCGCCCGCGCGCCCGCCCGGCACGCGACGGCCGCGGCCATGATGCCGATCGGGCCAGCGCCGGTCACCAGCACGTTCTGGCCCATCAGATCGAATTGCTGCGCGGTATGGACCGCATTGCCAAAGGGATCGAGCAAGGCCGCGATATCGAGGCTGACACAGTCAGGCAGCGGCACCACGTTGAAGGCAGGGATGCACAGATACTCGGCAAATGCGCCCTGACGATCGACGCCCACACCCTGCGTCGAGGGATCGAGGTGGAACCGGCCTGATCGCGCCGCAGCCGAGTTCATGTCGATGATATGCCCCTCTCCCGAAACGCGCTGGCCGATCGTGAGCGGGCGGGTCACGTCGCGTCCGATTTCGACGATCTCGTCGCCAAATTCGTGACCAACGACCATCGGGACCGGAACGGTTCGGGCGGCCCAGTCGTCCCAGTTGTAGATATGGATGTCAGTGCCGCAGATCGCTGTGCGTTTGATCTGGATCAGGACATCGCTGGGGCCGGGTTCGGGAATCGGTGCACGGTCCGCCCAGATGCCTTCTTCAGGTTTGAGCTTGGCCAGCGTGGCCATCATGTTTGTGGTCATTCCCAATCACTCCCAATTCGCGCCCTACTTTTGCGAAGGCGTCGACAGCTTTATCAATATGATGGGTTTCCAGCCCGGCACCCATCTGCACGCGAATGCGCGCCAGTCCGCGTGGCACGACCGGAAAGGAGAAGGCGGTGACATAAATGCCTTCCTCGAGCAGCCGCGCCGCCATGCGCTGCGCCAGAACCGCATCGCCCAGCATGACCGGAATGATCGGGTGGCTGCCATCAAGCAGGCGAAAGCCCGCGGCAGTCATGGCACCACGAAAACGCGCGGCGTGATCGGCCACTTTGGTGCGGAGCCGGTCGCCTTCGTCACTATTGGCGATCGCGATTGCTGCAAGCGCCGCGCCGCAGACCGCCGGGGCCAGCGCGTTTGAAAACAAATAGGGCCGCGCACGCTGGCGCAGCAGATCGATTACCTCCTGACGCGCGGCAATAAAGCCGCCCATCGCGCCGCCCAGCGCCTTGCCATAGGTGCCGCTCAGGATATCGATCCGGCCCTCTACCCCGCAATGCGCAGCCGATCCCCGGCCGCGCGTCCCCAGCACGCCGGTTGCGTGGCAATCATCGACCATCAGCAGCGCGCCATGCTTTTCCGCCAGCGCGGAAATGGTGCCCAGATTGGCGACATAGCCGTCCATCGAAAACGCGCCGTCGGTAGCAATCAGGATATGCACCGCACCGTCAGCCCGCGCCTGCGAGAGCTGGCGATCCAGATCCTCCATGTCGCTGTTTGCAAAGCGGTAGCGCCTTGCCTTGCACAGCCGCACGCCATCGATGATCGAGGCATGGTTGAGGCTGTCGGAAACAATCGCGTCGTTCTCGCCCAGCAACGGCTCGAACACGCCGCCATTGGCATCGAAGGCGGCGGCAAACAGGATCGCATCGTCGAAGCCCAGATAGTCGGCGGTGGCGCGCTCCAAGTCCTTGTGGATGCCTTGCGTGCCGCAGATAAACCGCACCGATGCCACCCCCGCGCCCCAGCGTTCGATCGCAGCAATTGCTGCAGCATTGACGCGCGGGTCGTTGGCGAGGCCGAGATAGTTGTTGGCACAAAGATTGATGGCATCGCCCAAAGGCGTGGCGATATCGGCCTGCTGCGGCGAAGACAGCACGCGTTCCGGCTTAAGCAACCCTTCGTCCCGCAGCGCCGCAAGCGCCGAAGCCACGACTTCGTAGAATTGCGAATCTGCCATCCCGTAATCCCCCACCATGAGACGTTAAATGCTCAGAGCTGGACGTCTATTGCCCGAAGGTGACGCGGGATAGCGCGGGTTTTCAGGTTCTTTCGGCGGGAAAGTGCAGAATTGCCCGGCGGCCAGACCTCGCACGAGGCCGGCCGCCGGGATGTGTTCAGAATTTCACGCTGCCGCGAACCCCGAACGTACGGGGCGTCTGGAACTCATAGATGTTGGCTCCGGCGTTGAAGTTCTGGTTGGCGTTTGCGAGCACCTGCTTGTTGAAAACGTTGCGCACATACCCTTGGATTTTCCAGAAGCTTTCGGCTGGCGCAAACTTCAGCGAGGCATTGGCCAACACGTATTCCTTGGACTGCGTGTCGGCCGTGTTGAGCACCGAGTAATAGAACGCCGAGGAATACTTGGCATTGATCCGCGCGGTGAACTTGCCCCACGAAACGGGGATTTCCTGCTCGACGCCGCCCGAGGCGGTGAAGTCCGGCGCGTTGGGCAGGCGGTTGCCGCTGATGTCGATCGCCACCGGCGTGCTCGCGCCAGTGTTGATCGTGATGCCATCGCCGAACTTGGTGTACAGAGAGGTCGCGTTGAGGTTGATTCGCGTGTCTTGGCCGACAAGCGCGGTCGCGTTGCCTTCGAGGCCGAAAATCTTCGCGTCGCCGACATTGAACACGCCCGAACCGCTGCTGGTCGCGCTGGTGAACTGCGAGCCCTGATAGCCCTTGTAATTGAAATGGAAGGCCGAGGCGTTGAGCCGCAGCGTCTTGCCCATCAGCGAGTTCTTGGTGCCGTTTCCGTGCGTGGTCAACGGGAAGGGCGGGCATGAGCCCGGTGCAGGGAAGGCATTGCCCCACAGCGGGCATGCCAGTGCAGGCAGGCTTGGCACCGCGTTGCCGGGTGCGGACCTTCTTGTCCCACGTATAGCGGGCGCCCACGCTGAGCTGAAGCTAGTGTAGATGAAGCTCAGGCCCATCTGGCCGGTATAGGCCAGTAAGATCATCGACTGTTCTTTGCAACGTCGACCCCGGCAGGTAGCGTGCGGCACCGCCCGCACGACTTATCGGCTTGTTCGATCAAAAACCGCCGACAGATCGATCGCAGTTTCTGCTCAGCACCGTGTCAACCGTGTCAACCCCCGCGGGCTCCCTACCCGGACGGACCTGATGACACCGCGACCCCGCGCTGCTAACGGCGGAGCATGACCGAACTAGCGCTGATCCGTAATTTTTCCATCATAGCTCACATCGACCACGGCAAGTCGACGCTCGCTGACCGGCTGATCCAGTACACGGGGGGCCTCTCGGCGCGCGAGATGAGCGAGCAAGTCCTTGATAACATGGATATCGAGCGCGAGCGCGGGATCACCATCAAGGCTCAGACGGTGCGGCTGGAATACCCGGCGAAGGACGGCAAAACCTATCAGCTCACTCTGATGGACACGCCGGGCCACGTCGACTTCGCCTACGAGGTCAGCCGCAGCCTCGCCGCCTGCGAGGGCGCGCTGCTGGTGGTCGACGCGGCGCAGGGGGTCGAGGCGCAGACGCTCGCCAACGTCTACCAATCCATCGAGCATGACCACGAGATCGTGCCGGTCATCAACAAGATCGACCTGCCCGCCGCCGAACCCGAGAAAGTCCGCGCCGAGATCGAGGAAGTGATCGGCATCGACGCGAGCCGCGCGGTGCTCACCAGCGCCAAGGCCGGCATCGGCATTGAAGAAGTGCTCGACGCCATCGTCGAACGCATCCCTCCGCCAGGCGGCGACCGCACCAAGCCGCTGAAGGCCATGCTGGTGGACAGCTGGTACGACCCCTACCTCGGCGTCGTCATCCTCGTGCGCGTGATCGACGGGGTGATCAAGAAGGGCCTCGCGGTCAAATTCATGGCCGGGGGCACCGAGCACCTGATCGACCGGGTCGGCTGCATGCGGCCCAAGATCGAGCAGCTGGCCGAGCTCGGACCCGGCGAGATCGGCTTCATCACCGCGCAGATCAAGGAAGTGGCGCAGGCCCGCGTGGGCGATACGATCACCACGGTGAAGCAGGGCGCGACAGAGGCGCTGCCCGGTTTCAAGGAAGTGCAGCCGGTCGTGTTCTGCGGGCTGTTTCCGGTCGATGCGGCGGACTTCGAAAAGCTGCGCGAAAGCATCAGCCGCCTGCGCCTCAACGACGCTTCGTTCTCGTTCGAGATGGAAAGCAGCGCCGCGCTCGGCTTCGGCTTCCGCTGCGGGTTCCTCGGCCTGCTCCATCTGGAGATCATTCAGGAACGCCTCAGCCGCGAATACGACCTCGACCTCATCACCACCGCCCCTTCGGTGGTCTACCGCCTGCTGATGAACGACGGCACGATCAAGGAACTGCACAACCCGGCCGACATGCCTGATCCGGTCAGGATCGCCGAAATGGAAGAGCCGTGGATCAAGGCGACGATCTACACGCCCGACGAATACCTCGGCTCGATCCTCAAGCTCTGCCAGGACCGGCGCGGCATCCAGACCGGGCTGACGTATGTCGGCGGGCGCGCACAAGTGAGCTATGAATTGCCGCTCAACGAAGTGGTGTTCGATTTCTACGACCGGCTCAAGTCGATCAGCCGGGGCTACGCCAGCTTCGATTACGAACAGATCGGCCTGCGCGAAGGCGATCTGGTGATGATGAACATCCTGGTGAACAACGAGCCGGTCGACGCGCTGAGCATCGTGGTCCACCGCAGCCAAGCCGACCCGCGCGGGCGCCATCTGGTCGAGCGGCTGAAAGACCTGATCCCGCGCCACATGTTCAAGATCCCGATCCAGGCCGCAATCGGCGCCAAAGTCATTGCGCGCGAAACGATCAGCGCGATGCGCAAGGACGTGACTGCAAAGTGCTATGGCGGCGACATCAGCCGCAAGAAGAAGCTGCTCGACAAGCAGAAAGAAGGCAAAAAGCGCATGCGGGAATATGGCAATGTGACCATTCCGCAGGAGGCGTTTATTGCGGCGCTGCGGATGGGTGAAGAATAGCCGCAAGCGCCCAAGCTAGCTTTGCGGAGCAACGTGACGCTTGGAAGCTGGTCGCCGCAAGCGAGCGGCTATTCCGGCCGGGAGCCTCAAGCGAACCGAGCCCTTCGACGACGCGGCTTTGCCGCGTTGGTTTTTTTGCTTGTTCTTCAACCCTTGCTGCAAGTAAAGCTACCCCTCCGACCCGCCTGCGGCGGGCCACCTCCCCGTTTGCACTTCGTGAAAATAGGGAGGACGCACTTGGATCGCCTGGGTGCACCGCTTTGCTCTGGTGCAGGCGGCGTACACTCGATAACCTCGCACCATGGCATTTGGCATCTTCGTTCACCGCGCGGACTCGATCTATGATGACGCGCCGTCGTCGCGGTATCAGTTTCCGAAGCCATATCTGGGCCGAGCCAAGCCGCTTGAGGGTGGTTGGATAGTGTATTACGAGCCCTCGAAAGTGCCGAAATCGCGGGGCTATTTCGCTGTGGCGAAGGTTGCCCGAATTGTTCCGGACAGCACCATCACTGACATGTTCGTCGCTGAAATCGAACAAGAAACTTACCTCGATTTTGTCACACCGGTTCCGCTCAACGCGCCGGACGGTCAACGCAACGAACGCGGGCTAGGTGGTCGTGCGCAGTGGGCTGTACGTGACCTCTCACCTGAGGACTTTCGGCGGATCATTACGCTTGGATTGCCCGAGCAGGAGGATTTTCTGCCGCGCGTAGGCGAAGTCCCCGATGATCGCTTGCAGGAGCAGCGAGTTCCCTTCGAAGTGGAACGGACCATTGTTCAATCGCTGCTTTCCCGACCGAAGCGTGACTACTTGTTCAGGCGCGCCGTTCTCGCCGCATACGATAGCCGCTGCGCCGTTACGGGGTGGAAGCTCATCAACGGAGGCGGGCGAGCGGAAGCCGAGGCAGCTCACATCAGACCGGTGGAGAAAGGTGGGCCGGATAGCGTGCAAAACGGCATGGCGCTGACAGGTACGCTGCACTGGATGTTTGACCGAGGGCTCATCGGTTTTTCAGATGATTTGGACATCATCATTTCGCGGCAGGTCAATGATCGCAGCAGCGTTGAGGCTATGATCAACCCGACAGGCAGAGCGCTTGCTCCCGAAAGACCGGGGCTGAGGCCGCATCCGATGTTCTTGCGGTGGCACCGGGAGCACTGCTTGAAGCAGTAGCTTGTGCCATTTACCCCTCCGTCAGCGCTTCGCGCTGCCACCTCCCCATTTGTGCGTGCCGCAAAAATGGGGAGGGTCTTGGGGCGTAGGTTGGCAATTTCCTCGCGTCACACTTTGTGAAAATGGGGAGGACCGAGCCATATCGGCGGCGTCTCTCTCTGGTCCTCCCCGTTTTTGCGCAGCACAAACGGGGAGGTGGCGTTGGCGAAGCCAATGACGGAGGGGTTCTTGCCGAGGCCAAAGCAACCGCGCGACGTTCCCTTGGCACGCAAGCTTCGTGCGCAGCCGAGCTTGCCGGAAGCGCTGCTCTGGCGGCATCTGCGGTTTCAGCCGGATGGCGTGAAGATTCGCCGGCAGCATCCGCTGGGTGACTGGGTGCTGGATTTCTACTGCGCCGCCGCCAAGGTCGCTTTCGAGATTGATGGCATGGCCCATGATATGGGTGACAGGCCTTTGCGGGACCAGCGGCGGGATGAGGCGCTCAGGGCGCTTGGGATTGCGGTGGTGCGGATCGCGGCGGTGGATGTGCTGCGCTCGCCTGAGGCGGTGGCTGAGAGTATTGTGCGGTATTGTCGGCGTTGATGACCCCTCCGTCAGCGCTTCGCGCTGCCACCTCCCCATTTGCACTGCGTGAAAATGGGGAGGGCCTTTGCGTGCCTCACTCCCCTTCCTTCGGCGGCGGAAGCGCCAGCCAGTTTGGCATGCTTGGGGCTTTGCCGGCGGCTCTGGCTTCGGCTTCGGCCTTGAGGAACTGGTCGTAGGCTTCGCGTGCGGGGGCGGGGAGGGCTTCGTACCACTGGCGGTTGGCGGCGGTGAAGCGGGAGAGGAAGTCGGGCGCGCCCTTGGCGGCTGCGGCGCGGGCAGCGGCTTCTTCGGCTTCGTATTCGGCTTGCCATTGCTTTTTCAGCTTGGCGATTTCGCTTCTGGTTGGCGCATCGTGGCGAGCACTGGCCTTGAAGCGTTTGCTGGCGCGGTTGCGCAGGAGGAACATGAGCAGGCGGTCGTTGTAGACCATGCGGCTGCCGACGACCGCGCCGAAGTGGTAGACCGGGACCTCGACCCCGTGGAGCGCGCGGTCCATCGCGACATCCTCAAGGCGCTGAACGCCGAGCGCGAGGGCGGCCTCCCAGGCTGCGCGGAATTCATCCGCTTCGGGCTGGCGGCGCAAATAGTAGGCGCCGACGGCAGTCATGTTGACGGCGTGGGCGGCATGCTTGACGCTGCCGGTATCGGCAAGCGCTTCGATGAAGCCGCGCTGGCGCTGCGGCGTCCAGCCATCGTGGCGTTCGCGCTGGCGGGGAACGGGGGTGAATGCGGGGAGCGTGCCGCGCGGGGCGGGCTTGCGGGTGCGGTCTTTCATGGCGGGCCTCGTGCGGGGGGAGAGGTTTTCCCGAAGTGGCATGAAAGGGGGTTTGTAGGACAGAACAAAATGGGAACTTTGGGTTTGCCCACGCTTCACCCCACCGTCAGCACTCCGCGCTGCCACCTCCCCATTTGTGCGTGCCGCAAAAATGGGGAGGGTTTTGGGGGAGGGCTCGCTTGCAGGCCTCTCAAAGGTGGCCGGAGCAGTAGGCGAGAAGCAGGATCAGCGGGAGGGGGACGCCGATAATCCAGAGCAGTCCTGAGCGCATGGGGTTCTCCTTTGATGGTTTGCTGGTTGGAATGCGCAAGTGGGCC
>JBJXEK010000031.1:0-5322 GCA_046155055.1 Novosphingobium sp. | reverse complement strand
GCCTGCTGGGCCAGCGCTGGCAGACTGGCGGCGAGCGTGCCCTTGCAGTGGTGCTCTTCCGCCCATGCGCGCGTCACTCCTGCATGCGCAGGATCGGTGACCGCCAGCGTGAGCCGGTGTGTGCGGTCGTGGCAATCCTGCAGCAGCCGCTGGGTCTTGGCGGGCGACAGGGCCGCGCCGGCCAGCGGGCGCAGATCGACTTGCGCCGGTCGTTCGGCGATGGCCACTTCGACGCGCAGCGGTGCATCTTCGGCAAGGCGGTATCCTTGACGGCCAAGCGCCTCGGCCACGGCACTGCGCGCAGAGATTGCGGCGGACCCTGATCCCTCGGGCAAGGGCGCGAGGGCGATGCCTGTGGCGGGCCCTGTGGCGTGGGCCGGAACGACCGGTGGGCCTTCGATCCCGGAGCGAGTGGTGATGGGCCCTGAGCAGGCCGCCACACCGGCGAGCAAGGTCAGCGGCCATGACCTGATGGACTTGGGTTTCACAGCGGGTCTCGATTCCGGCAACGTGCGACAGTTGCGGTGGCATAGCCCGCGCCGGGGGCCTGGTCTATCGCTTGCGGATGGGCCGGGGACGGCAGGATCACCCGATTGCCGGAAAAGAAGGAAGGCCCTTCAACGCGAAAGGCTAACATTCTGATTGTATGGTGATTACTGTAAATACTTGTAACTTGGCCGAGGTGCGGTTGCCTCAATCCGCCAGTGCACCGAGCGCCAGCGCCAGCGCGCCGCACACGCCTGCATCACCGCCCAGCCCTGGATGCACGATCAGGCCTTGCAGGGCTTCAAGACTGTGCCCCGGAAGATAGCCGCCAAGCGAGCGGGCGGTGGCCTGATGCACCAGCGGCAGGAGCGCGGGTTGCCCCTGCCCAACCCCGCCCCCAACCACGATCCGATGCGGCGCGAGAGTCAGGATCAGCGAGGCCATGAATTCGCCGATCTCCCCCGCCAGAATTCCCCATACCGGATCTTCGGGCGCGAGCTCTTCGGCGGGACGCCCCGCGCGGGCGGCAATCGCCGGACCGGCCGCGAGGCCTTCAAGGCAGTCGCCGTGGATTGGGCACACGCCCATGAACGGATCGCCCACCACGCGGCGCACGCGCACGTGGCCCATTTCCGGGTGGAACGTGCCGTGGAGCGGCTGGCCGTCCACCACGATCCCGCCGCCGATCCCGGTGCCGATGGTGAGATAGACATGGACCGGGCAGCCGACCGACGCGCCCCACCGTCCTTCGGCCAGCGCCGCGCCTGCGACATCGGTATCGATCGCGACGGGCACGCCAAGATCGCCCGCGAGCACGCCCAGTACGTCCGCGCCGGACCAGCCGGGCTTGGGCGTGTTGACGATACGGCCGTAATCGGCGGATGCGGGATCGAGGCACAGCGGCCCGAAGCTGGCGATCCCGAGCGCGGCGAAAGGTTCAGCCCGGTGCTCGGCCGCGAGCCAATCGGCGAGGGTGCCCAAGGTGGCGGCGGTATCGTCGCCCGTGGGCCACTGCGCGCGCCGGACGATTTCGCGGCCGCGCGCGGTGACCGCAATGCACTTGGTTCCGCCGAGTTCCACACCAGCGATCAGGGGATCATTTGCAGTCATGCCAGTCTCGCGCTTGTGCCAAGCAGCGCAAGCTGGACGGGCTGCGCCGGGGTTCCGCCGAAATGGCGGCGCGCCGTGGCGGCGTCAACCGGCTCTTCAGCGAGGCCGGGCCGATCGACAAAGCTGATCACGCTGAGGTCATGCAGCACCTGCCAGCTATATGCCTGGATCGGCGCTTCGGCGGGGTTGGCGAAGACCAGCCCGGTTTCGTTGAGCGGCAGCCACGGCCCCGCCATCGCCTGCGCGACCATGCCATAAAGTCCGTTCGGTCCGGCCGGACCGGGCTGCGCGAACACTTTCCGCTGGGTCGACCAAAAGCAGTAGTAGAGCCCTGCGTGGTGGACGATGTGCGGGCGCTCAAGCTCGTTGTTGAGCCCATCGGCGGTGATCGGGGGCGGGCAAAGCACCCACTGGCCTTGCTCGCGGCGGGCGAGGCCAACGGCGCCGTTCCACGGCGAGATTGAAGCGGCGAGCGAGGCGGCGAACACGAGATACTCCGCGCCGCCTGCCGGATCGCGGAACCATGCCGGATCGCGGAAGGCCTTGATCGTGCCGATCGCGCCGCCTCCGGCCATATCGCGGGTATAGACCGTGCCATCGGCAACGACGGATTCCACCGGCGCAGTCCATTCGCCAAAGGAAGGCAGGCCATCGCTGACCGCAAGCAGCGCGCTGCATTCGAACAGGCGCTGGGCGAAGGTGACTTGCGCCTCGCCGCGATACCCGGCGGCGGTGAAGTAGAGCGTCACCCGGTCATGCGCGGAGGATACGATGGCTGAGCCGGACCATTCGCGGCTGCCCGGCGCGAAGCCATCGGGCAGAAGATGCCCGAGATCGCGCCAGCCTGCGGCGGTCTGGTGCATCAGCCGCAGGCGGGCCTGCGCGTGGCGGTCATCGGGATCGGGCAGAACCGGGGCAGACAGCAACATATGGAGCGTGCCGCCTGCGATCACAGCAGTGCGGCCGTCCATCTCCTGCACGGGCCAGTAATCCCACAGATCGATGCCGGGCAGGATGGGAACGACCGCAGCGCGGTCGATCAGGGGCATTGCCGGAAGAGGGTTGTCCGCGATGGCGGCAACCGCATGCGCAGACCAGAAGGACGTCATAAGCAGGTCGGTCCCAGAAAAGGGCCCCGGGCGCGAACTGGAGGTGCGCCCGGGGAGGAGGGAGGAACGCTTAGAAGTCCAGCTTCAGCGAGGCCGAAATGGTGCGGCCGTTGATCGAACGCGCGCGGACAATGCCGTTCGCAGGGATCGAGCCTTCTTCCGCTTCGGTGTAGCCGGCCGTGTCGAACAGGTTGTTGGCATTGACCGAAACCTGCACGCGCTCCAGCGGGCGGACGCTGAGGAAGGCGTTGACCTGCGTGAAGGCGGGCAGCTTCAGCTGGTTGCTGTCCTGCGTGTAGCTTGCCGTCGTGCCGATCACGCTGGCGCCAACCGTGAACATATCGGCGGTGTAAGACGGCGTCAGGCGATAGATGAAGTCGGCCTGGCGGCGCGGCTTGTTGCCGATCACCGTGGCATCAAGCGACTTCACGATCTTGGCCTTCGTGTAAGTGCCGCTGGCCGCGAGCGAGAAGCCGCCCATGCGGTAGGCGCCTTCCAGTTCAAGGCCATAAGCCCGGTAGGTGTTCGCGCTCGAACGCTGGGTGGTCGCTTCGTAATTCTGCTCTTCGGTTTTTGCCCAGAAGCCCGTGCCATAAAGGCTGAGACCGCCTGACTGGAACTTCGCGCCCACTTCGGCCTGGCGGACGAAGTCGACCGGACGGGCTCCCGGAAGCAGCGCGCCCGAAGTCGGGCTGGTGTTGCCGCCGAACACGAAGCGATCGGCATTGGCGCGGCCGCCCTTGCTGTAGCGCGCGAAGACCGAGAGATCGTTCGCCACCCGGTAGTTCGCACCCGCCGAGTACGACCAGTAGTGGTAGTTGTAGTTCACCGGACGCTGCGCGCTGAGCGGCAGGATCGTGGTCTTGGATTCGGGCACCGAAATCACGCCGTTGCCGTCAACATCGGTTGCCACCACCGGGCCATCACCCGCGACATAGCCGCGCGCATTGCCCGCATCATAGCGAAGGCTGCCATCGAGGGTCAGCTTGCCGGTATTGTAGCTGAGCGACGCGTAAGGCGCGTTGGTATCGAAATCGAGGTTGTAAGTGCGGCGGCAGCACCCACCAAAGAAGGTGGCACCATAGCCGACGAGCCCGCCATCGGTCTGTAGCACACCAGCGGCATTCTTCACGTCGATCAGCGCGGCGTTGTCGCCCTTGGCTTCAAGCAGGTAGGACGACCACAGCCAGTCCATGTCGATCGTCTGGCGCGACTTGTAGAAGCCGGCGGTCAGATCGAGCGAGCTGCCGCCGCCCGTTTCGAATTTGCGGCTCAGCTTCAGGTCGTTGGTCACGTTGTTCAGGCTGCGCAGCTTGGTGTTGAACAGCACGACGCCGATAGCGTTCGTGCTGGCAGCCACGGCCTGACCGGCCTGCGGACCATTGGCATAAACTGCTGTCGCACCCGCGCCGCCGATGCTGGCAGCCTGATTGCCGATCGTATCGACATTGGCGGTGAAGGGTGAATTGAAGCCGCCCGAGATGTCGGCGTAACGGAACTTGTCGTTCACCGTCCAGCCGTCGGCCACGTCGAACTGGGTTTCGAAGCCGATCGACTTGACCACCGGGTGCATGCCGTCGCGGATGTCATCGACTTCGCGATTGTTGTTGCGGTCGAGTGTCACCGCGCGGGTGAAATACACGCTGTGGATCGTGTCGTTGTTGGGGCTAAGACCCGGCAGACCCTCGTAATGCGGACTGTCGTTCGAGCCAGTGACGCGCACCGGGCTGGGCAGATAACCGATCGCGCGGTCATCGAGGTACTTGAAGTTCAGGCGGAAGAAGCCGCTGTCGAAGGTCTTGGTCAGGTTGCCCTTGATCTGGCCGCCCTTGTTGCCGTCATACCCGGCTTTGCGCGGACCCTCGCCGACGCGGTAGAACCCGCCAACGTGGAAGCTCAGGCTGTCGGTCAGCTTGCCGCCGTAATCGGCATCAAGCCGGTATTCGCCGTAGTCGGCGCCGATGGTACCCATGATCGAGCCGCCTTCGGTCGTGCCGGTCTTGGAAATGAGGTTGATCACGCCGCCGGGCGAGTTCGACGCGAAGGTTGACGCCGAACCGCCGCGCACCGCTTCGACGCGGGCGACGTTGGTATCGGCGCGCAGGAAGATATCGGCGTTGCCGAAGGCGATATCGCCGAATTCGAGGACGGGCAGGCCGTCTTCCTGCAGCTGCAGGAACTTCGCGCCGCCGGTCGAGATCGGGATGCCGCGGACCTGGATGTTGGCGTTGCCTTCACCGCCCGAGGATTCCGAGCGAATGCCGGGCAGGCTGCGGAACAATTCGCCGGCCGAGCGCGGCGCAGCCTGCGCGATGGCGTCGGCACTGAGCGAGCTGACCGAAACCGAGCTGTCGAGGCGGTTGGCGCTGCGGGCCACGGCGGTGACAACGATTTCGGCGTCGTTCGCGGGCGCTTCGGCAGCGGCTGCCTGTGCATCTGCTGGTGCAGCCTGCTGTGCATGAACCGGCACGGCGAACAGAAGCGCACCCGTCGCCAACAAGGCGGATTTACCCTTGAGCATGTCTCTCTCCCATAGACGCCGATTATCGGCTCGGCGTCCTCATAAATCCAATCCGCAAACGTTTGCAAACAAAAAATGCAAACGTTTGCGGATTCT
>JBJXEK010000030.1:0-2501 GCA_046155055.1 Novosphingobium sp. | reverse complement strand
CGGCACGCTTTTCGGTTTCGGTGGCCAGCGCGGTGCGAATTGGGCAACTCGCCCGTGCTGGGCATGGTCTGGAGGCCAAGAAACGCGGCGGCGAGCGCCCGCTCGGGCTGCTGAAGGCGGCCGATGCGATCACCACCCGGCTTGCATCGAAAGCGGATTGGACGGTGCGCGGCCTGGCCGCCGACGTAACCGTTGTCTGGGATTGACCCGGTTTGGTGGACACCCTGAAGCTTTTTCCAGAGGTGCCCTCCATGGCCAAAACCCGACTACCCTATTCGCCTGAATTCCGCCGTCAGATGGTCGAACTGGTTCGCGCTGGCCGCGACCCCGACGACCTCGCGCGGGAGTTCGAGCCAACCGCCCAGTCGATCCGCAACTGGATCGCGCGGGCAGACAAGAAAGAGGGCAGACAGGCGGATGCGCCAGCCGGCCTGAACGCGGTCGAACGTGACGAGTTGTCGCGGCTCCGGCGCGAGAACAAACAGCTCCGGGTGGAGCGCGACATACTCTCAAAAGCCGCGGCCTGGTTTGCCCGGGAGACCGGAACGCTCCCGTCCGGCTCTTCCGGTTCATGAGCACGAACCAGGCCCGCTTCCCGATTGCCACCATGGCGCGCGTGCTCGGCGTCTCCAAAGCAGGCTTCTACGCTTGGCGGGATCGGCCACCATCGGCCCATTCGCTGGCCGACGCGGCGCTGCTCGCGCGCGTGCGGACAGTGCACGCCAGCTCCCGCCAGACCTACGGCGCACCACGGGTGCACGCCGATCTGCGCCAGCGTGGCGAGCGACACGGCCGCAAACGGATCGCGCGGCTGATGCGCCAGGCCGCAATGGTGGGCGCCAGCCACCGGCATGGCGGCCCCACCACCACGCGACGCGACCACGATGCCCGGCCCGCCCCTGACCTGGTGGACCGGAACTTCACCGCCTCCGACCCGAACCAGCTCTGGGTGGCGGACATCACCTATGTGCCGACAGCTGCGGGGTTCCTGTATCTCGCCATCGTGCTGGATGCGTGGAGCCGCAAGATTGTCGGCTGGTCGATGGCCAATCACCTGCGGACGGAGTTGGTGCTGGACGCGATGGAGGCTGCCATTGGCCAGCGTCGCCCCAGCAGCGTCATTCACCACAGCGATCAGGGTTGCCAACTTGGGTTCAATCGGTCGTCGCAACATCAGGTTTCGCCGAGCGCAGCGCACGGTCAAACATCTCGGCGGGCGTTCGCCACCCAAGCGTCTTCCGTGGCCTGGCATTGAGCGCCGTGGCCACGGCCACGAGTTCATCCGCGCTATGAGCGCAAAGGTCGGTACCCTTTGGGAAATACTGCCGCAGCAGCCCATTGGTGTTTTCGTTCGTGCCGCGCTGCCAAGGGCTGTGCGGATCGCAGAAGTAGACGCGCAGCCCGGTATCGATCGTCAGCTTGGGATGCTGAGCCATCTCCGCTCCCTGGTCCCAGGCCAGTGACTGCCGCAGCAACGCGGGCAACGTGGTGATCGTGCGCGCAATAGCGTCACGCACCGCCTCGGCGCCATGCCCGGCGAGTGCAGGACCGTTCTTCACGCGGGGGCCGGAGCCATGCTCAGGCATGCGGGGCAGGTGCAACAGCATCGTCAGCCGTGTCGTGCGCTCCACCAGCGTGCCGATCGCCGAGCTGCCCAGCCCGAGAATAAGGTCACCCTCCCAATGGCCAGGAACCGCACGGTCGGCGGCATCGGCGGGACGTTCGCTGATCAGCACTTCCGGACCAGTGTGGGCTTTGCCACGGCCGCGGCTGCGCGCCCGAGGAACCCGCAGCGCCCGGCCGGTACGCAGGCATGCCGTCAGGTCGCGGCGTAGCCCACCGCGGCTTTGCACATACAGCGACTGGTAGATGGCCTCGTGGCTGATCCGCATCGTTCCATCTTCCGGAAAATCGAGCCGCAGGCGATGGGCAATCTGCTGCGGGCTCCATGCCGTCGCCCATCGTCGTGGCTGCCGAGGCCCGTGTCGGCGACCCTTCCAAGATGTCACTGGCCCAAGGACCTCCGCCTCGCTTGGTCCCGCGATCACGCCAGCCAGGCGCTCCTGCACATAAGCCCGCAAGGCCGCAAGGCCGCATTGACCGCCAGCTTCGCAGGCTTCGAGCGCCGAGCAGCACGCTCAGCATGCCACTGCGCGGTGGTCGCCCGATACTCCAGGCCACCACTGCGCGTTGCCGCATTTTGTCGAAGCTCGCGCGTGATCGTCGACGCGGACCGCCCCATCTGTCGGCCAATCTCCCGCACCCCGGCGCCCTGCGCGCGCAGTATTGCGAGATCCTCCCGCTCAGCAAGCGAGAGATACCGCCCGGTGAGCGGCGCCGCCGACCTTCCATACATCGCTGGTGGCATGCCGCCTGCCTTCCGGAACCATCTTGTTCCGACAGCCTGCGGCACGCCGACGCCAATCGCCGCATCCTCGCTCAACAGGCCCAGTGCGATACCTTCCCAAAACCGCCGCCGCTCATCTCGTCCCGCAACCGAT
>JBJXEK010000029.1:0-44479 GCA_046155055.1 Novosphingobium sp. | reverse complement strand
GGTTGGCTGAAGCCAGCGCAACCGCGCCGCCCGAGCCGCCTTCGCCCACGATCACGGCGATCAGCGGCACGCCGAGCGAGAGGCATTTTTCGGTGCTGCGCGCGATGGCCTCGGCCTGCCCGCGCGCCTCGGCGTCCACTCCGGGAAACGCGCCCGGCGTATCGACCAGTGTGATCACCGGCATGCCGAACCGGTCGGCAAGGTCCATCAACCGCATCGCCTTGCGATAGCCCTCGGGCCGCGCCATACCAAAATTGTGCCGCAGGCGCGAGGCGGTGTCTTCGCCTTTGGCGTGTCCGATCACCACGACTGCGTGTCCGTTGAAGCGCGCGAAGCCGCCAATGATCGCCTGATCGTTGCCGAAGTTCCGGTCCCCGCCGAGCGGCATGAAATCGTCGAACAGACCCTGTGTATAGTGCGCGAAATGCGGCCGCGCGGCATGCCGCGCTACTTGGGTGCGTTGCCACGGGGTCAGCCGCGTATAGATGTCGATGAGTTGGCGCTTGGCCCGCTCATCCAGCATCGCTGCCTCGTCTTCCCGCTCCCCGGCGGCGCGCAGCGCTGCTGCGCGCTTGGCGAGAGCCTCGACCGGTTTTTCAAACGCCAGATAGTCCATTACACCGTCATCGACATGCCGCGATAGATCCGCGCACGATAGCGCGAATCCTCGGCATCGGGGAGGGGGGTGCCGACAAGCAGCACAGCGCGGGCAAAGCGCTTCACTTCTTCCAGATGCTCATCAAGATCGCGCGGCTCTTCCGAGCGGACGCGGCGGGTGAGGTTGATCTGGTTGACCGGCGCGGAATGCACCAGCCGCTCGTTTTCCACCGCGATCGTGGCAGTGAACGAATGCAGCGTGGTCTTGATGAAGTTGGCCAGCGCAAACGCCGGGCTCTTGTCGCCCATCGGCACATCCGGCGAGACCAGCACGAGCTGGCAATCGTCATAGAGCGAGGCCTTGCGCGCCACACGGAAATGCGTGGTGAGGTTGTCCGCGACGAGTTTGCGGAATTCCTCCGGCGACAGCAGTGCGTCGGTTGCGAAAAGCTTGGTGGGCAGCGCCTGAAGGGGGGTCGAGACGACGGTCGTCGGATGGCCCCATTGCAGCAACGCGCCGTCCATTGCGGCTTCGACCCCGCCGTCGAGCAGGATCGATTCCAGCGGCGCGTCTTCGAGATCGGATAGCGCGTCCTTTATCGCTGTGAAGCCTTCCGCTGTGCTGGTCATCAAAACGACGCGCGCGACATGACACTCGGTGATGAACTCGCGCGCAGTTTCGGCGAGATAATCGGTAAGGTGCTCGCCGATGATCCACACCGTGCGGCCGCGCATCTGGTCAAGCCGCTCTTGCTTGGGGCTGCCGAACAGTTCGCGCTCGGTGGTCGAGCGTTCGACGCTGAGGCCGCCCGAAGGCATGAACGTTTCGCCGCTGACGGCGCGGTCGGCGAGGAAGAACACGGTTGCCTGCGCCACATCGGTCTCCGTCGGCATCTTGCCTAGAAACAGCTGCGAGAGCACGCCGGTGCCGACTTTCTTGGCCTCCACGGCGATCTTGTCAGCAGGAAGGAAGGGCTGGTCCTCGGGCGGGGTCTTGAGCAGCCAGCCCGCGTTCGCTTCCGGTGTATTCGGCCGCTCGGCCCATTCAGGTGAATCGAGGAAATAGCCGGCACCGCGCAGGCGCGAGACAAGTTTGGCCGCGATATCCGGGGTCATCAGATAGCGGTCCCAGGTGCACAGGCCGTCCCCCTCGCGCGCACAGGCCAAGGCCAGCTCGCGGATCTCGCGCGGATTGTTGGTATCGTGCGACATGCGCACGGTGTCGTTGCGCGAAAGGCGGCTGAGCAGCGCTTCCACGCGCACCCCGCGCCGCAGCGACTTCACGGCAGCCGCATGGATCGCATTGAGCCGCTTGTTGGCCAGGATCAGCTTGCCGCGCCGCTCGAACAGGCCAGGCTTGCCGCCCGTGCCGGCAAGCCTGTCACCATCGACCGGGCCGGGGGCCATCGCGTTGAACTGGACTTCGGGCCCGAGATAGCGGGCCATCGATTCCACCATCGCGCGCTGGCCGGATTTTGATGCGGCATAGTCCGCGCGGTTGGGATAAGCGACCGCGAGGTACTTTTCGCCGCCGAAGTATGACGAGACATTGAGCACATAGCCCGAGCCTTGCGCCTTCATGATCGGCACGACGTGGTGCATCAGCGTGAAGTTCGAGATCAGGTTGGCATCGAGCGTGTAGTTCCACGCATCGAGGCTCATATCGACGACCATCTCCTCTGCGCCCGCAACGCCGGCGTTGTTGATCAGATAGTCGATGCGCCCGAACGCCTTCATTGTCGCGTCGACCGCGGCCTTGAGCGAGGCGAGATTGCTGACATCCATCCCCGCCATGGTCTGCACGCGGCGTTCGACCCCGGCGAAGCCGATATCCTCCAGCTCGCTGACAATGCGCGCGCGTGCCACGGCGAGTTCGCTTTCGCGCCGCGCGACCATCATGACCTTGGCACCCGCGAGCGCGAGGAGCCGGGCGACCTGGCCCCCGATACCCGCCGAACCGCCGGTGATCAGCGCGACCTTGCCGAGATGCAGGCCGGTGATGTTCTCGCTGAAGCCCGGCATCGCCTTGCGTGCGCCCGTCGCCTCGCCAATGCTGCGCGGCACATAGAGCGTGACTTCGGCAATCTTGCTTTCCTTGATCAGCACGCGCGCAGCATGACCTGCAGCAAACCGCGTGTTCTCACCTTCCGCATTGGTGAAGCGCACGATCTGGTTGCCCCACTCGACCTGCCGCCGCCGTCCGTGGGCCACGTCGATCTCGGACTCATAGCGCCACAGGCGCACCAGTTGCTCGATCGCGGCGCGCAAGGCGTTGGCGTAGACGTTCTCGCGCCCGTCGCTGACATTCGACATGAAAATGAAGCGCGGGGCCTGCAGCAAGGAATCGTGCCGCTTCCAATAACGGCTGAGGGCGCGGGCGAGCGCCATCGCGCCAACCAGTTCGACATCCATGAACGCAGCGACTTGCTCGTCCGACATGTCGACGAGCTTGCCGCCCAGTTCGCCCGCCGCATAGGCGGGGAGGATGATCGCCCCGGTAATCGATGACCGTGTTTCGGTATAGGTCGCGAGCGCCGCTTCGATCATCGCGGGTTCTGTGCGGTTGATCCGCACGATGGTGAGCGCCTCGCCGATCCCTTCGGCCTTGGCCCGCGCCTGCGCGATTGAAACATCGGTCTGGCGCGGCAGGCCCAGCAGCACCGAGGCACCGCAGGCGATCTGGATGCGCGCGATTTCCAGCGCGTCTTCCCAATCGTCGCCCGCTGCGATGAGCACGGCGAGGCCCGCGCCGTCCATCGAGCGCATCGTCGGGCGCGCCAGGTAGGTCGAGCGCTCTTCCTTGCGCACGGTCATGCCGTGGGTCACTTCGAAATCGTGGCCGTTGTAGGAGGCAGATTCGTCGCTGCCGAGAAACACGCAGGTCGAGGCGATGTCATCGGGCACAGGGAAGGTCTTGGCCTTGGGGGCGCCGTTCACGCTGCGCTCCAGCGACATCATGTCGAAGAAGGTCTGCGCGGTGGTGCCCGCCTCGTCGCCGCGCATTTTGTCCATCGTGGCGAACACGGTGCGGATGCGCTCGCTTTCAATGGGGCCGGGGAACACGAGATTGACGCGGATGCCCTTGGGGCCAAGCTCGAGCGAAAGCTCACGCGACCACGCGTTCATGGCCGCCTTGGGCACGACATAGGCCGCACGCGCGAAATAGGGCGTGCGCGAGAAGATCGTCGAGACGTTGATGATCGAGCCGCCTTCGCCCATCGCCGTGGCGGCGGTGCGCGCAAGGTTCCACGCGACGCCGAAGATGTTGCGCATGGCCGCACCCACAGTTTCGGTGTCGGTCGAGCCCTTCTTTTGCAGCGCGGCGAGTTCGTCAGCGTCGAAGGGCAACTGCTCGATGGTCTGCTTTGGGCCGGCAGAGCCTGCATTGTTGACGAGAATATCGATTTTGCCGAAGCGCTTTACGACATCGGCAATCCCGTCGCGCACCGATTGCGGATCGCCGCCATCAAGCACAACGGTAGCAAGGCGGGTCTCATCCACACCGCTGGCTTCGCGCATGGCAGTCGCCGCCGCTTCCAACCGCGCGGACGTGCGCCCCGTCATCACGACCGTCGCGCCCTCGGCGAGGTAGTGGCGTACGATGTAGCCGCCCAGATTACCCGCCGCGCCCGTTACGAGCGCGATCTTGCCTGCCAGCCTGCCAGTGGTGGCGATGGCTGCCTCGGGCGGCGTAATGGTCGTCTTAGCCTTGGCCATATCACTCTCCAGCATTTCCTGCGCAAAAGTCCGCGCAAATCGAGGGGGATCAGAGCCTGGGGAGGGCAGCTTGAAAGGGGTCCGCGCTAACGCGGTGCGCGTGATCGCAGTGCGTTGTCATGCATTTGCGGCACTCGCTTCCTGGGCCGCCCAAGCCTCGAGCAGCGCATCACGGCTGCGCAGGCCCATCGCGGGCAGCGCGTGATTGACGACATAAGTCGAGCCCGAATGGCGGTTGTCCCACATCGCCTGGTGCGCTTCGGGGAGACCGTCCCAGGCGACGACTTCCGGATCGGTCACCTCAAGCAGGCCAGCTGCGATCATGTCGTTCATGCGCGACACTTCGTAAGCGTTGCACAGGTGCGTGCCGAGGATCGAGGCTGTGGGCATCAGGATCTTGCGCTGGCGGGTCCAGACTTGCGGCGCGTAGAACGTGAAGCGCCCGCCGGTCATGTCTTCGGAGAATACGACGCGGCCAGTGAAGGGTTTGACCAGCGAGGTCGAGACGCCGAGCGTGTCCTGGCCCATGCGTTCGAACACCAGATCGGGCGCACCGCGCGGATTGTCGGGCGAGCGCAGGATCTTGCCCACGGCCGAACCGAACGGTTTCATCACGCGGTCCTGATAATCGCGCACGGCGGCCTTGAAGACCTCGATATCGGCCTTGGCGTCGGGCAGGCGCGGCATCGTATCGGGCCAGAGGAAGCCCGCGCCCTCGCGCCGCCTGATGGCCTCAAGGCTGACGATGCCCTCGATCGCGTCTTCAAGCCCCAGCGAGCCGAGAAATTCGCGCTGGCCGTCGGTCGTGGTCGCAACCACGCTGCGCGCGTTGAAGCGGCGTGCGGCTTCGATGATCTCGAGGCCCATATCGTCAAGCAGATCGGTCGAACCGGGGCCGTAGTAGATCAGCACCGCCTCGCCGCCGCGCAGCGCCGCACGGCGCAGCATTTCCTCTGGGCTCGCCGCGCCCGGCTTGCCCATGAAACTGAAGTGATAGCCGGAGGACGCGCCGTAGAACGCCAAGGTGCCGTTTTCGGCAAGGAGTTGGAAGCTGCGCGGGAAGGCCGTTTCGCCCGCGTGGCTCACGACATAGTCGGCGCGCTTGCCGCCGTTCAGCGCCTCGTATTCCGCCACCAGCGGCGCACCGGCAGCTTCCCATGCGCGCGCTGCTTCGGCGTCTTCAGGGACGGTGGTGTACAGGTTGGCGAAGCGCGGGTCCTTGCGGTCGATCGCGCCGACTGCGCCCTGCTGGCCTGTTATGAACGCGGCGCGCGCGGGGCTTGAGACGAGGCCCGTCACCTGAAGGCCTGTGCGCACCGCACTGCGCAGCGCATCAAGCCCCGTGCCGGTCGCCGCGCCTTCCACGAAAAGCGTGCGGCCCGGCGCGATCTGCAAGGTGGTGAACAGGCAGCGTGAGATCGTGCCGAGATTGAGCACATAGCTGCCGGCTTGTTCGAGCGTCAGGTTCGGCGGCACAGCGTGCATCTGCGGGGCTTGTACGGTGAGGAACTGAGCGTGGCTACCCGTCTCGGTTTCATAGCCTTGGATCGAGAAGCCCGCATACATCGGATCGTTGCCGACCATCGGCGAGAGCAGATCGTTGGTGCCCGAATAGACTGTGACCAGATCGCCGACCTTCACGCGGCCTTCGCTCCGCGTCTCGCTGCCGAGCGCCGCCACGAGCGCGATGCCGCCCGAGCCGGTGATCTGGACGTCTTCCTCATGGCTGTCGAACGGCGAAACGGGAATGCCTGTCAGCGCCCAGATGTCGTTGAAGTTGACCTCGCTCGTCAGCATGTAAAGCAGCGCTTCGTTGGGCGCAGGCTCGGGTACTTTAACGATCAGCTCGCGCTCGTGGGTTGCGGGCGGGCCAAACCGGGGCGCGCCGGTATCGGGATCGCGCGCGATGCCGAAGGCATATTGCCATTCGGGGATCGCGGTGACGCCGGGATAGAACGGCGCACCTACGGAGAGCAGATCGCCGCTGGCTTCCAGCGCCGCGCCGCGCGTCTCATGCTCGCTGTCGATCCACAGGCCGTCGCGCCGCACCGGGAGCGGTGGGCTGACTTTGTCCATGAACTGGCGGATGCCGATTTTGCCGCCTTCGGGATCGATGATCGCCTCGGCAAACAGCACCGCCTCGCGCGCCAGACCCGCAGCCATGCCCTGCGTGAGGCCGGTGCGCACCGCATCGAGCGCCCGCACGCCTGCGGTCCCGCGTCCTGCCCAATCGAGCTGGCGCTGGATGCGCTGGAGGAAATCGTCTTGCAGAACGGTATCGAGATTAACGCCTGCGGGCTCTTCCCACTGCGCAGTCGCGGCCTCTCGCGCGGCAAAGGCATGGCCAAGAGGGCTTGCATCGCCGCGCTGCACCCAATCGCGCACCATGGCATGCGCCTCGGCCAGCGCGTCGCGGCTGCCATCGGCCAGCGCATCGACAAGGCCGATCTCATGTGCCTTTGCTGCATCGATATTGCGCCCGCCGAGGATCAGATCAAGCGCATCGCGCACGCCCTCGGCACCGTGCTTGTCCGCCAGCAGGCGCGGCAAGCGCTGTGTCCCGCCATACCCCGGGAGCAGACGCAGCCGGATTTCCGGCTGGCCGAAGCGCGCGGTCGGTTCGGCAATGCGGTAGTGGCACGCCAGCGCGAAGTCCATGCCGCCGCCCAGCGCCACACCGTGCACCGCCGCGATGCATGGCTCGCCCATTGTCTCGATCTTGCGGAAGGCGAGTTGCGCGTTGTTCGGCAGCACCATCGCCTCGTCGTAGGAATGGATTTCCTCCAGCATCTGCCGGATATCCGCGCCTGCCACGAACGAGGCGGTGCCCTCGCCAGTGAAAACCACCGCAACAACATCGTCCTTGCGGGCCAGATGCTCGACCACGATCACGAGTTCATCGATCGCGCGTTCGTTGAGTGCATTGACCGGCGCGTTGGTGACAGTGACGGTGGCTACACGCTTGCCCGGGGCAACGGCGTTGTACTGGATCAGGAAGTAGCGATAGCGCTCAAACAGCGACTGTTCCTCGCTCAGCCGCTGCTGGCGTTGCCAGGCGTCGATCGCGGTCTTGAGTTCGGTCAGGCTTTCGGGATTGCGCAAGGTGGTGACATCGCCCAGCTCGCCGCCTTCAACCAGCGCACGGACCATGCGGCGCATGTATTTGCCAGAACGCGTTTCGGGGAACTGGCTGACCTCGATGAAATCGGCCGGCACCGCCACCGCGCCCTTTTCGGTGCGGACGAGATTGAATAGCCGCTGGCGGTCTGCCTCGGTGAGCTTGCGGCCTGCGACGGGCACCACGAAGGCGAGCGGGGTCAGCCCCTTCTCGCGGTGCGGCGCGCCGACGACGAGCACATTGCCGACCGGCGAATCCGGATCGAGCGTCTTGTCGCGCAGGACCGCACCTTCGATTTCCTCGGTCCCCATGCGGTGACCCGAGACGTTGATGACATCATCGCTGCGCCCGTGGAACGAGAACGAGCCGTCTTCATGCGCGATGGCGAAATCGCCCTGGGTATAAGCCCATGCGCCCTGCCAGCGGCCCCAGTAGCCGCTTTCCCAGCGCCCGGTATCGCCGCACCAGTCGCCGACAACGCTGCCGTTCTCGACGCGGAAGTTCCCGACATCGCCCCAGATCGTGCGCGCCAGATAGGGGTAGGGGGCAGCGATGACGATCTCGCCCTTTTCGCCGGGCTCGGCCCGGCGCCACTGCACGCCCTCACTCGATGCGCGCGCAAACGGCGCTAAGGCGGGCGTCGCCGCTTCTTCTTCCACCCACACCTCGCCGACGATCCACGGCAGCGGAAAGGCATGCGCATCGGGCTTGAGCGGGAAATCGGCGTTGCCGTAGAAATGGGTCCAGGCGATGCCGCCGTGCTCGGTCGCCCAGTAGCTGTTGATGTACTGCGGGGTCACGTGCTCCATGCCGAAGGCTTGTACGGACGGCGAGGTCGGCTCGGCACAGAACGTCGCGACCCGCAGCGACGCCATGCTGTAGCGCTGCACGTCCGCAAGGTTCGAGGGATCGGACATGATCGACTTGAGGAAGGTCACGCCCGCCTTGAAGATCGTGATGTTGTGCCGCTCGATCATCGAGGCGAAGCGGCCCGCATGCGGGAACACCGGCGAGCCTTCGGAGACGACCGTAGTGACGCGCGAAAGCAGCGCGGCGGAAATCTGGTAGCTCTGCCCGGTTATCCAGCCCGGATCGGCGACAACGAAGATGGTGTCGCCCGGCCGCGCATCGAACGCAACCTGCATCGATTGCGCGATGCCCGCAGTGTAGCCGCCATGGACGTGGACAATACCTTTGGGCTTCCCGGTGGAGCCCGAAGTGTAAATGAAGAACAGCGGGTAATCGGCATCGACGGCCAGCGGCTTGGACGAGGCCCAGACCGCGCGGACGAAATCGACATCGGGCAGCGCGAACAGCGCTGCTTCGCTCGCGACATCCGCCTTAGCGAGGATCGTTTCCAGCGCCGCGTCGGTGAGCTCATGGCTCCAGCGGTCGCGTTCGCTGCGCCAGACAATGTCGGGCTGCGCGGTGTGGCGTACGACGATCACGGTATCGACGCGCGGTGGCAGAGTGACGAGGCTGGAGGCGATCGCGAGCCGCACGCGCGCCGCGTCGCTGGCGGCGATCCGGCCTGCTTCGCCCAGCCTGATCAGCGCGCGGCCGACGCCGCGCATCACGTCCGAGCGTTCGACGGTGACTTCGCCCGCGAGGGTTTCGGCAATGGTGGCCTGAATCACCGCCGCATCGGCAGGATCGAGCCCGAGATCGGTTGCAGCGACAACGGCGAGCGCAGTGGCGACAGGCACATAGTTGTCAAGCGCCGGGTCGGTGTAGGCGGTTTTGAACGCGGCGACCTGCGCGTTACGGTAGCTGCCGTCCGATGTCACGATCACGCGCGCACCGGCGTCCGCAATGCGGTCCGACAGCGTCTTGTCGCTGAACCCGCCGAACACTGCCGTATAGACAATGCCCAGCCGCTTGGCCGCCTCGGTCCAGAAGATCTGCGGCACGATGCTGGGCATGTTGAGCGCGATGCGGTCGCCCGCCTTCAAGCCCAAGCCTTCGAGCGCTACCGCGCACTTGGCAACTTCCAGCATGAGCCGCTTGCGCGAGACGGTGAAGGTATCAACCGGCGCACCGCGCCCGCCGTCCGCCGCCATATCCCAGCGGTCGCCTTCGAAGATCAGCGCGGCTTCGGCGCCGTGCCCTCCGAGCACATGGCGGTCGATCTCGTTGAACGCGGCATTGGTGCGTCCTCCTGTGAACCAGCGCCAGTGCGGCGGGTTCGAAGCGTCGAACGCTGTCGTCCAGGGCGCAAAGTCTGCCGGGACATCGGCCGTGACTGGATCACCGGATGCGGCGTCCCATCCGGTCCACGTGCCCGACTCGCTCTTGGTCAGCCATGCGCCTGCGCTGCCTTGCCCAGCCACGAACCAGTGGATGCGCTGGGCGGAGATATTACCATGAAAAGCACCAGGGTCGGCCAGCACGGCCGCGCGCATCGCGTCCCAATCTGCGCGCGTGCGTACGGGATTGACGCTGGCCTCTGGTGCCGCGGCAAATGTCCCTGAAGACAGGCTGACTCCCGCCATATTCGAATCGCCTCCCCACGCTTATTGCAATAAAGAGCCTGAACATTTGTCTCTTGGCAATATGAGCTAAGAGCGGATTGGTTCAGACTAGGATTCGAGTTGGTCCGTGGCGAGACAAAATCTCGTTTGTTCCCGGACCTATCCGATCATTTCCGCGCCGTTTCCGGATTGCAGCGATTGATGTCCCAAAAGGAACCGTATTGGTTTTGCGAGCTGGGTTACCGATTTGAGTATGTAGCTTTAATTCAACAGTTTAGGATGGAATAGTTGCGAATGTTGCGATTTTCGTCGCATCTTGTTTGCGAAATAGCTGTTCCAGGGAGCGGGAAAACGCCAATATGGTAAAATTCGGCCCAGCGGCTCTTGCACCAAAGGGCAAGGCGGCGCACCAGCGCAAAACTGCATCTGTCCGATCAGGCTACCGCAGTGGCAACAGGTGTCCTAGGTGAAGCGCGCAGCTGAAATTGCGCCCTTGCGGTTCCCGGACCTTGTGTCGGCCCCATTGCAAGGGGCCGACGAAGGTGGCTGGCTTCAGAACTTCGCGCCGACAGTCACGCCGTACATCCGCGGATTGCCGATGTGGTTGTAATCCAGGCCAAAGCCCGTGAGGTCGATGCGCGAGGTGAAGTAGAACTTGTTGCCGAGATTGCGCGCCCAAAGCGAGGCATTGAACCGGCCGTCGGGGCTGTCCCAATCGAGGTGTCCGCCAAATAGCGCATAGGATTGCTGGCGCAGGCGCGGAATGTTGATGTTCTCGAAAAACTGGCTGGACTGATAGGCCACTTCAGGATGGACCGAGACCGAACCGAACCCGCCTTGCAGCAGTGTCGCGTCGATGCTCGCGTTGAAGGTCAAGGTCGGCGCGTTGGAAAGGCGGTTGCCGCTCACGTTCACGCCGCTGACAATGCCGGTCTTTATCTTGGTAGAAAGCAGACCGAGCCCTGCATGCAAGGTGAAACGATCACTTGGCCGAACGGTCAGTTCCGCTTCGGCGCCGTAGAGCGTCGACTTGGGAATGTTGAGCAACTGCTGCGAGGCGTCCGCCGGGTTCACGTTGATGAACTGCTGGTTTTTGTAATTGTAGTAGAACGCCGCCATGTTGAGCGTGATGCGGCGATCCCAGAACTGCGTCTTGGCACCGGCTTCGAACGCGGTGACCTGCTCTGCCTTTGCCACGCCCAGTTCAACCGGGGCGAAGAAGGCCTGCGCGTTGAAGCTCGGCGCGCGGTAGCCCCGGCTCACACTCGCGTAGAGCAGATCTCCGCTGGGCAGCTTGTAATCGAGCCCGATCTTGCCGGAGACGTTATCCTGTTTGAAAGCGAGGTCCGAGAGCGGGATGAGGTTGGCGACGAAGCTATCGTCAACGCCCAGGGCATCGGCGGAGAAGCCGGTCTGTTCGCCGTTATCATGGGTATAGCGCAGGCCGCCGCGCAGGGTCAGCGCGCCGGTAAGCTTATACTTGAGATCGGTGTAGAGCGCGAAGCTCTTCTTCACTTGATCGAACTGGTTGCGCACCTTGCAGGCTGCGGGCAGCCCAGCAGCGCAGTCTGCCGCGTTGATCACGCCGTCTTCGTTGACGTCGAGACCATTGAATACCTCGAGCGTGGTCTGGTTGTAGACTTTCTCGCGGTTATAGTAGGCGCCGAGGATAAAATCGAACGGCCCGCCGGTATTGCTGGTCAGGCGCAAGTCCTGCGCAAACTGGCTGGCGCGGTCGAAATAGGGCACCTCAAGGTTTCTGGCGGTGGTGCCGTCGGTGTCCTCCTTGAAGAACAACGTGCCCTTGTCATAACTGGTGATGCTGGTGATCGCGAGCGTGTCGCTCACGTCGATGTTGGCGGTAAACGCGACCGACGTGGTCACGGCGCGGCGCTTGTCCGGCACGTTGGAGGCGATCTGGAAGTGCTTCAGGCCCGGGCGATTGACCGCCTCGGGCTGTGCGTAGATCCCGTAGTTCTGGGGGTTCTGGAAGCTGTGCGAGGCGCGCAGGGTCAGCTTGACACCGTCCACCGGTTCAAGCTTAAGCGTGCCGCGCAGAGCCCACTCGTTGGTACTGGCCAGATCCGGAACGCCCGGGTTGACGTTCTTGAACCAGCCGTCCGCCTTGGCGTACGTACCTGCTACGCGCAGGGCCGCCTTTTCGCCCAGTGGCACGTTGACCGCGCCGTTCAGATCGAAGCGGTTATAGTTGCCATACCCGGCGTTGATATAGCCGCTGGTCTCGCCCAGCTTGGCGTCACGGCTGATAAGATTGACCGCGCCGCCGGTGGTGTTCTTGCCATAAAGCGTGCCCTGCGGTCCGCGCAGCACTTCAACACGCTCGATATCGTAGAGCGCAACGCCGAGGAACGCGAAGTTGCCTTTGTAGACTTCGTCGTAATAGGTCGCGACAGGGCTGGACTGGTTGAGGCTGAAGTCCGACATCGAGACGCCCCGCAGCGCGAAGATCGGTGTGTTGTCGCCCACCGTCGATGTCAGCTGCAGGTTGGCCACCTTGTTGACGAGGCTATCAACGCTGGTGATGCGCGATTTTGCCAGCGCTTCGCCGCCGATCGCCGAGATCGAGATCGGCACCGCTTGCAGATTTTCCGAACGCTTTGCGGCCGTCACGACGATCTCGCCGGTGTCCGGGGTTTCAGCGACTTGCTGCTGTGCGGCCTGGGATGCGTTTTGTGCATGGGCCGGTTGCACCAGCAGCAGAGCGGCTACCGCGGCGCTGCTGAGATAAGCTGTCCTCATGGAATGTCCCTCGCTTCTTTTTTGGCTTGTTCGCTTATGCGGTTTAGTCGGATGCGGTCTTGGCAAATCCGGCCACCAGACGCGCCCTTGTGGCGGCGCGTTCGAGGCGGAGCGGATTTTGTCGCAATTGTCCGAGTTCTTCAGCCGTGTAGGGGCGGAAGCCGGTGGGCACATGCGCCGCATCAAACCGGTGAATGGTCCAGTTAACGAGATTGGCGAGCCGGTCGTCGGGCAGGTCAACAGTTGCGACCCCAGGCACGCGGCCGATAAACTCGCGCCCGCCCGGTACGGTCAGGAACTTCGCGACGACGCCGCGCATCGGCGGGTTGGAATGGTCATCTCCGCTACCGTCGGGCCGGTGGCAGCCCTGACATTTGAGCTGATAATCCGTGCGCGCTTGCGCCCGATCAACGACGCCAGGTATGGCCGGCTCGCCCGCCCGAACCGCCAAGCCCGCCATAAGGGCGATGCCAAGCGGAAGGGCGAACCAGCGCCTGCTCATTGTCCGCCGGCAGCGGCGTGGAGTTTGCCGACGTCCTGCGCTGAAAGCGTGGCGCCGCCAGCACGGAACGCCGCTATTTCAGCCTCTTCGAAGGGCTTGAAGTCCTGACCTGTCTTTACGATCACCGTGCCGACATGGTTGAGCACGGCGGCGACCGATGCATCGTCGAGCCCGCCTTGCGCCGGCATGACCCCCGCATAGGGCTTGCCGGCCACTTTGATCGGCCCGCTGACGCCGCGCGTGATCACCAGCGCCAGATAGCGGCGTCCCGCCTCGGTCGTCGCCATCGTCCGCACATCGGTACCGAGCGGCGGAAAGGCACCGGGCACGCCTGCGCCGGTCTTGGTGTGGCAGGCCGAGCACCGGGCGAAAACAGTCGCGCCATCGGCGGCCGCATGGACCGGCAGCACCATTGCCGATAAGGCCGCGAGGATTCCCGTTGCAAGGCCAAGAGTTGCGGTGCGCTTCACTTGGGTTCCGCCAGCGCCACGCCGATGACCGCGGCCACCGAGCAATTGTAGACCGAACTTTCCGAGCCGAGGCACCAGTTGTAGTCGTTGTTCGATTGTGGGCGCACTTGTGGGCGGTCACCCTCGTTGCGATTGCACAGGCACTGGCCGCAAGAGGAGGCGCCGCAGCAGTCGTTGTAGCTAATCACATAGGCGCGGCCATCTGCCGGATTGGTGCAAGTGCCGATCCAGGTGATGGGCGACATTTCCGTGCCCGGCGGGCAAGTGTTGACTGATCCGCCGCAGCACGAGCACAAAAACCCGTCAATCGCGCAATAGCGCCAGTAGTCGCAGGTCGAGCGGTCGCCCGGATCCTGTTCCAGGCCGGAGACAATGGCGGGCCGCCCGGCGCCAGCGGCGTGCGCCCCGTGGCCGCCTTCGCCGGAGGGTGCCGGGGTCGCCGCGCGCGCGACCGGCAGCACCGGGAAGGCCGCCGCGCCAGTCATGCCCGCACCCAGCCACGCCAGCAGCGAGCGACGCGAGGACCCACGGGCAATACCGCGCGCGAGGTTTTCGGTCAGCTTGTCGAAACGCGCCATGGATCAGGCCTCCTGATGGTTTGCTTGGCGACGTGCCAGAAATTCCTGGATCGAGGCGACGCCCCGCTCCTTGGCCTCGAACAGACTTTCGAGGTGTTCGCGGCTGTTGATGAGGCCCAGCGACGCCACGCGGCCCTCCTCGTCGAGCAGCACTGCATAAGGCAGCTTGGCGACACCGAAGGCGCGGCCGAGCGCTTCGGAGAGCACGACCGGCAGCGTATCGAGCCCATGCTCCTTGACCATGGCGACATAACCCGGCTTGCCGCCATCGCCCGCCACCACGATGTCGAGCCAGCTCGCTTCGGCGCGCGATGCGCTGCGCACGATCGGCAGCAGCGATTTGCACATCGGGCAATCGGGCGAGGCGAAGAACAGCAGCTGGCTGCGCGCCGCCCGCGTGCCGCCGATGGCGACGGGCAGGCCGTTCATGTCTGCCAGAGTCATCGGCGTGGGCTTTTCGCCCACTGCGACCTTCTGGTGCAGCGTGAGCGCACCGGCGGGCGCGATGCGCTCGTGCAGGATGCCAACCTGGCGCGCGAGCGCCGCGATCAACAGGGCCTGAGCGATAACCGCTGCCCAGAGCAGGATCTGGCTGGTGAGCATCATGCGGTCTTCCATTGGGGTGAGGGGATGGCGAGAATTTCACTCGCGCCAATATAAAGTGCGAGCAGGCCTGCAGCCGCGAACGGCGCATCGAGCGTGAACGGCGCGGACGGCAGCAGCGCAATGCCGCCGGCCAGCAGCGCAAGCGCGGCAGAGCGCAGCACGAGTGCCCACTTCACCGGCTTGGCGCGAGCCGCCAGATCGCATCCGCAATCCAGTGTCTCGCCGTGGCGCCGCGCGAGAGCGAGGGCATAGCCTGCCCAGAGCATGGCCGCGATGAGCGCCCCTGCCATGCGCAGTGGTTCAATCAGCAGGCAGGCGGCTGCAACGATTTCGGCAGTTCCTGCAACGATCAGCAGCAGTTGCCCGCCCAGCGCCCCTGTTCCGGCGAGCTTTGCGGTCGCGGTGGCCAGCCGTTCGCGGGAGGTGGCCTTGTGCACGGCAGATGCTGCGAGCAGCAGCGCGCAGAAGAGAACGATCGTCGCCATCAAGGCACCTGGATCAGGATCGGGTTGGCTGCGACGGTCGCGCCCAAAGTGCGCACGAAGGCACCGGTCGCCGCATCATAGATGTCGATCACGCCGCTTGCCTGCGCTGCAACAAGATGCGGAGTGGCCTCGCGCGTCACCGCAATCGCGAGAGTCTGGCCCTTGAGCGGAATGCGCAACGTGCGGGCTTTCTTGACCGGATCGACCACCCAGACTTCACTGCCGCCATCCTTGTGGCTGCCTTCCTTGCCGTAGGGGCTCATCAGCACATAGAGCTTGCCGGCGGCATCGGCATTGATCACCTGCCATCCGCCTGGCCGCCATTCGGGCGAGCCGCCTTCAGCCGTGCCGACGCTGAATAGGCCGGGCAAGGGCTTGGCCACCGTGCCCGAAAGATCGAAGCCCTGAACCATCCCGTGGAAGCTGACGAACCACGCCGTCTTGCCGACCATCGCGGGGGTGCCGAACAGCGGCTGCTTGTCGATATCCTGCACCTTGGGTACCGATTTAGACGATGCCGCAGCGCCGGTTGCATCCAGCGCCACGCTGAACAGCGAGCCATCGGCGCAGAGGCTGGTGAAACCGCGCTCCCCGGTTGGATAGATCTGCGAGCAACCGGGCAGGTCGATTTCGCCGAGCACCTTGCGGGCAACCAGATCGACGACCGTGACCGACTGCGCCGGGGTGAAATTGGCCACCAGCGCCCACTTTCCGCCATTGGTGAACTGGAACAGGTGCGGATAGGTCACCGATTGCTGGCGCTTGCCGCCCGGCAGCACGATCTCGCCCTTGGGCTGGAGCGTGGCCATGTCCCAGATCGTGATGGCGTCGGTGCGCTCGCCGCGGGTCAGGCGCGAGTAGAACGTCTCGGCGGTGTAAAGCTCGCCCCGGTCTTTCGCGATCTGAAGGTTGGCAAACTGCGCCGCGCGAACGAGGCCCTTGAGCGGCTGGACCGGATCAGCCGTATCGACCACTGCAACTCGGCCATCGACAATCGCGTTGAAATGGAAATCGTGGATCGTGACCCAGCTTTGCGGCCATTCGGCGGGCAGCTTGGCCACACTTGGCACGCTTTCCTCGGCGAGCGGTTTGGGGAAAGCCGAGTCAGCTGCGCAGACCGGTGAAGCCAGCACCATGGTGAGGGCGAGGGCCGAAGCACAGGCGGGCGCGATTGATCGCATGGGTATCCGCATCGTAATCCCCTGTAGCGGCAGCGAGGTCTGCCCCGCTCACAAGCCGCAAGGTGGCCTATTAAGCACAAAATTGTCAACTGTCCTAAATAGGACATTGGACATATTTTTTCGGATCGCTACATATTCCTTCTGAATTGCGGGAAATGGACGGTAAATTTGATGGATGTCCCCAGACTGGTCACCGATCTGCTCCTGCCCGAGCGCGAGGGCGGCTATGCCAAAGGCTATGAAACCCGTGGGCTGATCCTGCGCACCGCGCTCGATATCCTGATCGAAGAGGGCTACCGCGCCATGTCGATGCGGCGGGTCGCGGCCGCGTGCGGGATGAAGCTCGGCAATCTGACCTACCACTACCCGACGCGCGAGGACCTTGTGCGCGAGCTGCTCAACGCTGTTATCAGCAGCTACGAGGTGGAATTCGGTGCTATTGTCCATTCGCCAGGTCTGCAACCGGAAGAGCGGTTGTCACGCCTGTGCAGCCTCATTCTCGATGATATTGCCACCAAGAAGACAACGCGTTTTTTCCCAGAGCTCTGGGCGCTCGCGAACCATGATGCCTTTGTCTACGAGCGCGTGCACGAACTCTATGCCCGCGCCCGCGCGCCGCTGATCGAGATCATCGCGGACATGCGCCCTGACCTTTCCGAACAGGACCGGCTCGATCTGGCGCTGTTCATTTCGGCCTCGATGGAGGGGTTGACCGTGTTCGCCGGTTACCGGATGCCCTTCTCCGCGCGGCTTCCAGCGGTCGAGGCCATCGGCATCCGTTCATTCATCGATATTGTGCGCAGTTTTCCGGGCACTGTGCCGCCCGGGGTGGGGGGCTGAACATACCATTGGCCCCGATGCCATAAAGGCACCGGAGCCTCAGGGCCAAAGGGCTGTTGGACGTCAGAGCACAAGGTCCTCGAGCACTAGGGGCGTGGCTGCGTCGATGCGGATCGCGAAGTCGGCAATGCCGTCGCCGTTGGTGTCGCCCGAGAGGAACATCGCCGAATGGGCAACGGCAACGTGCAGTTCGCCAGCGGTGTGGCTGAAGGCGTCCGTGCCGACGAACGTGAAGGCCTGATCGCCCGCCGTGGCGGTATCGGCATCCACACCCGACATGTCGATCATATCCCCTTGCGCGTGGCTGAAATCGCCAACCCGGTCAGCCGTCTTGCTGCCGAAGCCGGCAAAATCGCCATCCGCGAACACGAAGTGGTCTGCACCGAGGCCGCCGGTCAGCATGTCCTTGCCCGAGCCGCCCGACACGGTGTCGTCACCGGCCCCGCCGTTCAGCTTGTCGTTACCGGCATCGCCGCTGAGCATATCGTCACCCAGCTCGCCGATGACTTTGTCGTTGCCCGAACCGCCCGAGACATGATCGGCACCATCGCCGCCGCTGACCTTGTCGCTGCCGTCGTCGCCGTTCAGCGTGTCATCGCCTGCGTTGCCCTTGACCGTGTCGTCACCGGAACCGCCCGATGCGTGATCGTCGCCTGCGCCGCCGGACACGGTATCGTTGCCGGTGTCCCCGGATACGTCATCGTTGCCGTTGCCGCCCGCCAGCGTGTCGTTGCCGTCGTCGCCGGTGAGGACATCGCCGTCGTCGCCGCCGCTCGCCACATCGTTGCCGCCGCCGCCGTGGATCACATCGAACCCGGCACCGCCAGCAAGATGATCATCGCCAAGGTCGCCGGACAGCGTGTCGTCACCGGCATCGCCGCCGAGTGTGTCATTGCCCGATCCGCCATGGAGGTTGTCATCGCCGAATCCGCCGTGGCTGTGGTCGTCGGCGCCGGTGAAGACCACAGTATCGTCATCGCTCTTGTCGCCGTCGAGATCGCTCTTGCCGCCATGCTGGTGCCATTCGGGAATGACGTCATCGAGGCCGCCGTGGTGACCGCCGCCGCCCGAACCCTGGACGATCGGTGTTCCGTCAAGAGCGGTGAAGCTGGGTATCGGCTTGGAATAGAGCGCGGCATCGTCGGCCGTGTCGGCAGTTTGGTGGAACACTTCCACGCGGATGTATTGGTCAAAGGTCGACGTCAGGGTCACGTCACCCGTCGCAGCATCGAACGAAAGCGCTTGATTCAATTTGAGATCATCTTGTTCAAATGAACCGTCTGCTTGCTGTTCAAAACCCGTAAGGGTACTGCCGTCGATGACGAACTTGTAAGTATCCGACATGTTATTTCTCCCTTTTACAATTGTCTTCGCCAGTAAGGCAGTCCGGCGAACCAAGTGCCCGGATATATCAACGCAAGCGAAGGCGGATTATTCCGCAGGTCGCGATTTTTTTGTGTGGAGCAATGGCCCTCGCCGGTGGCATATCGGGTTACCGCGTCGGCGTTGATTGAGCCGAAAGCGCGGCGCGGCGGACCTTGTGATGATTAAGGGCGGCGTCCTTGCGCCGCCGACGAAAAGAATTTTGAAGGCTTGCGAGAATAGATTGCAGTTCCATTCGTTGACAGGTCTGGAGGCAAGATGAGCGCAACCCTGAGCCTTGAAGGACAAGCGGCGCTGCGGGCACGCATTGTCGCCTTTCTGCCGCGCCTGCGCCGATTCTGCCGCGGACTGGCGGGCGGTGACAGCGACCGCGGCGATGATTTGCTGCAGGCGGCGGTGGAACGTGCGCTCTCGCGGCTCGATCAGTGGCAGCCGGGAACAAGCTTGGAAAACTGGCTGTTCCGCCTGACAACGAATTTGCATATCGACCATTTCCGCAGTCAGAAGGTGCGGGGAATTTCGGTCGACATCGACGACGCGCACGATCTTCCCGGCGTCGATGAGCTCGAACGCATGGAATTCCGCTCCGAACTGGAAGCGGTGCGCGCTGCGCTCGCGGCGATGCCTGCTGACCTGCGTGCGGTGATGACAACGGTGGTGCTGGACGGGCAGAGTTACCGCGATGCCGCGGAGTTGCTGGCCATCCCTATCGGCACAGTGATGAGCCGGCTCTCGCGCGCCCGGCAATTTGTCGAGGTCCATGTCCGCCGTGGGCCCGAAAGGATGGCTGCAGCATGATACCCCCCACAACACCAGACGACGACATGATTTACGCCTGGCTGGATGGCGCACTGGACAAGGATGGAGCCCAGCAGATGACCGACGTTGCTGCCAACGACGAGACTTTCGCGCTGCGGGTCGAGCGCTTGCGGCACCTGGACGATCTGGTCCGGGCCGCAGTCCCGACCGAACCCGAGATTACGGCCGCTCTGCTTGAGCGTCTGGGCCTTGCAGACGCGCCCACGCAGTGCACTGTGATAGATTTCGCGGCCGCGAAGCAGGCACGTGGTTCCAGGCCCGTTTCAGGGCTCGAAGCCAGCACCGGTCCATCACGCTTTGGCCGGGCCGCGTTCCTTAAAGTCGCGGCACAGGTCGCGATCATCGCGGGGCTCGGGTTGTCGGTGGCCGTGTTCACTGTTCCGGGACAAAAGGCGGCAGAGCCCGCGGCCGATTACCGTGTGCTCGGTTTTGTGCCCGATGCAGCGGCGCGCAAGGCCAATGCGCTCGTGAAGTTCGTCCCGGGCCTGGCGCCCGCTGAAGCGGCCCGGATCGCGGCGGCAGCAGGTGTGCAGCTGGTCGGCGCGCCCAATGCCGCCGGGGCGTGGAAAGCGGTTGCAGCGCCCGGCCGCCGTGAGGCTGTGCTGGAGGCGCTGCGCGCCGATCGCCGGGTGTCGCTGGCCGAACCGATCGACCAAGCCGTCCCATGATCCGCGCACTGGTCCTTGCGGCGTTCGGGTTGCTGCTTGCACCTGCGCTGGCCTGCGCTGCGCAGGCTGACACCGCGACCGTTGCCGCACCAGACGCGCCCGGCGCGCGCCGGGTGATGGTGATGTTGCGGCTTGGCGCGGAGCATTACCGCGCGGGCGGCGATTACGGCGGCGCATACGGCGATGCCATGGGCGAACAGGCGCGGCTTCGCCTCGCCCGCAAGATCGCGCGCGAGCATGGGTTGAGCGTTGTGGAAAACTGGCCGATGCAACTGGTCGGGGTCGATTGCATTGTCATGGAAGTGCGCGATGACCGCACACTCGAAGCGGTAGCTGCAGAGCTGACCGGTCTGCCGGGCGTTGCCTGGTCGCAGCCGCTCAATGAATTCCGGACGCAGGGCGCGTCGCAGGCGACCGGCCAAGGTTCTGGGCAGGGTGCAGTTGGGGTGGTCTACAACGACCGCCTGTCTGGTGCGCAACCTTGGCATCTGGCGCCATTGCACCGGCTGGCCACCGGCAAGGGGGTGACGATCGCGATCATCGACAGCCTGATCGATCTCAAGCACCCCGATCTTGCCGGCCAGATTTCCGGCTCGCGCGATTTCGTCGCGCCCAATCATCCGGCCGCCGAACGGCATGGCACCGGGGTGGCCGGCATTATCGGCGCACGTCCGAACAATGCGCTGGGAATTGCCGGTGTCTCGCCCGGCGCGCGGATTCTGGGTCTCAGAGCCTGCTGGGAGCGGCCCTATGGCGGCAACACCGTGTGCGACACGCTCAGCCTTGCCAAGGCGCTGATGTTTGCCATCGAAGCCAGAGTCAACGTGATTAACCTTTCACTTACCGGCCCGCCGGACCGTTTGCTGGAAGGGTTGGTCGTCCTCAGCCTCCAGCGCGGGATCACGGTCGTCGCGGCGGTCGATGGACAGCACCCCCGCGCGAGTTTTCCAGCGTTTGTCGAAGGCGTGATCCCTGTTGCCGCAGCACGCTTGTCACCGGGGGAGCCCGCCGTCTACATAGCTCCGGGGCAGGATGTGCCGACCACGGAGCCGGAGGGGAAATGGAGTGTAGTCAGCGGCAGTTCGTTTGCCGCTGCGCATGTCAGCGGGCTCGCCGCCCTGCTGCGCCAGTTATCCGGCCCCGGACGGAGCCTTTCGGCCGCCACGATGCTGGGGCCGCGCGGAATCGTGGATGCGTGCGCTGCGGTCGGGCGAGTCTCACGGCTTGATGTTCCTGCGTGCGAGGCGGGCCGCTAACGCAAGCGGCGTGCTGGCGCAGGCCCGCGTCCGCATCGCGACGTTGTGCATTGCGGCTTTGGGAGCCATGGCGCCCGCTGCTCATGCCCAGTTGGCCGGTTCGCTCGCTGTTTCAACGAACGAAATGTTTCGGGGCGAGAGCATCAGCAGCGGCGATCCGGTCGTCGCGGCCAATATCAGCCTCGACAGTCGCTCAGGTCTCTTCGCTGGAGCCAGCGCCAGCCTTGCGCTTGATGCCGACGTTCCCCGGATCAGCGCGCTGGTGCAATATCTGGGCTATGCGGCGCGCAGCGGTGAAATCACGGCAGAAGTGGGGCTCATCCACCGCAGCTATGCCCGGATCATCGACATCGACTACCACCGCGGATTTTTCGAGGGTTTCGTCGGGGTCGGCTTTCGCGGGGTTCGCGCCCGGTTCTATGCCTCGCCCGACTACAAGATCGGCGGCGGAGCCTCGTATTATGCCGAAATCAACGCGCCTCTGCTCAAGGTCGAGAAGTTCCGGCTCGAAGGCCATGCGGGCCTTTCGCTGATCCCTTACGAAAATGCCTACTATCGCAGCAGGCTGCGCCGGTATCGCGACTGGCGGCTGCAGATCAGCCGCCCGATCGGCCCGCTGTTCATAGCGGTCGGCGTCAATGGCACGAACTATCCGGTTTATAGCGAGACCGGCCGGGCGCGGGCCTACGCATCGATCAGCCGCGCATTCTAGAGCGTTTTCGAAACGGGTGGAATCACCTGACGACTGGCGAAAACGCGGTAAAACAAAATCCTAGAGCAACCGAGCCGATGCAATCGGTTCGGACTTTACTCTAGGCTGGGCGTGCCCTCGCAGCGCCCGCTTTGCTTTCTTTGTGCGGTTCTGTCTAAATCCCGCGGTCTCGCCGCACATGGGCATGAGCGGTGCGTTTACCGTTCGTTCGCCGCATTTAGCGTTGCGGCGTTCCAGCATCGCATGATGAGGAATTGAACGATGCATTATATGCCTTTGTTTCGCGAGACAGCCGAAGAACTGGGAAAGCGCAGCGATCCGGCAGAGGCCGAAGCCTATTGGGGCGGCTGGACTGCCTATATGGGCGCAATTGCGCAGAGCGGCGCGATGGTCAGCGGCAACGGGCTGCAGCCGCCTGAAGTCAGCACCACGATCCGGGTCGATAACGGCACGCGCCATGTGGTCGACGGACCTTTTGCGGACACCAAGGAAATCCTCGGCGGATATGTCATTCTCGATGTCGCTGATCTGGACGGCGCGATCGAATGGGCCGCGCGGACGCCATGCGTGGGCGCAGGATCGGTCGAGATCCGCCCGGTGATGGCCCCGCCGGCCGGATGAGCGAGGACCTGCACCGCGCCGCCGCCCGCGCAGCGGAGGTCGCGGCGCGGTCATGCTATGGCAAGCTTCTGGCCATCGTCGCGGCAAGAACCCGCGATATCAGCGCAGCGGCAGTCTACGCGGCCTATGGCACGGCGTGGGAGGATGTAGCTGGTGCCGATGAAAAGCTCTCAGGCCTGACCGATGAGGCGATTTGGCTGGCGCGGCTGCTGGTCCAACTCCTGCCCGATACACCCGAGGCAAAGGGCCTGCTCTCGCTCATGCTGCATTGCGAGGCCCGGCGTGCGGCCCGCCGGGACGCGGGCGGTGCCTTTGTTCCGTTGCAGCGGCAGGACGTTCGGCTGTGGTCCCGAGCGATGATCGCCGAGGCAGAAGCTTTGCTGCGCGGCGCTTCGCAGGCGGCAAGCCCTGGCCGGTTTCAGACAGAGGCCGCAATCCAGTCGCTCCATGCGCACCAGCGCCTGACGGGCGAACGCTTTGCTGAGCCGCTGGTGCGGCTCTACGATGTGCTGGCCAGCCATGCGCCGACTGCAGGCGTGTTGGTCGCGCGCGCGGTTGCCTAGGGCGAGAAGGGCGATGCGGCAGAAGGCCTTGCGCAGCTTGCGGCGTTGGCGGGCCTCGCAGGCTATCAGCCTTGGTGGGCGGCCCGCGCGCGTCTGTTGTGGCTTTTGGGCGATACGGAGGCCGCGCGCGCCGCAGCACGGACAGCGGCTGGCCTAAGCAACGATGCCAGTGTTCGCTGCTTTCTGCTGGACGGCGGCTATGCTGATCCCGCAACGGTTTCTTGATCGCTATGTAACGCTGCCTTCAAGAATCTGCAGCGTCTTAAGATCGGAGTGGAAATCGAGTGCATAATCGCCGCCCTCGCGGCCAATGCCGGAAATACCGATCCCGCCGAAGGGGGCAGTAAGATCTCGCACCAGAAACGTATTGACCCACACCGTGCCGCCGCGCACCGCCCGCCCGACACGCTCGGCCCGCTCCGCGTTGCCGGTGTAGACAATGCCGGAAAGGCCGTAAGCGGTGGAGTTGGCGAGCGCGATGCCTTCGGGTTCGCCCACAAAGGTCTGGAAGGTCAAGACCGGGCCGAAAACTTCGTGCTGCACGACTTCGCTCTGGTTGTCTTTGGGCACGATGAGCGTTGGCTCGATCCAGTTCGCGCCCTCCTTCCAGCGCTTGCCGCCGCGCACGATCTTGTCGCCAGCGGCGCGCGCTCGCTCGATAAAGCCGAGCACGCGGTCGGCGTGGACAGGGTGGATTAGCGCGGACATTGTTGTCGCGGGATCGCGGCTGTCGCCCATGACGTGGGCATCGGCATAGGCGTGGAACTTTGCAAGGAAGGCGGCTTTTACGCTCTCCTCGACAATGATCCGGGTGCCCGCCATGCAGACCTGCCCGCTGTCGTCGTATTGCCCCGCCGCCTTCTTAGCAGCGGCATCGATATCGGCATCCGCGAAGACGAGAAGGGCTGATTTGCCTCCCAGCTCGGCAGTGAATGGCACGATGTTCTCGGCCGCTGCCTTGCCGATTACGCGCGCAGTGGGCACGCTGCCGGTGAAGCTGATGCGCTTGATCCGGGGATCAGAGGTGAGCGCATTGCCGAGCTCCGCGCCGAGACCCTGTACCACATTGAACACACCCGCAGGAAAGCCAGCCTCCGCGATCAGGTCACCCAGCAGCGAGGCTGAAAGCGGCGACCAGTCGGCGGGTTTGAGGATCACCGTGTTTCCCGCTGCGAGCGCGGGCGCGCATTTCCAGGTGGATAGCATGAACGGCGCGTTCCACGGCGTGATGATCAGCGAAGGCCCCGCCGGCATACGGATGACGCGGTTGGCCGTGCCGCGTGAGGACCAGACGCGTTCCTGATGTTCGGTTGCAAGGTCGGCATAATTGCGGAAATTCGCCGCGCCGCGCAGGATCACACGCAGACGCAGGCTTTCGAGCAGCATGCCCATATCGAGGCATTCGACCAGCGCCAGCTTTTCGACGTTGGCCTCAATGAGATCGGCGAGCCGGTGAAGGTAAGCGCCCCGTTGCGCGGGTGTGAGTGCAGCCCAGGCCGGAAATGCCGCGGTCGCCGCTTGTGCGGCAAGCGCGGCAGTAGCCGCATCGCCGCGCGACATATCCGCCAGCTTGCGGGACCACTCGAACGGGCAGCGCACTTCGAACGTTTCGGGAGAGCTGACACGCTGGCCGCCGATGAAATGGTCTGGCGAGACGGAAAGGCCGTCGATGTCGATGCGGTCGCGCATAAGCTCTCTCAGATAAAGTGCAGGTAATAGGCCAGCTGCTCGTCATCGGACTTTTCGGAGACGATCCGCACTTCCTCGCGTTTGATCGCGATAAAGTTGTCGATCAACTCCTGTCCGACAGCTGCCGATAGCACCGTGTCCGCCTCCAGCGCATCGAGTGCGGCAGTGAGATCATGCGGGGTGTGGCGCTCGGTATTGATCGTCTCCAGCCCATCGTTCAGTTCCTGTGGCGGGAGCGGGTAGCTGTTCTCCACCCCTAGCAGCGCTGCCTGCAAGACTGCGGCCATCGCGAAATAGGGGCTGGCGGCGCAATCAGCGAGGCGGTGTTCGATCCGCGCGGCGGGGCCCGTTTCGGCGGAGACGCGCACCGTGACGCTGCGGTGATCGATACCCCAGTTGGCCCAGTAGCCCGAAAGGCTGGCAGGCTGCAGCCGCGCATAGCTGTTGACAGTGGGCGCCATGATCGCGGCGAGCGCCTCATGGTGGTGCAGCATCCCGGCGATGCAGCCCTGCATGGTCTCCGAAAGTGTGCCGCTGGAAACGTCGTCGGCAAAGGCGTTGCCGCCATCCGGCTTGGTAAAGCTGAGGTTGAAATGGAGGCCGCTGCCGGCTTTATCGGCAAAGGGCTTGGGCAGGAACGAGAGCAGATAGCCGCGCTTGTAAAGCACCTCCCGCGCCATCTGGCGGAACAGGAAGGCATCATCCGCAGCCTTCATCGCATCGGCATAACGCAAGGTGAGTTCGAACTGCGGGGCATCGTATTCGGCGTTGATCGATTCAATCGGGATGCCGCAAGCCGCTGCGGTAGCCCAGATATCGTCGATCAGGCCCGCCGGATCGGAGAAGGGGCCAGTGCCGTAAACGAAGGCACCCGGGGTTTCGTAAGGCACCCATCCGCCATCAGGGCCGCGCTGGAAGATATAGGCTTCCATCTCGATCCCGATCATCGGATCAAGCCCGCGTGCACGCCAGGCCTCGATCGCTCTTTGCAGCGCGCTGCGCCCGCACAGCGCAAACGGCGCACCCTGAAAGCGCAGATTGCCCAGCGCGATCTGCGTGTTCGGCTCCCACGAGGGGCGCAGCGACGCGGGATCGAACGCCATTTCCATATCAGGCAAACCAGTCAGCAATCCGCCACCGGGCGCAGCGACCAACGCCTTGTCATAGGTCACCGCAAACGTGCCGACGCACATGCGCGCGTGGCCTTTATGCGCCTCGCTCATCGGCACATATTTGCCGCGCGCAAGATTGAGCTGGTCAGCAAACATGATGCGGCACCGCTCGAATCTTTCTGCGCGCACCTGCTGCGGTTCGATTTTGGACATGCGGTTCATCTCTCTCCCTCTCAGCGCGCTTTTACGCGCACCGGCAGATGCTTTATGCCGTGAATGAAATTGCTGCGCAAAAACGCGTGGGGCCCCACTTGCTCGATCGTGGTCAAACGCTTGGCCAGTTCCTGCATCACGATCGCGACTTCCAGCTTTGCCAGCCACATGCCGAGGCAGATATGCGGGCCGCCTTGCCCGAACGCGAGGAACGGGTTGCGTTCCCGCTTGAGGTCGATGGTGTAGGGCGCGGGGATGGCGGTCTCGTCGCGATTGCCCGCAATAAACCACAGCAGCACTTTCTCGCCTTCACGCACCTGCTTGTCGTGGAACGTGAAATCGCGCGTCGCAGTGCGGCGGAAATGCGTGGTGGGGGAGGCGTAGCGGATCATTTCATCCGCCGCAGCTTCCCAGCTCGCGAACTCGCCGCGTTGCAATTGGCCGAGCAGCGCCGGATCGTTTGCCAGCGCGTGGATAGTGGCCGAGATCGAATAGCGCGTGGTGTCGTTACCCGCCGCCACCAGCAGGCAGAAGAAATTTCGGAACTCGTCTCTAGACATCTGCGCGCCACTGTTGGTCGGCTCGCGGCACAAGTTGAGCACGCCGATCTGCTCGCCTGCGTCCATCCGGTCCAGCAGCTTATTGGCATAGTCGAACAGTTCGACCGCAGCGGGCGAGCGGAACGGCAGCATGCGGTAGGCATCGCTATCCAGCTGATCGACGACGAAATCCGTATAGTCCGGATCGGCATTGGAAATCAGCGCATCGCCCTTTTCGACCAGAAACGGACCATCCTCCTGCGGCACACCCATGATCTGCGCGAGCATCTGCATGGGCAGGCGCCGCGCGATGCGGTCAACCGCGTCGAACTCGCCTTCCTCCAACGCGACATCAAGCAGCTTGGTCACGATGCTGCGGATCTGTTCCTCGAACTGCGCGACAGTGCCTTTGGCGAAGGCTTTGGAAACCAGGGCGCGAAAGCCGCGGTGATGCGGGGCATCGGTTTCCTGAAAGGTCTTGCGCGCCTCGACTTCCTCCATGGACTGGTCTTCCATGCGGATGCCGCGCGCGGAGGAGAGCAGATCGGCTTGCCGGTTGAGCTCGAGCAAGTCGGCATGGCGGGTGACCGACCAATAGCCTTTCTCACCGCTCGTCATTTCCGACCACGCCATCGGCTCCTCGCGCCGCATGCGGTCGAAGGTTGCGAACGGCGCGCCCTCGTTGAAGGCGTCGAGCGAGGAGAGATCGACATGCGGGTCGGACGAGCGCGAAAAGGCAAAAGGCATTGGCTGCTCCTGTTCGCTTATCGTGCTAGTCGCTTGCGGCCCCAAGGGACTTGGCAGAACCGGACAGAGTGGTGCGGCCCCCTTCTGGTTCTGCGATGCCGGTTCTATTGCAGGCTGCATCGAAACCCTTTCGCATTCACCCTTGCACAACAGGAGCAGCCCAATGGGCGAAATCATCGGAGCCGGTCTGGTCGCCCACGCACCGACCATCATGATGTCCAGGGAGGATCGCTACGAACTCAACGAGGGCAAGGAGATCAGCCTCGTGCCCGGACTGCGCCGGCTGAAAAGCGAAGTGCTCGATGTGCTGAAGCCCGATGTGATCGTGCTGTTCGATACGCACTGGTTCACCATCGTGGAGTTCTGCATCGCCGCCCACGTGCGCCGGAAGGGGCTTTATACTTCGGATGAATTACCGCGTGGGATGCGGCAGATTCCTTACGATATTCCGGGCAGTCCAGCGCTGGCCAACGCAATGGCGGAGCGCGCGACCGAGCACGGCGTGCGCACGACTGCGAACGATGACCCCTATCTGCCGATGCATTATCCCACGGTAAACCTTTCGACTTTCCTGCAAGGCGAGGAGGAATGGGTTTCGGTGAGCCATGCCTATTCGGGGGAGCCGCACAATTTTCTCGGTGTTGGCGCAGGCATCGGGCAGGCGATCCGCGAATCGGATAAGCGCGTCGTCCTGATCGCCAGCGGATCGATGAGCCACCGCTTCTGGCCGTTCGACCAGATCGCGCAGCACGAAGCCTCGGACCCTATCCACATTTCCTCATCCGAAGCGCGCGAGGCGGACCTCGAGCGCCTGCGCTGGTTTGCGCAAGGCAACCACGCGGCGGTGATCGACACAATGCCGGAGTATCTGCGCCATGCGCCCGAAGCGCGCTTCGGCCACTACCTGATGATGGCGGCCGCCTGCGGCGGGCGCGAGTGGAAGGCCAAGGGGCGGCAGTTTTCGGACTATGAGAATGCGACCGGCACGAGCCAGGTGCATGTGTGGTTTGATATGTAGGGTTCAGCTGGCCCCCACCACTTTGGCCTCGATCCACGCCAGGATTTCCGCGCGGCGGGAGCGATCATCGAGCACGTCTTCGTCCACACCCAGCTGCCACGCAAGCCCGGCATCGGCTGGATCGGCCGCCAGCGCGGTGAGCTTTTCACGGTAGGCGACGAGCTCGGCCATATCGGCAAAGAAGCCTTGGCGGACCATGTCCTCGGCGTAGAGCGTGTAGAGCTGTACCAGCTGCGCGAGGTCGAACTCCGGGTGATACTGCACCGCCCAGACTTCGCTGTTGCCCAACGGAATCACTGCCGCCTGAATCGCGCTGTGCGCGTTGGAAGCGAGCAGCGTGGCGCTTTCGGGCAGGCGGATCACTTCATCATAATGGATGCAGGGCGCGTCGAAAACGGATGCCTTGCCCTTGAACATCGGATGCGCGCGGCCAACCTCATTCAGCAGGATCTTGCGCGCAAAGCCGACTTCGCGGCCCCTGGGGTTGTAGGCAACCTCGCCGCCAGCGGCCACGGCGGCAATTTGCAGGCCCCAGCATGAACCGAAGATCGGCAAGCCGGCGTCGGCGGCCTCGACCAGCAGCGCGATCTGGTTGGTGACCTCGAATTCGGGATCATAGGCGTGGAGCGCCGAGCCGGTCACGACAAACCCGGTATAGTCGGCCCAGGTCCGCCCGTCAGGGATTGCCGCGCCTTCATCGGCGCCGTGCAGCACATCGAGCGCGATGTCGGGATAGTGCGCGGCAATCGCCTCCATGTAGATCGCGCTCGAGGTGCGCACGCCGAGTTCGCGGGCGCGGGCGCATTTTTCGGCGGTGTTGCCTTCCATCAGCAGCAGTCGGGTCATTTGAGTTCCTGCAGGTCAGTGTGCCGTGGCTGCGAGCCTGGTGCGGAAGGCTTGCGGGGAAACGCCGCTCCAGCGGTGGAAGGCACGGGTGAAGTTGCTGTGTTCGGCATAGCCCAGCCTTAGCGCGATCTGCGCGATCGACAAATCCGGTCGCACGCGAAATTCGAACACCGCCTGCCGCATCCGGCATTCATCGAGCACCTGCTGGAACGAGCTGCCCTGCTCGGTCAGCTTGCGGCGCATGGTGCGGCTGGACATGCCGATTTCGCGGGCGAAGCGCTCCTGCTCGATCCCGCGCGAATTGAGATCGCGCAGCACCATCTGGCTGAGCCGGTCGACCAGCGGGGTTTCGCGGCGCTTTTCGACAATCGAGCGGCTGAGATGGCGAACGTCACATGCGCCCGACTTGGTCACTGCAGGAAGCACCAGATCCAGCATCGCCGCGGGGAAGCGCATCTGGTTGCTGTCCGCGCCGAACGTGCAGGGCGCTGCAACAACTTTGCCGATATCACCGCGCATCTCGTGGCTTTCCGCCTCGAAAGCGAACTCGATCTTGTCCCAGCCGCCGCCCAAGTGTCCCAGAATCCCGCGCCTCAGGATCTGGCTGACAATGCCGAGCGTGAACATCGCATCGTGGTGGCGCGGCCAGATATCGGGATCGAGTATGCGGTAGCTGACCGAGGCCATGTCGTCTTCAAGGCTCAGGCGGATATCGGTGCAATCCTGCAGCAACGAAAAATAATCGACCAGCCTGCGCAGCGCCGAGCCGACTTTGCCTGCAGTGTTGATGGCCTCGCCGAGCGGCCCCAGAGCACCCAAGTCATAGCTGCTGCCAGCGCGCCACGGGATCGCCACATCGCGGGTGCGCGCAACGACGTTTTCGGAGAAGCGGACGAATTCGGCGAGCGGCATGGACTGCGGTGCGGCGGCTTGCGGCCGGGCGCAAGGTAAGTCGCTGTCCGGCAGGTAGCTGTCCCAGCCTTGCATCGCTTCGGCTCGCACGGTCGCTTGCGCCATGATGTCTCCCCTTGTTCTTGTGTGGTGGAGGCTAAGCGATTCGGTCAATTCCGATATTGATCGGACATATCAAAACATGATCAAATCGCGCAGCATAAACGGATGGACGTGCAGCGCGGAATGTCCGATCCTGCCAAGCGAGGGCTACGGGTCTGTGCGACGGCCCGGATCGTTCCTGGGGGAGAACCATTGCCGATGTCGACACAGACTGCTGCGCGCCCCCATGACGATGACAAGGGCATTGATGTGAATGGTTGGCCGGCGATCCTGTGCGCGGTGATCCTCGGCACGATCGGCGTGCTCTCGTTCATCATCCAGCCCGGCATCGTGCAGGGTTATGTGACGCAGCTCGGCGTGAGCGAGGCGACGGCGGTGAACCTCGCCGGGGTGGAGATGCTCGGTGTCGCGCTGGCCACGATCTTCATGGCGGTGTGGGGGACGCGGATCAATTGGCGCTGGATCGTGGCGGGCGGGCTGATCATCGGCGCTGCTGGCAACTTCGCCTCCATCGGCGCAGCGCAGGGCGGGCCCTTCGAGGTGTTCCGCTTCATTGCCGGGCTGGGTGAGGGCACAATCACCTCGATCAGCTTTACTTTTGTCGGCGTCACCTTGCGCGCCGAACGCAATCTCGCGCTCTATCTCACGCTGCTGCTGACCTATGGCGCATTTGGCCTGTGGTATCTGCCGGAGTTCCTGGGCGCTTATGGCCTTGATGCCATGTTCGGCGGGTTTGCGGTGCTGACCTTGCTGGCGCTCGGCACCCTGCCGTTCCTGCCGCATGCCTATTCAGCCGAGGAAATGGTCAATCCCGAGGCGCGGCAACTGCCCACCGCGCTGCTGGTTGTCGCACTTGCAGGTGTGCTTTCCTACAACATCGCGCAGGGCATTGCCTGGGCCGTGCTATTTCTGGTCGGCACCGGCGCGGGGCTGGCGGAGCAATCGGTGGCGAATGCGCTGTTCCTTTCGCAAATCCTCGCGGTCGGAGGCGCGCTCGCCTCGGTGTTCCTCGCTGGGCGCGTCAGCCGCAACGGAGCGATCGCTTTCGGCATCCTTGCGGGCGCGGCAAGCATCGTGCTCTTGATCGGCAAGCCCAGCCTCACCCTGTTCGTGATCGGCGTCTGCGGTTTCAATGTGCTGTGGAACTTCGTACTGCCGTTCATTCTGGGGCGGGTGTGCGATTTCGACGAGAGTGGAAGGATGATGTCGTTTGCGATCATGATGCAGATGATCGGCCTTGGCGGCGGACCGCTGATCGCGGCGCAATTGCTTGACGGCACAGGCTATCGTTTGGCCGAACTGCTTTGCGTCGGGCTGTTCCTTGTCAGCTATGCGCTGCTGCTGGTACCCATCCGCAAGCATCAGGCGCTCTCTGCATCCTGAATTCATTCCTGAAGGACAATCTTGTGTTTGAAACCGTGCCATCGGGTACCGGCCTTGCGGTCCTGAACCCGGCGACCGAAACTGAAATCGTAACCGTGCGCGACTACGCGCCGGCTGAGATAGCTGCGCTGATCGATGCGGCAGATGCCGCGCGCCCCGCCTGGGCGGCCGAGACCGCCAAGGCGCGCGCTGCGGTGCTGCGCCGCTGGCACGGGCTGATCATGGAACGGCAGGAGGATCTTGCCGCGCTGGTCACTGCCGAATGCGGCAAGCCGCTGGCCGAAGCGCGCGGCGAGGTCGCTTATGGCGCATCGTTCATCGAGTGGTTCGCCGAGGAAGGCAAGCGCGCCTATGGCGAGACGGTGCCGACTTTCGCGCCGGGCAAGCGCGTGCTGACGATCAAGCAGCCCGTGGGCACATGCGCCGCGATCACGCCGTGGAATTTCCCCATCGCGATGATTACGCGCAAGGTCGCCCCCGCGCTGGCGGCAGGCTGCGCCATCGTCGTGAAGCCCGCCGAGGCGACGCCGCTCTCCGCGCTCGCGCTGGAAACCCTGGCGCACGAGGCAGGGGTGCCGCGCGATCTGTTCCGCGTGGTGCCCTCGAACGATCCGGCAGCCGTCGGCAGCCTGTTTTGCAGCCATCCCAAAGTGCGCAAGCTGAGCTTCACCGGATCGACCCGGGTGGGCAAGATACTGATGGCGCAGGCCTCGCAGAACGGTACCCGGCTCAGTCTCGAACTTGGCGGCAATGCACCGTTCATCGTGTTCGACGACGCCGATCTCGATGCGGCGGTAGAGGGCCTGATGGCCTCCAAGTTCCGCAACGCCGGTCAGACCTGCGTCTGCGCCAACCGCATTCTGGTGCAGGACGGGGTCTATGACGCGTTCGTCGAGAAGATGCGCGCGAAAGTGGCCGGGCTGGTTGTGGGCGATGGGGCGGCCGCCGGCACCACCATCGGTCCGCTGATCAACCGGGCGGCAGTGGACAAGGTTGAAGGCCTCGTCGCCGATGCGCTGTCTGGCGGCGCTGCGGTGCTGCTTGGCGGCCATCGTTCGGCAGCGGGCGCCACGTTCTTCGAGCCGACTGTGCTCACCGGCGTGCAGCCCGGCATGGCGATTGCCACTTCGGAAATCTTCGGTCCCGTCGTGCCGGTGATCCGTTTTGCGCATGAGGACGAGGCCGTGCGCATTGCCAACGACACGCCTTATGGCCTCGCCGCTTACTTTTACGCCCGGGATCTCGGCCGGGTTTGGCGCGTGATGGAAGCGCTCGAATACGGGATGGTCGGCGTTAACGACGGCATCCTCTCCACCGAAGTCGCACCGTTTGGCGGCATCAAGCAATCGGGCCTTGGCCGCGAAGGTTCGCGTCACGGTCTCGATGAGTATCTCGAACTCAAATACTGCCTCATGGGGGGAATTGGCCGATGACCAGCAATCAGGAACTTATGGCGCGCCGGGATGCTGCCGTGCCGCGCGGGGTAAGCTCGATCCATGCGCGCTTTTTCGAACGCGGCGTGAATGCCGAAGCGTTCGATGCGGAAGGCACGCGCTACATCGATTTCGCGACCGGGATCGCAGTGTGCAACACCGGCCATTCCGATCCGCGCATCATAGATGCGGTGAAGCGCCAGCTCGATCTGTTCTCGCACTGCTCGTTTCAGGTCACGCCCTACGAGAGCTACATCGCGCTGGCTGAGCAGCTCAATGCAGCAGCGCCCATCGAAGGGCCGGTAAAAACGATCTTCCTGACGACCGGGGCCGAGGCGCTGGAAAACGCTGTGAAGATCGCGCGTATGGCGACCGGGCGGCGCGGGATCGTAACGTTTCAGGGCGGCTACCATGGCCGCACGCTGCTGACGCTCGCGATGACGGGCAAGGTCCTGCCCTATAAGGCGGGGTTCGGTCCGCTACCGGGTGACGTGCACCACACGCGTTTTCCCATCCCTTACCACGGCTTCGATGAAACGCAGGCTGTCGCCGCACTCGAAGCGCTGTTCGCCTCGACCATCGAGCCCGCCGCTGTCGCCGCCATCGTGATCGAGCCGGTGCTGGGCGAGGGCGGCTTCTACACCGCCTCCTATGCCTTCTTCCGCGCGCTGCGCGACATTTGCGACCGGCACGGCATCCTGCTGATCGCAGATGAAGTGCAATCAGGCTTCGCGCGCACCGGCCGGATGTTCGCGATGGACTGGGTGCGCGAGGCAACCGGGGTGACACCGGATATCGTGACCGTCGCCAAGGCCATGGCGGGAGGCTTCCCGATTTCGGGCGTGATGGGCCGCGCCGATTTGATGGACGCGCCGGGGCCAGGCGGGCTCGGCGGCACCTATGGCGGTTCGCCGCTGGGCTGCGTGGCGGGGCTCGAGGTGCTGAAGATCATCGCGGAGGACAACTTGTGCGAGCGCGCGATTGCTATCGGCAACACCATCAAGGGCACGCTGCGCGCATTGCAGCAGGGCGGCATGCGCGTGATCGGCGATGTGCGCGGGCCAGGCGCAATGGTCGCGATGGAACTGGTTCACGATGGCGACCCAGACCGGCCCAATCCGGAGCTCACCAAGGCCGTCGTGCAGGAAGGCGCGAAAGACGGATTGCTGCTGCTCAGCTGCGGCATGCGCGGCAATGTCGTGCGCTTCCTGCCTGCGCTGACGATGCCGGACGACCTTCTGAACGAAGCGATGGACCGCCTTACCGGCCTGATGCGGCGCTTGGCTCCGACAAGCTAGGCGCGATTGCCTCCAGCTTGCGGTAGCGCCCGGGCGTGACCCCGAAGTGCCGTGCAAAGCTGCGGGTAAAGCTCGCGCTCTCAGCAAAACCCACGGCCAGCGCGATGGCGCTGACGTTGCGGCGGCTTTCGCGCAGCAAACGCGCGGCCGCCACCATGCGGTGGTCATGGAGCAACGCGCGCCACCCGGTGTGTTCGGCGCGCAGGCGGCGGTGCAGCGTGGGCACTGATACTCCAAGGTGGCGCGCAACGTCTGCCAGCGTGGGCGACGCATCGAGCGGCGCGGCTTCGATCAGTACGTTGACCTGTGCCGCAAAGGAATGCCCGGCATCGCGGCCTGCCAAGCGGCGCAAGTGTTCCTCCAGGATCGGGTGCAGGCTCGGGCTCAGCACGCGCCCGCGCATGGCGAGATAGCGCCCTTCCATGGTCAGCGCATTGCAGTCCTGCTCGAAAAATACGTCGCAACCAAAATAGTCGCGGTAGCGCGCGTAGTCTCCGACGCGCTCGTGTTCGAAACGCACTTCGCTGAGCTCGATCTCGCCGCCGGTGAACTGGCGGGCGAGGCTGAACATCGCGCCGATGGAGTATTCCGCGTCCTGGCGGCGGCGGGTCATCGATTGATCCAGCACGCTGTAGGAGAACGTCGCCCAATGGCCCTCATCGGCGAAATGGTTGCGGCTCGCCTGCTGCATGGTCGAGAGGTAGCGGGTGAAGCTGGCGAAAGCTGTTCTCAGATCCGGCGCGCTGAGGAACAGAAAACTCAGCGGCCCAAGGCTGTCGGACCCGGCGAGCCGGCCGGTGTGGAGGCCGAAATGCGGATTGCGCACCAGCGCGGCCGCGTCTTCGAAGAACGAGACGAAGTGAGCGAGCGGGATCAGCCCTTCCGGGTCCTCCAGCGCCTCGCGCGTCACCGTAATCTTGCTCAGCAATCCGGCCGCCGAATGGCCGGTGAGCTCGACGCAATTGGCCACATGCCGCAGAAACTGCGCCGAGATGGTTGGCTCTGCCATCGCGCCAGACTAGCAGGCACCGCCGTACGAACAAGCCGCGTGAGTTGCGCTCACTTGGTCTCGAGCGCGGATTCGTAGAAGGCTGCGCCTTGGCCGCCCGCCGCGCGCTTGCCGCGAAACTCCCAGTCGCCGCCCATTGCGGTGGAGATCACTTCCTCGGATTCGCTCGGCTGCGCGCCGCAATCGTCGCGGATCGGGGTGGGGCCGTGGACGATGGTGTTGGTGAGCTTGCCGAGTCCTTCGACTTCGACTTCGACAACATCGCCGGGCTTCACCGGGCGGCTGTTGGCAGGTGTGCCGGAAAGCAGCACATCGCCCGGTTCCAGGGTGATCGTGCGCGCAATATCGGCGACGAGGTAGTGCATGTCCCACTCCATGTCGCTGGTATTGCCATCCTGCTTCAGCTCGCCGTTCACATAAGTGCGGATCTGTTTGCCGCGAAAATCCCAGCCGGTGACGAGCCCGGGGCCGATCGGGCAGAGCGTGTCCGAACCTTTCACCCGCAGCATCGAGCCCGCGTCGGTATCGCGGAAATCGTGGAGACCGTAGTCGTTGGCGACCGAGTAGCCGAGGATGTAGTCGCCGGCCTCTGCGGGCGCGATGTTGCGGCAGGTCTTGCCGATGACGATGGCGATCTCGCCTTCATAGTTGAGGTACCTGCAGCGTTCGGGCCGGACCACGGCGCCGCCGTGCGTGTTGAGCGCGGTCAGCGGTTTCTGGAAATAGGTGGGGGCGGGCGGGAGCTTGGTGATGAACTCGTTGACCCTGCTGTGATAGTTGAGATGCACGCAGATGATCTTGCTGGGGTTGCAGGGCGCGAGGTGCACCGCTTCGTTGGCGCCGATGCTGCGTCCGTCGCGGGTTACCAGTTCGTCGCCATGGCGCGTGGTCAGGATGGGATAGCCACCCAGCAGGATGCGGCGGTATTCGGTGATCATCGTCTGGCCCTCTGTTCCTTCTGAGCTACGCCTTAGCGGTCCGCGCTGCCACAGGTATTGGCCGCTCCGGCCAAGCTTGCGGGGGGCGCTGCGCTAGAAGCAGGCCTTGCACCATGCAAACGAGGTAATGATGAGCAACCTGAAGGGCCTGTTCTATCCGCGCACGCCGACCGGCAAGGCCAGCATTGTGCCGCCAGTGCCGTGGCACTATTCGGGAGAGCTGATCACGCTCGAATACCGCACCGATCCGGCGAAGATCGCGGCGCTCCTGCCCGAAGGCTTCACCTTGGCGGAAGATGACCCCGGCGCGGTCGCGGCGATCTGGGCAGACTGGCAATCGACCAGCGATGACCCCGCGCAGATCCTCGATCCGGTGCGCGTCCAGTACAAGGAAATGTTCATCGTGGTGCGGTGCCAGTTCCAGGGCAAAACCTGGTCGCGGTGCATCTACATCTGGGTGGACAAGGAATTCGCGATGCTGCGCGGGCAGCATCAGGGCTATCCCAAGAAGCTCGGCAGCATCCAGATGAGCCGTCCGGTCTATGTCGGCAAGGCGGGCCCGCGCCTCGCCCCCGGCGGCACGTTCGGCGTGACGCTGGCAGCGTTTGACCGACGGCTGGCGGAAGGGCGCTTCACCATCACCGAGACCGCAACGAGCCCCGGCTTCGTCAACGGTTTGCCGATGGTCCACAATCGCTGGATGCCCGCGATCGAGACCGACGGCACGCAGAGCCTCGACGAAGTGGTGACAATGTCGAGCTACGACGTGGACTTCGGCCGCTGCTTCAAGGGCGACTTCGACCTGACCTACTTCGATTCCCCTGTCGAGGAGCTGCTCGATATCGCGCCGCAGGAGAAGATCGCCGCATACTGGCACGAAGTCGGCGTCTCGTGGCGCGCGGGGACAACACTTGCGCGCAACAATCTCTCCTGATCAGCGCACCACAACGCCGCCTTTCATGACCATGCGCACCTTGCGCACGGCTGAGATTTCGCGCGTGGGATCGCCATCAAGCGCGACAAGATCGGCATAGAGGCCCGCCTTAACCGAGCCGACCTTGTCTGCCACATGGAAGGCCTGCGCATTGCCCGATGTGGCGGCTATCATGACCGCGGCGGGGTTCATGCCCGCCGCCGCCAGCGCGTCCATCTCGCGGGCGTTGTCGCCATGTGCGAAGACGCCGACGTCGCCGCCCATGCAGATCGGGACCCCGGCGGCGAGTGCAAGCCGGAATGCCGCGCGGCTCTCCGTTATACCAGCCGGAACCGGCTCAGCGCCATTCCAGCCGCGATAGCGCGCAATCGCCTCGCCAGCTGAGAGCGTCGGGCAAAAGGCGATGTGCTTGGCTGCCATCGACTTGAACACCGCGGGCGTGCCTTCATCGCCGTGCTCGATGGTATCGGCCCCCGCGGCAATCGCCCGGCGCATGCCTTCGGCCGTCACGGCATGGACCGCGACGGTCCGTCCGGCATCGTGCGCGGCGGCAACCGCAGCGTCCATTTCAGCCTGCGAAAAAGTGGGCAGGCTCGGTTCACCCGGGCGGTAGTGGTAGTCAGCGTAGAGCTTCACGACATCCGCGCCCGCCGCGATCTGGCTGCGTACGGCCCGCACCACGCCCTCCACGCCGCTGGCCTCCTCCGCACCTTGCGGAATACTTACGCCTGGCTCGAAGCCCTTGGGGCCATAGGCACCTTGCGCAACAATGGCGCGCGTGGCGACCAGCAGGCGCGGGCCCGGCACGATCCCGCTGTCGATGGCCTTCTTCAGGCCGACATCGGCATAGCCCGCGCCTTCGGTGCCGAGATCGCGCTCGGTGGTGAAGCCTGCCTTCAGGGTAACCTCCGCCGCCTTGGCCGCGCGCACCGTGCGCAGCGCGAGCGGCTCGTGCAGCACCTGATCGTCCCACGGGGTTTCGTTGTAGGGGTGCAGGAACAGGTGGCCGTGGCCCTCGATCATGCCGGGGATCAAGGTCTGGCCGGGCAGGTCCAACGTGGTGGTGCCGGGCGGAACGGTTAGATTGGGGCCGACGGCTGCGATCCGCTCACCCTCAACCAGCACCTGCCAGCCGGAATGGGGCGCGGGATCGGTGCCGTCGAAAACCTGCGCCGGGCGGAGCAGCGTGCGGACCGGGGGCGCGTCTGCCAAGGCCGGGGCCGCCAGAGCCAGCGCCAATGCACATCCCAACCAAGCCTTCATTCATGCGCTCCCTGCTACCCGCAAACTATGGATAGAGGGTTGTTAGCCTAGCGCAAGGCACCCGGTTGGGCGGGCTAAGGCAGCGGCCCATCGGGCAGTCCCAGTGCCTGCCGGTCGGCGGTAGCGCCGGCTAAGTCGACTCCGGCCAGTGCGGCGCGGGCCTGCGCGTCGAGCAGGCGGACGCGGGCGTCTGTGGCGGCTTCCTCGCGCAAGTTGAGCAGGAAGAAATCGCTCGCGCCTAGATCGAAGCGACGCAGTTCGGCAGACGCCATGGTGTTCGCGAGATCGGCTTCCTCGGCAGCCAACCGCGCGGTTTTGTCAGCGCCGTCGACGGCGATGGTGATGCCTTTGACCTCGACGGCGATCTGTTCGCGCACGAGCTGCTGGCGGGTGCGCAGGCCGTCGATTTCGGCGCGCGCCTCGGCGATCTTGCCTTTGGCCTGACGGCGCTGCAGCGGCACGGTGAGGCGCAGGCCGACAATCGCTTCCTCGCCGTCGCGCGATTTACCGCCGAGCCCGGTGGCGCCCACATCGTAGGAAAGCTCGCCGCGCAGATCGAGCCGGGGCTTGAGCTCGTTCTCCGCAAGCACCAGCTTCAGCTCGGATTGCTGCAGCCGCGCGCTCAGCGTTTGCAGGTCCGGGCGGTCGCCGGGTGCCAGCATGCGCTTGGGCCGGAACGTTGGCAGCGCGGCAGGGAGCCGCTCGGCACCGGGAACCAGCCGCTCCCCGTTTTCGTCGCGATAGAAGAACGAAAGCGCATTGGCCGCAGCGGCAAACTCCTGCTCGGAGCGCACCACCAGCGTGCGGCGGCGGACGATGTTCTGATCTGCTTCGGTGAGCAGGATAGCGGGCCGCGCGCCCAGTTGTACTTGCCGCACAATGCCGGCCCGGCGCTTTTCGGCGAGGTCGAGCAGCGATTGATAGGCCATGAGCCTGAGGCCCGCCGCAGCCCAGTTCTGATAGGCCGCCGCCGCGCGGGCCTGCACGCCGATGGCAACCATCTCGCGTTCCAGCCGGGCGGCATCAATATCGCGCGCGGCGATCGCCACCCGCCCGCGCCGGTCGTCGATGGTCCGGTCCCGCAGCAGGGCGAACAGCCCGCCGATCTTCAGCTCGCCCAGCCGGTCGGTATAGGCCTTGTCCTCGTAGATCGGGAACGAACCGCTGGAGACCCGGTAGCCGCCATAGATCTGCCCGCCGTTTTCAGTAAGCGGGCGGGTGGCTTTGCCTTCCAGATACGTGCCGCTGTAAAACCCTAGCACGCGGCTTTGCGCATCGACATCGAAGACGGTGTCAAACGCGCCTTCGGCGCTGAGCGCGCGGCCCTCGGCCTGCCGCACACGCGCCAGCGCCTCGACGATCTGCGGGGCATGGGTGGCGGAGGCCTGCAGCACCGCGTCGGCCGTCAACGGGCCCGGGTTGAGCGTATTTGTCGTTTGGGCCGCTAGCTGGAAAGGCCAGAGTAGTAGCAGCGCAAACAGCAGGTGGCGGATCACTTGGGTTTACCCGCTTTCAGTACGGTGGCGTCATCGTCCTTAGGCACACCGCCCTTTTCCCCACTGGCCTTGTCAGCGTCGCCGCTCTTGCCGCTGACACTCGCCCGCATTTCCTTGCCGAACTCCATTGGGAAATCGTTGAGTTGGCGCCAAAGTTCGTAGCCGACCGAGACCGTTTCCATCTGGATCCAGCCGCGCACTTTCGCGCCCAGCTTGGTGAAGCGCAGGTCCGGCCAAGGCTTCTTGCCCGGCATCGGCTCGATCAGCACGCGGAACAGGCCGCCGCTGGTTGAGGTGGGATCGAGCGCGCGTACGCGGCCATCGAAGATCCCCTGCGCGACCGAGGGCCAGCCGCTGAACTGGATTGCGGGCCAGCCTTCAAATTCGAGCCGGACGGGCTGGCCGGGCCTCACCAGCGCGATGTCACGGCCATCGATATAGAGCGCGACCGCGCGGTCCGCCGTTTCGGGAGCGACTGTGGCGAGAACCGAGCCGGGCGAAACAATGCCCCCGCTCAGCGCGGCGTTGAGATTTTGGATGCGGCCATCGCGCGGCGCGCGCACAACCTGCGAGGATTGGCGCGCAAGCTGCACGTCGATGCGCTGCAGCTTGGCGCGCGATTCGGCCAGCTTGGCGCCGCTGTCCGCCACCTTGATCTGCGCGAGTTCGTAGTCGCGTCGGGCAATCAACCCCTCGCGGAAGAGCTGCGCATTTCGCTGTACGTCAAGCCCTGCGACCGACTGCGACTGCGTGACCGCGGCGATTTCCGCCTCGATCTGCGCGCGTTCGGCGCCGAGCCGGGCAAGGTAGTCGGGATCGAGATCGACCACGCGGGCGATAGGCTGCCCGGCAGTGATGCGCTCGCCGTCGTGCACATACCACTCGGTGATTCGCCCGCTGACCAGCGCAGACACATCGGCCGCGCGGTCATCGGGGTTCAGCGCGACGACCTGACCGTCGCCGTTCGCGGTCTGCACCCAGGGCACGAACGCCATGATTAGCGCAGCCAGCACGATGCCGGTCATGATGATCCACCCCGCCACGACCATCGTGCGCGGCGGCTTCATGCCGGCCAGCGTGGGGAAATGGTCGATGTGCTCAAGCCGATAGGGCACGGTTCGCCTCCCGCTCTGCAAGGAATGCGTTGAGGTCTGCAGCCGAGGCAAAGCGGCGCTGTTCCTCGCGGCCCAGCCACAGCCAGCCGTCAAGTTCGACTGCACCGGGTCGCGCGGTGCACAGCAGCACCGTGGTGCCAACGGCCTTGAGCCGTTCAAGCACCCGGGCGAGGTGGGCCGGGGGCATGACATCAAATACGGGCGAGAGCACCAGCACCTTGGGATGGGCCAGCAGTGCGTTCGCCAGTTTCAGCTCCATGACTTCGCTCACCGTGAGCGGCCACCCCGAGGAGGCCAGCGGCGTGTCCAGCCCTTCGGGCAGCATGGCCATGCGCTCGCTGAGGCCGACTGCGTCGATGGCATCGAGCACGCTCATCGGGTTGGTTTCGGGCGAGGCGAGCGAGAGGTATTCGCGGATCGTCACTTCGACGATGGTCGGCCGGTCGAGCACGATCACTTCGGAGCGCAGCAGGTACATGTTGAGCCCGCCGAGGTCCGAACCGCCGATGGTCATCAGCCCGTGCTCGGGCGCTAGGTGGCGCTTGAGCAGTAGCGAGAGCGTGCGGTCGACCCCGGGTTCGGGCACGGTGACCAGCCGCTCGCCCGATTTAAGCGCGAAGTTCATGTGGACGCCGCCAAGCTGGACATCGCGCAGTGAGAACGCCCCGTCGCGCGGGCCCTGCGTGCTTACCATGGGCAATTTTTCCTGGCTGATGCCGAACAGCAGCGACAATTCCTCGCAGCTTGCGACCAGATCGTAGAACGTGTCGAGATACCAGCCGAGCTGGCTGACGCCGTAGAACACGCTGGAGAGGATGAGTTCGGCCCCTACCAGTTGGCCGATGGTCAGCTCGCCCCCAAGGATCAGGTTGCCGCCAAGCGCCAGCAGCGCCGCAGACGCGGTCGCATAAAGCATGAAGAACGCGAAGGTCTGCGCGAAACTGTAACGGAAATAGCGCCGGTGCTTGTCGATGTAGGAGGCGGTCGCGGCCTCGGACCGGTCCATCGCGAAGCCCACATGGCGGCTAGACTTGTAAAAGCCGTTCGAGCTGCCGACGCTTTCCAGCCAGCGCGCGGTGTCATGCTTGGCGTGGCTGAGCGCGACCGCGGCGGTCATCGAGCTGCGCGACCACATCAGCCAGATGACCAGCAGCAACAGCAGCAGCACGACGTTGAAGGCCAGGAAGAACGGGTGGTAGAAACTTGTCACCACCAGGCCGACCGCCGATTGCAGCATGATCGTGAACCCGCCGATGAGCAGACTGGGCACCGATTTCTGCACGACGGTGAGATCGAAGAAGCGGTTGAACAGATCGGCGCGGCGCGCATCGCCGAAGAAGGGATCGCGGGCGTGCACGGCGCGGATGGTGATCTCGGCGACAACACGCGCAAACAGTCGCCGCTCGAACAGCGCCATGATGTAGAACCGCATCGTGCTCAGCACCGCGACCAGCAGCAGCAGCGTGAACAGCAGGCCCGCGAGCGTCCACAGCGGGGCGGGCAGCGCGGTGTAGGCCACACTGTTGATCAGGAGCTGGACCGAGATCGGCGTGGCGAGCGAAAGCAGGCCTATGGCAATGCCATAGACCGCCGTCAGCCGCAGATAGGCGGCATCGGGGCCGATGATCTCGGCCAGCCACCGTATCGCGTCGCGTAGTTCGACACGCTTGGGTCCCGTCATGAAATGCCTTGCAAGGTGTGGAAGCCTGATTGGATGATGCGCCATCTATGGGCGGTGGGCGGCCTCGACCAATAACAAAATGTTGCCGAGCCGCTATAGGGTATGGTTATATCCCGCTGATGACAACCATCCGCCAGCTTCAGTACATTGTCACGCTGGCCGACACCGGGTCGTTTGCCGAAGCAGCGCGCATCAGCAACGTATCGCAGCCTGCACTCAGCCAGCAGGTGAAGGCGCTGGAGGAGCGGCTGGGCGTGAAGCTGCTCGAACGTTCGAGCACGGGGGCCATCCTGACGCCGATTGGCCGGAGCATCGTCGCCAAGGCGCGCGGCATTCTGGGCGAAGTGCGCAATATCGAGGAGCTGGCGCGCAGCACGGCGACAGGGCTGACCGGAACGCTGCGGCTCGGCACTACGCCGACGCTGGGACCCTATCTGCTCTCCCCCATCATCGCGCAATTGCACCGCGCCGCCCCGGGCCTCAGGCTCTATGTGCGCGAGGGAATTCCTGACGAGCAGGCCCTGGCCGTCTCGCGCGGTGAGCTCGACGTGATGCTGGGCCCGTTGCCGATCAGGGGCGATGATCTGGAAATCGAGCCGCTGTTCCGCGAGCCGTTGCTGCTGGTGGGCGCGGTGGACGGTGAGCTCGCAAAGGGGCCGATCGCTGCTGCCGCCCTGGCAGGGCAAGTGCTGCTCTCGCTCGATACGCGGCACCACTTGCACCGCGAGACGAGCGATATCGCGGCAGCGCATGGCATGGTGCTGAGCCCGGATTACGAGGGCACCAGCCTCGACAGCCTGCACATGATGGCAGCGAGCGGCCTCGGCCTGACTGTGCTGCCCAAGCTTTACCTGCAGTCCGATGTCGGGGGACTGGCGGGTCTGCAGATCGTCGATGTCGTTGGCTGGAAGGCGCATCGCTCGGTTGCGCTGGCCTGGCGGCGCGGGACGAGCATGGAAGCGGCGTTTCGCGTCATTGCCGATCACGTCCAGCGCACGGCGCGGCGGATGCTGGGCGATGATTAGACGGTTTTACCAACCTCCGCCGAGCGCCTTGAACACGCTGATTTGCGCATTGGCCCGGTCCGCCTCGGCCAAGGCAAGCGCGGCGCGCGCTGCGGCGCGCTGGCGCTCGGCATCGAGCAGCTGGAGAAAGCTGTCCGCGCCGTAATCGAAGCGCACGCGCGATAGGCGGGCGGCATCGCTGCTGGCGATCATCGCGCGGCGCAGCGCCGTCTCGCGCTCGGGGGCGCTGCCGGCGCGTGCGAGTGCCTGCTCTGCTTCCTTGAGCGCGGTCAGCACCGCGCCATCGAACTGCGCCAGCGATCCGCTCGCAATCGCCTCGTTCTGGCGAACCCGTGCACGGGCCGCGCCGCTGAACGGAAAGTTCCAGCTGATGAGCGGC
>JBJXEK010000028.1:0-4817 GCA_046155055.1 Novosphingobium sp. | reverse complement strand
GCAGCAGCGCAACATGGTGCTGCGCGGGAATGTGGTGGAAGACGCAGGCGGTGAATACGCAATCGATGCTGGCATCGGGCAGCGGGATCTGCAGGCCGTCATAAGCGAGCGTGCGAACACACGGGATCGCCTGCGCATCGACCAGATCGAGGCTGGCGCGTGAGACATCGAGCGCGACAATATCCGCCTCGGGAAACGCCTCGTGCATCGGGGCGAGCGCGTTGCCGATCCCCGCGCCGAAATCGAGCAGCACCTTGGGCTGGCGGCCGCGCGCCTGCCACAATGTCTTGAGATATTCGATTTTGTAGCTGGCGAAATAGTCCAGCGCATCGACCGAGACGCCGGTGGAATGGGCATGCTGCGCGCGGTAGTCCTGCGCAACCTCGTCGAATTCGGCGCTTTCGGCCGCGAGCGCCTCAGCCATTCACCCGCTCCTTGATCGCATCCTGAAGTTGATGGACTTGAAGCTGGTGGACGGCGCCGCGCCCGGCGCGGCTGCCGTGCACCTCGTCGATGATGAACAGCGGGCGGCGCTTCGCTTCCATGTACATCCGGCCAAGGTATTCGCCCATGATGCCCAGGATCATCAGTTGGGTGGAGCCGAGCACGAGGATCACGGCCATCGTCGAGGTCCACCCGCTGATCGCATAGCCCAGAAACCACGCGCCCAGCACATAGCTGAGCAGCAACATGGCCCCGAACCCGGCGCAAACCCCCATCCATGAGGCAAGCCGCAGCGGCGCGACCGAGAAGCTGGTGATCGCATCGATCGCAAAGGAAATCATCTTGTGCAGCGGATACTTGGTCTCGCCGGCAAAGCGCGCCTCGCGGTCATAGGGCAGGGCGGCCTGGCGAAAACCCACCCAGCTGACCATGCCGCGCACAAAGCGGTACCGCTCGGGCATCGCCTGCAGCACGTTCAGCACGCGGCGTGTCATCAGGCGGAAATCACCGCTATCGCGCGGTATGTCTACATCGACGAGCCGGTTCAGCAGGCGGTAGAACACCGATGCAGTGGCGCGCTTGAAAGCGGTCTCGCCATCGCGGCGGCGGCGCTGGCCATAGACCACGTCATTGCCCGCACGGATCAGCTCCAGCATCGGGCCGATCAGCTCCGGGGGGTCTTGCAGATCGGCATCGAGGATGAAGATGAGTTCGCCCGCAGCGTGGGCGAGGCCGGCAGTAAGCGCGAGCTGGTGCCCATGGTTGCGCGCGAGATTGATGCAAAGCACGCGCGGATCGGCATCCGACAGCGCGACCATTCCTGCCCAGCTCGCATCGCGCGAGCCATCGTTGACGAGCACGATCTCGAAATCATCGGCAAAATGGGGAACGAGCGCTGCAATAAGGCGGCGGTTCAGTTCCGGCAATCCCTCAGCTTCGTCATAGCAGGGCACGACAACCGACAAAGCCGGCACGTGCAATGACAAACCGCCCTCTCTCGCCGGGAATTGATCCGTCATCAAACCGCCTCCTGCTGCGCAATGTCCTACGCAAATCTTGGTAAACAAGCCGTAAAGAAGCCTTAATCCGGGTGGGGCCTGCCCAGCCCAATGGCGCAGATAATGTCCCAATGGCATTGATTGTGGAACGTGACCAGTATCTGGACTTGCGCGCAAGGGGAACAGCCGCAAAGAGGCAAGCACATTGCCGGCAGGGTGCATCGCGATCGCGCGCGTTTGCCCCAGATCCGGCCGGCACCGGCGGAGGGCCATTTGCGCGACAAGGTCAGAGACGGACTGCTGTTTGCCCTTGGCGGATTTGCGCTTCTTTCAACCGGGGATGCCCTGGTCAAATCAATGGCGGGTCAGTGGCCGGGACCGGCGATTGCCGCCTTGCGCTATGTGATCGGTACTGTTGGGCTCGCCACGATTCTCCTGCTGCGCGAAGGCTGGGCGGGCTTTCGCATGCAGCGGATGGGCTGGCAGGCGGTCCGGGGCTTTGGCATCGCGCTTTCAGCCACGACGTTTTTCACGGCATTGCAGATCATGCCGATTGCCGAAGCCACTGCGATCTCGTTCACCAGTCCCGTGATGACCGCGCTGCTTGCCGCCGCGCTGCTGGGTGAACCGATGCGGCGCGCAACCTGGATCGCCAGCCTGATCGCTTTCGCCGGCGTCCTCATCGTGCTGCGACCCAATTTCGTGATCCTTGGTCCTGCTGCCGTGCTGCCGCTGTTCGCAGCGCTGGGCATGTCGCTGCTCATGATCGGCAACCGCGCAGTGCTGGGTCATGGCACGGCGCTCGGCATGCAAGTCAGCGTTGCGATCTGGGCGACCCTCTTTCTGCTCATCATCACGCTGGCCGGCCATCTGAGCGGTATCGCCAGACTTCATGTCGGCATGCCGCCCCTGGGCGTGATCGCCAAAAGCGCGACCATTGCGTTGACCGGCAGCACTGCACATGTGCTGATCTATATGGCTACCTCGCGCGCCGGGGCCGGAACGATCGCGCCGATGACATATTTCCAGCTGCTCATGGCCGGATTCTACGGGTGGCTTTTCTTCCACGAGCACCCGGATTCCACCGGGCTTATGGGCGCATCGATCATCGTGATGGCAGGGCTCTATCTCTGGCGCGCCGGGCGCATGACCGATGAGCCGCAAGGCACGGATTGAAGGTCGATCAAAGAATGCCAAGCAGCGGTTCGAGGCTCTGGAGCAGGACCGAGGGCCGGTCGCGCTCGGGCAAGACGGCATCCCCCGCCATGATCCCCGTCGCCATGCCGACCGACACCGCACCCACCGCATTGGCCATGCGCATTTCCAGTGCCGGATCATCGCCGACAACGACCATCTGCTTCGATGCACTGCGCGGCAGTCCCATCAGCAGACGGGCAGTATCGAACGCAACGCGTGAGGGCTTGCCGAGAATGCGCGGGCGCTTGCCGGTCATCGCCGTCAGCATCGCGTTGATCGGATAGCTGGCACCGATGGCGCGCCCAGTAGCGGTGGCGAAGAACGGCACATTGCTGGCGGTGAGCAGGCGCGCACCCTTCCATAAAGAGTCGCATGCGGCCTCAAGCGCGGGAAAGTCGAATTCGCGGAACCACCCGGTATAGACCGCTTCTACGCCTTCGGCCGCATCGGAGGGACCGACAACTTCGAGCCCGGCATCATCGAGCGGCGCGCGGCACCCTGCATTGCCCAGCACTCGAACTTTGCCCACGCCCTGCCGCTTCAGCCAATCGGCGGTGGAGGAGGACGGCGTCAGCATTTGCCAGTCCTCGACCGGAAAGCCGGCCTTGCGCAGCGATGCGGCATAGGCGGCAGGCGGCTTGGCAGTGCCATTCGTAAACACGACATAGGGCGTGCCGCGCGCTTTCAGCGCTTCCAGCACTGCAATAGCGTGGGGCAGCGCATTGTGCCCGCCGCTCAGTGCATCACCAAGCGCGATGGTGCCATCCATATCGAAGATGTAGCCCGCTGCGTCCTGAAGGCGGTTGCGGGTCTCTTGGGTAAAAGTCAAAGGCTCGCTCCGGCGTGGAGGGCGAGGCGGAAGGAGCCGCGCTCGATGATGATGTCGCGCGCCGATGGCTTGGCCGCCAGTTGGCGCAGTAGCGCGAGCATCGGTGCGGCCTCAGGTGTGTACGTGGCGCGCGAGGGGCCAGCCGCGAGCATCGCGTCGACCTGCTCGGGCGGCATGACCGCGCGCAGCAGGAATTCCTCGTCGGGCAGATCATAGCCGAACTGGCGGCGCAGATCGCCCAGCGCTGGGAAGCTGGGCTCGTTTTCCAGTTCGCGCGCGCGCGGCCGGTCGCGGATCGCCGCGAGCACCGCCGGATCGATGGCAGAGGTCGGCTTGCCGAACTTGCCGAGGCAATAGCGGATCACTTGATCGGAAACCTGCGCATAACGGCGATCGCTGATCACGTTGAACAGCGCCTGGCTCATGACCATCTGCGGAAACGGCGTGACCATGATTGGATAGCCAAGCTCGGCGCGGACCTGCTCGGTCTCGGCGATCACGGCTGGGAGGCGGTCGGCGAGGCCCAGTTCTTCCAGTTGGCGCGCGGTTGTGGTCATCACCCCGCCCGCGATCTGATGGCGCAGGAAGCTGGCGTCGAAGTTCTGGGGGCGTCCGGCCGGCAGATTCTCGGCCAGTACGACACGGTTCCAATAGGAAGTAAGCCGAGCGAGCGCCGCACGGTCGATCTCGACGGTGTGGCCCGCTTCCTCCAGATTGGCGAGCATGCGGTTCGCCTCGGGTAAGGAGGAGCCATCGCCCCCCGGGCCGACGCCGACATGGATCGCCGAAATGCCCAGCTTCGCCGCTTCAAGGCTGGACAACATGCCTTGACCGATGGTCGTGTGCGCGTGGATTTCGAGCGGGCGATTGCCGATGGCCGCGCGCACGGCAGGCACCAGTGTGCGCACCCGATCAATCGAAAGCAGGCCCGAGGGATCCTTGATGTAGAACAGGTCGATGTCAGCGCTTTGGCCTACGGCGCGCGCGAAATCGGCATAGAACTGGTCGGTGTGGACTTCGGACAGCGTGAACGTGAGCGCGCACATCACCTCCGCGTCGCCCTCTTCCTTCACGAGCCGCGCGGCCTCGATCACCGCGGGCACCTCGTGCATCGGATCGAGCAGCACGAAGCGGCCGACGCCGTTAACTTGCAGCGCACGGTAGACGAGCCGCATGAACTCCGGGTCCGCCTGCTGCCAGGCAATGAAGCGCAGGCCGGTGGTGATGAACTGCAGCGGCGTGCTCGGCATGGCGGATGCCATGCGCCGCAGCCGTTCCCAAGGGTTGTTGCGGAAATAGCGGACCGCGACGGCCATATGGCTCGATGAGGCGAAATCGATCGCGCGAAA